>JAKUNK010000001.1:0-41351 GCA_022451945.1 Dehalococcoidia bacterium
ATGAGAAACCGGAAGAGTATGCTGCCCATCTCTTGAATTTCATTGATAATATTTGATCAACCACATTTACCATTTGGAGGGTGAATACGGTATGAAAGCCCCGCACTCACACCGCTAGTCTCCAAAACCATTGTCCGTGGGTTCGAATCCTCCTAGTCCTCTCGGGTTTTTAAAAATACATCGGCCTTCGACGTATCGAGTGGGCCTTTTGGGTTCGATTAAAACGGGCTCCATTCGAATTCGCCAAGCCTATGGCGTATATTTAGACGGCGCAAAACCCCAAATACCTGATTTCAACTCAACAGCAAAGTAATCACATAAGGGAGAAAACCCAACATGAACTCCACCCGGAAACCCGTCGCCGTCGTAGTAGGAGCGACGTCCAAATGGCAGTCAGACGGCCGTAACACTAAGTTGGTCCACGGTAAGGAACTTGATGACAGCCACCTCCCGGTCGGCGTCCGTTGGGGCGTAGGAGGAGCCATCGCTCAGAAGTTCGCACTAGAAGGCTACTTGGTCGTGCTCACGACCCGTACTGCTGCCAACGCCTCCGCATTGCATACCGCCATCGGTGAGCAGGGCGGCGAAAGCATGATCGTAGAACTGGATCTTGTCTCTGGCGAATCCATATCCAACGCGTTCTCGAAGATACGGAACGAGGTAGGAGATCCAGAAGTCCTCATCTACAATGCTGGCTATCTGGAGGGGCGCGACCTTCCACCAGACAAAGAACTGCTTGAGTACATACCCGACGAGATGTTTGAGACCGCCCAGCACATCGCCAGTAGAGGGCCGTTCTTGGTAGCCAAAGAAGTATTGCCCTCCATGCGAGAACGCGGCGAAGGCTCTTTCCTGATCTCGAATAACCAATTCTCACTACGAGGGAAAAAGCGGTATACCGGACAGTCCCTCTACTACCCTCGTGTGATGATGCGAACGCTGGCGCAGGTACTAACAGAGGAATATTCCGAACATGGTGTGCATGTAGCCAACGTCATAATCGATGGACTGATCGACTCCCCTGGAACTCGCGCACTGCCGACCGCCCAGGAACAACCGGATATCGTAATCAATCCGGTTAAGATCGCAGAGGCGTTCTATTATCTGCATACCCAGGATAAATCGTGTTGGACCCACGAGATCCAACTGACCGCATATCCGACCAAGCCAAGCTATTAGCTAAACATTATTGACCTCGGAGGTGCTATGGCCATAGACGAGTTGGTTGAAGAGATCAATGGCAAGTTGGGTGAAGAGATCCATCTAAGCGATTGGCAATTAGTGGACCAAACCATGATTGACGGGTTCGCCGATGTGACCAAAGACCATCAGTGGATCCATGTGAACGTTGACCGCGCAGCCAAAGAGTCCCCTTTCGGAAGTACCGTCGCACACGGGTTCCTTACTCTGTCCCTCATCCCTTATCTGACCGGAAACGTGAACGCAACAGCCCCTCCATATCCCGGACTGAAGCTGTCGGTCAATTATGGAATGAATCGGGTTCGCTTCCCTAATCCGGTGGTAGCCGGGTCGAAAGTCCGCACTCGCAGCAAACTGGCTGGTGTCGACAAAATCAACGAAGAGTGCTTCCAAGTAGTCAAAGAAGTAACGATCGAGATAGACGGCCAAGAAAAGCCGGCCTGCGTCGCGGAGACCGTATCTCGGTACTATTTCTAAAGTTCGAATAGGGAATAGGTCGGGTCAAAGCTAAGGCCGCCTACTTTTCATCATGAACCAATCACTTAAAAAACCAGGGCCGGCTAGCTCGGCCGGTCTTATTCCGTGTCAGGTGGCCGTCATCAGCAAGACGGGATTTGATTGGCCCGTCTGAAAAGCCGCTCGATAGTTCACCCCGTCTCAGCAAAGGCTTCCCCATGACAACTGCCAACAACAATCTTCTCAGCGATATCAAAGTTCTGGACCTAAGCCAAGGTGTAGCGGGGCCTTTCAGCACCAAGCTGTTAGCTGGTTTAGGTGCTGAAGTTATCAAGGTTGAACCTCCAGATACCGGTGACTCGTCGCGATCTTCGGAACCATTCCTGAGCGGGAGCCCCACGGTCGAAAACAGCGCGCTTTTCTCATATATCAACACGTGCAAGAAGAGCGTCACACTGGATCCCGCCATCCCTCAACAAGCCCAAGCTATCAGGAAGCTCGCCCAAGACTGCGACATTCTAGTAGAGAGTTTCACACCAGGGCATCTGGATTCTCTTGGACTGGGCTACCGTGAATTATCAGAAGAAAACCCGGGTCTGATATACGTCTCAGTTACCCCGTTCGGCCAAACCGGACCCTACAGCCAATACAAAGGCTCGGACATAGTCGCTCAGGCAGCCGGAGCTCTGATGTACACCATTGGACTGCCCGATAAGGAACCCCTAAAGGTCGGCGGCGAGTCCGGTCTCTACACAACAGGCGTCAGCGCCTTCTCGGCCAGCATGTTGGCGCTTTACGTGCGCGACACCCAGGGAGCCGGGCAGCACGTAGATATCTCCGCCATGGAAGTTATGGCGGTCTCGCAGATACATTCTTCCATATACGCCCAGTTCGGCCGCACACCTATGCGCCGCGGCACGAACCTCGTCCGCGCAAAAGACGGCTGGGTTAGCCCCGGTCTGGAAACCGGGGTCCAAGAGAGCACTTGGCTCAAGGTTTGCGAGTTGATCGGAAAACCGGAGTTGGTGGATGATCCCAGGTTCACCACCATGGAGGGTCGGCGGGCAAATCAGCAGGACCTGTTGGACGTCATCGCTAGCTGGGCAGGCACCAAACCGAAAGAAGAGATCTACCACACCCTTCAAGCGCTCCGTACAATCACGGGCTACGTGGCAACGGTGGATGATCTATTGGTGTCACAGCAATTGGTTTACCGTGAATTCTTTCAGTCGATCTCCGATCCGGTGTTCGGAGACGTAGCACACACAGGAGCTCCGTTCCGTATGGAGGGGAGCGCATTGGAGCTCAGGCCCGCGCCCCGTTTAGGCGAACACAACGAAGAGATTCTGTGCCAACGGCTGGGATATTCCATGAGTGATCTGGGGCTGACGTCCGCCGCGGAAGGAGAGAAGGTTGAAAACCCCTTCGAATAGGCCAGCTTTAGGCGGACTCCGAATACTCGACCTGAGCCAAGTCGCGGCCGGTCCTTATGCCACGATGTTTCTCGGGTTCATGGGCGCAGAGGTGATAAAAATCGAATCCTTGTCCCGGATGGACATCAACCGAGGGAAGGCCCGACCCAGCCCAGATGACCTACGGGTCTACCCCGACGGGGACCCCGGCGAGCATCCGTGGAACACCACCGCCCACCACGTACACCGAAACATCAATAAGAGATCTCTTACTTTAGACTTAGGCGCCAAGCGAGGCAAAGAGCTGTTCCTAGAGCTGGCCAAAGTATGTGACGTGTTGGTCGAGAACTACCGTGGTTCAGTGATGGACCGACTCGGGCTGGGTTATGACGTCGTGTCCCGGCTAAACCCAGGGTTGATCTACATGAAGATCAGTAGCCAGGGAGCAAACGGCCCCGAAGCGAACTACGGTTCCCTGGGATCGACCCTGGAGCAAACGGCGGGTCTTGCGTCTATCACAGGGTACGACGACGGGCTGCCTTTGATGACCAACTTGGTCTACCCTGATCCTGTGGTGGGAATCCTGTCATTCGGTGCCCTTATGACCGCGCTGCGCCGCCGTCTCAAGACCGGCTCCGGATGCCTGGTAGATCTCTCCCAAAGGGAAGTCACCACTATGCTATTAGGCGAGGCGATCTTGGATTTTTCGGTCACTGGCAGAATCGCAGGCACCATGGGCAACCGGCACCGTGATATGGCACCCCAGGGAGTATACCCGTGCTCGGGCGAAGACATGTGGGTAGCGATATCGGTGAGTTCCGACGAAGAATGGGAGAGCTTGTGCAGAGTCATGGGGCAGCCTCATTTGGCCAGCGACTCTAGATTCGCCGACCCAAAGTCACGCCGCAACAATCACGATGATATAGACTTGGTTATATCTACTTGGACCGAGACTCAAGACCATTACCAAGTCATGTACCTGCTACAGGCACAAGGCGTACCAGCAGCCCCTGTACTCAAAGGTGGTGAGGTGATTGACGACCCCCACCTGGAATCAAGAGGTTTCTGGGACGTGGTAAATCACCCAGAGGCGGGCACCTACAAACAGGTGACCACTCCATGGCTCTTGTCCAATAGCCCCAGAGCAACCTCTACCCCAGCACCGGGCCTAGGTGAGCACAACTATCAGGTGCTAAGCGGCCTGTTGGGCCTCTCGAAAAGCGAGATCGACACCTTGGCGCAAAAAGGCGTCATCGGCAACACTCCCACAGATTAACTGATCAGGAGCCACTCCTACCTTTCCCACCCTTCCAAGCTATAGGCCATGTCCCAAAATCGGTGTTCCAGCCGAACGCTGTTCGTATAGGCACGTCGCATGGCTTCCAGTTCAACGGCACCAGCATCGGCGCCGATGCGGTCAGTCATTTCGCGTATATGATGCGCTAATCCTGAGAACTCTTCTGAGCTGTACATCTCGATCCACTGGGCGTAAAGGGGAGCCGAGATAGGCAGTCCTCTATTCAGCAAGTGGTCGCCAATCTCCCAATAACCCCACTGGCATGGCAAGAGCGAAGCTGCCAGCTCTCCAAAGCTACCTTGGTACGCTGTTTTCAAGAGAAAGTTGGTATACGCCAACGTGGTAGGTGCAGGTTCAGTCGCTTCCAACTCTTGGGCGCTAATGCCAAACTCATGGCAATAGCTGCGATGTAAAACCATCTCTTGGTTCAAGGTTTCGTCCAACAGGCCAGCGAACCAGGACATGTCTTCCAGTTTTGGGGCCCGAGCTGACGCGATTGCCAAAACTCGACTGTAGTCTATGAGATAAGCGTAGTCCTGGGTAACGTAGTGCTTGAAACAATCTACCGGCAGTGTTCCATCACCCACACCGGTCACAAACGGATGCTTTAGGATAGCTTGTCGCATAACCTGGGTCTGTTCTTCAATTTCGGCTATGAAGCCCATCTGAATCAGCCGCCACCGACGGGCCGCACGATCTCCAGGACGTCTCCGTCCTTCAATTGCAGATTGGCAAACGACTCTTTCTTCACGACTTCCCCGTTGTAACCGACGGCCACAAACTGTAGGTTCAAACCGAACGACAACAGGTATGTTTCCAGGTCAACGCTATCATCGATGGGGCGTGATTTCCCATTAACTGTGAGATCTATCATGGTTTTAGACGCCTCCGCTTCCAACATCCGCCAGGTTCATTCTGTCGTTCCACGACGCCACCAATATCTCTTTCAACCGTTCCGCAGCCGCCCGCGGATCCTCGGAGGCCAAGATATTCGTGATTACAGCCGCTCCTGACGCTCCAGCCTCGATCAATTCGGCTGCGTTTTCAGGAGCTACCCCGCCTATGCCGATTAGCGGCAGATGGCATTTGGCGGATATCTCCCGCATCAATCCCGGGCCTGCTGGCAACTCTCCGGGGTGAGACCGGGAGGCGTACATCGTGCCCACCACCAGAAAATCTGACCCGTCTAGCTCCGCCTGGACTGCAGCCTCAGTGGAATGTACCGAGCGGCCTATGAGTAATCGATCTCCTAAAATTCTCCGTGCCACCGCCGCCGGCAGCCCTTCTTCTCCTAGTTGTACTCCATGAGCGCCTGCAGCCAAAGCAACATCTGCCCGCTCGTTAACAACCAGCTTAGCTCTGCCACCCATGGCTTCCAGCACTGCGCATGTCAGGTCCATCAACTGCCCGCCGGGCAGTGATTTGTCCCTCAATTGAACCAGGTCTACCCCGCCTTCCACCGCCTTTGACACCCTTTCGACCAACTCGTCACGGGCTAGGGCCGCGTCTGTCACCAGGCAAAGACAGGGTTCTGGCAAGAAGGAGGGCATGGTCTAGGAGGTGGTGGTAATCGGGTTTGGTACGTCAGTAACCGGACTGCTGGCAATGGCCTCGCGGCGCACATCGATTCGACCAGCCAGGTAGGCTTTGCGGCCTGCTTCAACTCCTGCCTTGAAAGCCTCTCCCATCATGCCTGGGTCCTGGGCTTGGGCGATGGCGGTGTTGACCAAAACAGCGGATGCTCCCATCTCTAATGCCTGGGAAGCGTCAGAGGGCACGGCCAGACCCGCATCCACCACCACAGGCACGTTAGCCTGTTCAATGATGATTCTGATCTCTTCTCGGGTGTGTATGCCTTGGCCCGACCCGATAGCCGAGCCCAAAGGCATGACTGTCACACACCCTGCTTCTTCCAGGTTCTTGGCTAAAGTTGGGTCCGCATGGATGTACGGCAAGACCTTAAAACCTTCTTCCACCAACAGCCGAGCGGCTTGCAATGTTGCGGCCCCGTCTGGGAACAAGTAGTGCGGATCAGGAATGACTTCCAGTTTCACAAAATCGGTCTGGCCTACTTCCCGACCCAATCTGGCCACGAACATCGCTTCTTCAACCGTGGCACATCCCGCAGTATTGGGCAATATCTGATACTTGTTCCAATCTATGTAGTCCAGCAATGTCTTACTAGTAGGGTCGTCGAGATCCAGGCGTCGGATCGCAACCGTTATCATCTCGGTTCCGGAGGCCTCAACAGCCGCCACCATCTCTTCCATAGTCCGGTAGCGGCCTGTTCCAACGATCAACCGTGAGTTGAAAGTCTTTCCCCCTATGATCAGCTCGTCGGACATCTGTATGTGTCTCCTTCCGGAAAATAAAAAAACCACCAGTATTGCACCTGGCGGCTGATCCGTAAGTCTGTTGCTGCGTCTAATCCCTGCGCCGGTATTACCCGTATCAGGTACAGACGGTCGGTGGCGATTTGGCCACCCTCTCAGCCTGGCTTACCCAAGCTCCCGCCAGAACGTTGTGCGCTCTGTTATAGGCAGAGCCTAACATCGGTCTTGGGGGGTGTCAACGAAATAGAGTCGGGTCGAACCCCCTGTGCAATGAGCCCGTAACAGGCTCGTCAGACCCGTCCTCCGGCGTCTTCAATCACTTTAACCAACCGTGCGGCAGCCGCCTCTGGGTCCGGTGCAGCACCCACAGCAGCGGTGACACAGATCGCGTCGGCGCCGGCTTCGACCACCGGAGAAGCGTTCCCTGCATTGATGCCGCCTATGGCCACCAGAGGGGTTTTTGAAGCTTCTCTGGCCAAGATTAAACGGTTGATGCCCTGGGGACCGTAGCCGACGTCCTTGGTACCGGTCGGGTATATCGGCCCGAAAGCCACGTGGTCAGCGCCCATCTCTTCCGAGTCCGGCAGTTCTTCAATCTCGTGATTAGACCGCCCCACCACTTGGTCGTAGGCAAGTACTTTTCGAGCTTCCGCTACAGGAAGATCGGTCTGGCCCACATGTATGCCCGCCGACCCAACGATCGCGGCGACATCAGCGTGGTCGTTAATGATTAGCGACGCATCAAACTCCTGGCACAGCTTTTGGAGACTTGCAGCTAAGAGCAGCGACTCGCCTTTGTCTCGGTCTTTGTCCCTCAACTGCAGCATCCGTGCCCCACCTCTTACAGCGGCCTGGGCGATATCCAGCGGATCCCTTCCTCCTGTAACCAGAGGATCGATTATCACATATAGCCCCCGCACTAATCCGGCTTTCTCTCGTCTGATCGCCGAACCCAGTTGCCAGGTCAGACTTTCTAATATGTGGCTAACATTGGCCACCGTCTCCCATCCCAGAGGGTTGGCGGAAGACGACTCCCCGAGCAGAGATAAATTGCTGTTGGCTATATCAACCAAAGCCAGCGCATCCGCAGGAGTGACTGGAGGACCGTCGTCAACGTCGGCCAATGCTGACGGCGCGGGCATAGCCAGAAGCACCTCTCTCAGATCCTGCAGACCCGGAATCTTTACATCCGCAGATGGGGCGAATTTTGAAGCGGCCTCTAGGCAATGAAAGATCACCTGATAGTGACTTTGGTCATCGTGCGCGTTTATGCTCATAAGTCCAGTCCTATTGGCAGGGAAGTCAGTATGTTCATTTCCCCCAATGCTTGTGGAAATGATTCAAGGGCCCGTGTCCCTGCCCGATAGTGAAAGATTGGCTGATTGCCGCGGTCACGAATTCTTTGGCCTCTTCTATCGCATGCTCTGTTTCAAGCCCCTTGGCAAGACCGGCTGCCACAGCCGATGCGAAAGTACAGCCAGTACCATGGGTGTTGGCCGTCTCGATCCTTGGGGAAACGAATTCTCGAAATCCGGTCCCATCGAAGTATAGATCAGTGGCCGGGCCTTCTCGGTGGCCACCCTTCACAACAACCGACTTGGCACCCATCTCCACAATGATCCGAGCGGCCTGTCGTGCGTCAGAGTCGGAAACGATCGTCATTCCCGTCAGAGTCTCGGCTTCGGGTATGTTGGGAGTGACCACTGCCGCTAAAGGGATCAGCTCGCTCCGCAAAGTGCCTACCGCTTCGTCTTGGAGCAGGGAATCACCACTTTTGGCTACCATCACCGGGTCCACCACCAAAACGACCGGACCGTGCGCTGTGGAAAGGCAGTCGGCGACACACCTTATAATCGCACTGCTAGAGAGCATACCAGTCTTGATCGCGTCTGCTCCGATATCGGTGAGGACGGCCTTTATCTGGCTTGATATTACGTCGACGGGAACCTCATGCACTTCGGTCACCGCCACCGTGTTCTGTGCGGTGATTGCCGTCACGGCAGAGGTCCCGTAGACTCCCAATGCGGCAAAGGTTTTGAGATCCGCCTGAATCCCTGCACCTCCGCCAGAGTCAGAGCCCGCGATCGTTAAAGCCGAAGGTACATCTCTCACTCGAGCCATCGTTCACCATGAATCGGACCATTTCGGATTGAAGATAAGAATGGTAATGGACGCATGGCAACCATCCTAGCGCGGTTAGGATAGAATTGTACAATCCCGTCAGGCGCAGGCTCACCAGAGGAAAAAAGAATGGCTAGCTTCAGCGAACAACTCAAGGATGAGGCAGAGCCCATATGGCAACGTATCTTCGATCATCCATTTCTCAAGGAGATCAAAGACGGCACCCTACCAGAAGAGACCTTCCGGTACTATCTGCTCCAGGACTACCTTTATCTGGAAGGGTTCGGACGTACCGTGGCCCTGGCGCTCGCCAAAGCACCTGATTCTCAGACATTTCAGGACTTGGCTCACAGGGTCATGACACCAGTAGAGCGGCCTCTCCATCAAAAACTGTTCGCGGCGGCGAGCATTTCACATACCGACGCCGAGAACGCTGTCCGGTCTCCTGCGAACACAGCATACGTGGACCACATGCTACAAACGGCCTCTTTGCACGGCTTGGGCCCAACGGCAGCTGCATTGCTGCCCTGTCCCTGGACCTACCACCTGCTGAAAGACGAGGTCGGCCAATCCGAGCACCCCATATACGGCCAATGGACTCGGTTCTACGTAGAAGGGTTGCTCGAAGGTAGCGTGGCAGCCTGGCGGGGATTTGTCGACGAAATGGCTAACAGAGCTGGCGCAGTCGAGCTGGAAGCCATGCGCCAAGCCTTTCTAACTAGCAGCCGCTACGAATACATGTTCTGGGAGGCAGCCTACAACCGCCAGCAATGGCCGGTATAGGTGATAAGACAGTGGTATGGTTATATACCATCAACTTAGTCACCCTCCTCCACCGGTACCAACACCACCAACCGCATCCCCCTATCAACCCTGTCTCCTTCCTGAATGGACACCCTCTGCACGGTGCCGGCTCGAGGGGATTTCACTATTTGTTCGGTTTTCATCGACTCGATGACCACTAGGTCTTGTCCGATTTCCACTGTGTCGTCCACGGCCACGTGAACCGCTATAACAACCCCGGGAACAGGGCAGACGATATCGTCGCTGGTAGCTTGGCCGGCGCGGTGGGAGCGGGTTGCTGAGGCAGGAGCGGCGAAGACGTAGGATTCGCCGGCTAGCCAAACATGGACCTGCTGGCCGTCACGGTAGGCCAAGAACTGGATGGACCGACCGTCGTACAGGCTTACGGTTCCCTCCAATAGGCTGGGCGAAGTAGATCTGATCTCTATGTTTGGGGACTCACTGGCGTCCAACGCAGTTACACCAAGCGGGTATATTTGTTCCAATCGGCGGTTGGTCATGGGAATACGCTCTTCGGAAGTCCGTGCCAAGGACCAGGTGCTTCCGCAATTGGAATGACACCCCCGCCGGTTGGGCCAATCATATTGGTCTGCAAGATTCGCTCGGCTATATCACCGGCCGCCCTGTTGAGATAAAAAGTTTCTGGTGGTGCCGTTAGTTCATCGTGTTTGCTGACGAAACCTGTGTCGTACTCACCGGAAGAGAAGTCTGGATGGGCAAGAGCGCGCAGCAAGAAGGGGATGTTGGTAGCAATTCCCAGGACAGGGAACGACTCCAGGGCCCGAACCATTCTCTCCGTGGATTCCTTCCTGTTAGGCGCCCAGGCCACCAACTTAGCCAGCATTGAGTCGTAATAGGCAGTAATCTCTTGGTTTTCAGTAACTCCCGAGTCAAGACGGATGCCCATACCTGCAGGCGGACGCCATGCGAGCAAATGCCCGGTCGCAGGAGCAAAGTTCGCATAGGGGTCTTCGGCGTAGATACGGCACTCGATAGCATGACCTAAGGGCCGGAGATCGTCTTGTGAAAGAGGCAAGCTCTCACCCGCTGCGATCCTCGTCTGTAGCTCAACCATGTCCACCTTCAGAGTCTCTTCGGTGACCGGGTGCTCCACTTGGATCCGGGCATTCATCTCAAGAAAGAAATATTCGCCGGTGTCGGCATCCACCAGAAACTCTACTGTCCCCGCGTTGGTGTATCCGGACGACTTGGCCATGGCCACGGCTGCGGTTGCCATCCTTTCCCTCAAATCCGGGTCAAGGGCGGTTGATGGCGTCTCTTCAATCACCTTCTGGTAACGGCGCTGGACACTGCATTCCCGCTCGAATAGATGAATGGTATTACCGACAGAGTCGGCCAGCACTTGAAATTCCACGTGACGGGCAGACGGGATATACCGCTCCAAGAACACGCGTCCATCGCCGAAAGATGAAACAGCCTCGCGGCTGGCGGATTCAAGGGCTTGCTCCAGGTCTTGGACCCGTTGGACTAACCGCATACCCCGGCCCCCTCCGCCAGCAGCTGCTTTAACCAGCAAGGGAAAGCCGATTTCGGAAGACAGGTTGTCCGGCTGGGACTCTCCTGGCTGCCAGACGGCGGAGCTGGGCACCACCGGAACACCAGCTTGAACAGCGGTCTCCTTGGAGCGAATCTTATCGCCCAGAAGTGCGATGGTTTCAGGGGCCGGGCCGATGAAGACCAGTCCAGCTTCAGCGCACTCCCGACTGAAATCCGGATTTTCTGACAGAAACCCATAACCAGGATGCACGGCTTCGGCGTTGCACCGGAGAGCTAGGTCGATGATCTTACAGCGGTCCAGGTAGGTTTCCTCGGCCGTCGAACCGCCCAACGCAAAAGCCTCATCGGCCAAAGCCACGTGGGGTCCGTTGGAGTCCGGATCTGAATATACGACAGCCGTGGAGATGCCCATGGCCTGCAATGTCTGCAGCACCCGGACAGCTATTTCTCCCCTATTCGCAATCAGTACTTTGGAGAACACACTCACATCCGGAACACGCCCCAGCGGGACTCGGGAATGGGAACGTTCATGGACGCAGCTATGCCCAATCCAACCACATCTCGAGTGTCCTTGGGATCTATTATGCCGTCGTCCCATAGGCGAGCGGTGCTGTAATAGGGGCTACCCTCTTCTTCATACTTGTCTATGATGGGCCGCTGCAGGTCCTCCTTCTCCTGTTCCGTCAAAGAATTGCCCTGGCGGGCCGCCTGGTCGGAGCGCACTGACAGCAACACGCCCGCAGCCTGAGGGCCGCCCATTACGGATATCCGGGAGTTTGGCCAGGACCAAAGCAGTCTAGGCTGGTAAGCCCGACCACACATACCGTAGTTGCCCGCCCCAAAAGAGCTGCCGATTATGACAGTGAATTTTGGAACCGCGGCGTTGGCTACAGCCATGACCATCTTGGCCCCGTCTTTGGCGATGCCTCCAGACTCGTATTCCCTCCCAACCATGAAGCCAGTGATGTTCTGCAAGAAGAGCAGTGGTATGCGACGGTGGGCACATAGTTCTATGAAGTGGGTACCCTTGAGCGCGCTCTCTGAGAACAACACCCCGTTGTTGGCAACGATGCCTACCCGGTAGCCCCAGATTCGTGCGAATCCGCAAACCAGGGTTTCACCATAGTTCTCTTTGAATTCCTGGAACCTGCTACCGTCAACGATTCGGGCTATGACCTCTCGTACGTCATATTGCCTCCGGGAATCAGACGGGATGATCCCGTAGATCTCTTCAGGGTCGTATAACGGCGGTTCCGGGTCAAACACCTCGACCCCTGGATTGCTAGGATAGACGAAGTTTTCGACGATGTTGCGGGCGATGGCCAGAGCATGCTCATCGTCCATCGCGTAGTGGTCAGCAACACCGGATTCTCTGGTATGCACCTCAGCGCCGCCCAAACTCTCTGCGTCTACCTCCTCGCCGGTTGCCGCACGAACCAGTGGCGGGCCAGCCAGGAATATAGTGCCCTGCTGCCTTACTATGACCACCTCATCACTCATCGCTGGGATATAAGCGCCGCCAGCCGTGCAGGAGCCCATCACAACCGCTAACTGGGGTATGTTCTGGGCAGACATCTGGGACTGGTTATAAAATATGCGGCCAAAGTGGTCCCGGTCGGGAAAGACATCGGCCTGCAGGGGCAGGAACGCGCCGCCTGAGTCCACTAAGTAGATGCAAGGTAGGCCGTTCTCTAAGGCTATCTCCTGGGCCCGCAGATGCTTTTTTACGGTTATCGGATAGTAAGTGCCACCCTTGACCGTGGCGTCATTGGCCAAGACGACCACCTGCTTGCCATGGATGCTACCGAGGCCGGTGACGATGCCGCCGCCAGGGTTATCATCGTCATACATTCCCCAAGCGGCCAACGGACTGAATTCCAGAAAGGGAGTACCTGGGTCAAGCAACGTCCGCACACGGTCCCGAACCAGCATCTTCCCCCGACTGCGGTGAAGCTTGGCCGAATCCGTATCGCTGCGTTCTCGTACCGAGCTCAAGCTATTTGCGAGCTCGGTAGTCAGCGACACCATATGCTTCAGGTTATCCTGGAAATCCGTTGTATGTGTCTGGATATTCGACTCTAAGGAGTCCATCTCTCTGGTCCATCACTGCGGCTGATTCTTTATTTGGCTTTTGCTGGTATATTATGCGTCCAACAGCCAAGATTGCTCAACGCAGGCCGAAACGAATCGTGCAGCTATATTGAATCGGCCTAGGCTTGGTAACGAGAACGTCAATCCGAATCATTGGAGAAGACAATGGCCACCACAGATTGGGGCAGCATCTACAAAGAGTTGGGCGCCACGCCTGTCATCAACGCCACTGGGAGCGTCACCATGCTGGGGGGCTCAACCCCGGCGCCCGAGGTCAAAGAGGCGATGGAACGGGCCGAGGGCGCGTATATCCCGCTTATGGAACTTGAAGAAAAAGCAGGCGCCGCCATCGCCAATATGGTCAATGTCCCGGCCGCCTACATCACTTCCGGGGCAGGTTCGGCCCTCACACTGGCCACCGCCGCCTGCATGGCTGGAGACGACGACGCCAAGATCCAACAATTGCCTGATACCACAGGCATGAAGAACGAGGTCCTGATCCAAGAACGTCAGCGGTACTGGTACGACCGATGCCTGGAACTGGCCGGCGCCAAACTGGTGATGTTCGGCAATGCTGAAGGGACCACACGGAAGGACTTGGAAGATGCCATCGGCCCCAACACCGCCGCCGTCCACTATTACGCAGTTGCCCAAGAACCCGACCGTCAGGCCCTCTCGCTGGAAGATACCATAGAGATTGCCCACGACAAGGGTGTTCCAGTTCTGGTTGATGCCGCTGGCCAGATCTATCCCCTCGACCTATTCGGCAGTTACGTGCGCATGGGAGCCGACTTCCAATGCACCGCTGCCAAGTATATGAGCTCTCCCCAATCCACTGGCCTGGCCTTCGGCAGCGAGGATATGATCCGTAAGCTGGCTCTACAATCGTTCGTTAGCTATGAAGGGCGGCGCATCCGCGGGGTCGGCCGACCTCAAAAGGTCGACCGCCAAGAGATGGTCGGCGCAGTGGCGGCGGTCCGGCGCTGGATGACAATGAACCACGAAGAACGCTTGGCTGAAACCGAGACCAAATGCCGTAATATGTTGGATCCATTGCAGGGAATACCGGGCGTCACAGTTGAACTGCTCGACAACATCATCGGCCACCAACCCTACGGTGTGACGCTCGAAGTTGATTCTAGTGTGACCGGAATCTCCGCGCACGATGTCGTTGACCTCCTCAAGGCCGGGGACCCTCCCATCTGGACTCGCGTCAGGGAAGGCGACACCGGAATCGTTCTCCATGCCTTTGGCCTTAACGAAGGAGAGGACAAGATAGTTGGCCAGCGCATAGCGGCGCTGTTCGGAAAATAATCGGCAGAGACTGGCGCGACCTGTCGTTAAAGCTGGCTGATCTCTTCCGGAAGATAATGGGTCGCTCTAAATACTCGGTTCACCACCGCGTTCTCTGCGTCTTCGTAGAAATGAGGGTTGATGTACTCCCAGACCACGTCTCCATTCGGCGCAACCTGAAACATCCGGCCGAACATTCCCTCGGTGATCAGAGTATTGCCGTTGGGCAGTCTGCGAGCCCCAGATATATAAGGGCTGAAGAAGTTGTAGGCCGGTGTGTCGAAATACTCCCACACGATCTGGTTCGTTGCCGGGTCAACCTCAATCACCCTTGAGAAAGGCAGGGCGTGGTGTGCGCTATGAGAGCCGTTGTCATAAACCAATACGTTACCGTTGGACAGTTGACTGGGGTCATGCTGCTGAGCCAAAGCCTCTCCGCCGAGACGCCAAACTATCTCACCACTGGCCTTGTCGATCATCCCCACAGTCGAGATGTTCCTGAAGCTGAACATCACCCGGTCATCTGAAACTTCAGACACAGTGTTGCCGTGGCTCCACTCATCTCGTGAGTCGTTGAAGGTGATGATGTCCCGCTCTGGGTCCAAATGCTCCATCGCATGCCATTCCCATACCCGCCTACCAGAAGCATCGACTTCCACGATGACGTCAGCCCACATGCCATTCTCGCCGGTCGCGGGATTGCCTCCTTTGACTTTGGCCGCGATCTCCGGCGGCACCAGCTCCACAGTCAGATATATAGCCCCGCCCGATGCTGTCCGCCTTGCATCATGATGATGGTCTTTGTCACGGTGCTCCCAAATCACGTTCCCATCCCAGTCCACCTCCATCATCACTCCGCCCTTGAACCGCTTCCAAGATTGGAAACGGTCCCACATGTCGTCCCGAAGCTTCCCCCCATAGAAGAGATTACCGTTGGGCAGTAGATAACCGTACAAACCGGGCGGGTCGGGCATCTTCCATTGGTGTACCTCTTCTCCATCCAAGTTAAGCAAATAGACATCCCCGGGCCCGTTCATAGGGGCGTAAAGGGTATAACCTGGGCACGCCCGGGTTCGGTCTAAGGCAGTAAGTCCAGTCTTGCTCATTCGCCTACGCGTCTGATTATCAATGGCCATATCGTTATCCAATCATCCGATTTTTACGAACGTCCCTTTCCCCGAAATTTGACGGGCAGCCGGTCCAATGTGCGGACGGAGTTGTTAGGGCGCCAAATGACGTCTCCCGCAAGCTCTATCGACTCTACTTTGTTGGCAATAACGCTCAACATGATGTCGAGTTCAGCTCGCGCCACGTTCTGACCGACGCAGCCATGAACTCCGACTCCCAAAGCCAGATGGTCGGTCGGTCTTCGCTCAATATCGAACCTGTCAGCCTCGGGCCAGTAATCTTCATCAAGATTGGCTGAACCCAGAACGCAGAGAATCTTGGTGCCTTCTTCGATCTTGACTCCGCTCACCTCGGTGTCCACGTTGGCAGTGCGGCAAAATGTATGGATCGGAGAGGTGTACCGCAGCGTTTCCTCAAAGGCCCAGATGGGGAGGGTAGGGTCGGCCTTCAGCAGCTGGAACTGTTCAGGGTGGTTTGCCAAGCACCAAACGGCGCTACCGAGAGCCGCAACCGTGGTATCAACCCCAGCCGACAGCAGCGAGCGCACCAGCAGCCCGGCCTCTTCCACTGTGACTTCGCCGGTATCTGAGCCCGCATAGATTGCCGCTCCGAATCCTTCGGGGTCCAAGCGTTCCCGCTGGCACTGCTCCATTATCCACGGTACAACATCCGGTCCTTTGGCCATGGCGTTCCGGCGTAATTCGTTATCCGGACCGATGGCATTGAAAACCATCTCGCCATAATCTACCAACTTCCTACGGTCGATTTCCCGAAGCCCAACCGCCTGTGGGAACACCGTTGTGGGGTAAGTTTCCGCCAGTTCCTCCACAGCTTCAAAAGTGCCTTTTTCCAAAAGCTTGTCCACCAACATTTCCGCGTCCAGCAAGAAAGAGTCTCTCAGATTTCTAACTACTGTAGGAGATAGCGCGCGCTCGATTACCACTCTTGTTTTGGTGTGATACGGAGGATCAACTTCGAGGACTATGCTCGGTGGCCGCCATGGTTCTTCTAAGATAAAGTCCTGGAGCCCTACTCCCCGTGAAGATACGAACCGTTCCCAATCGGAGAACACTTCGCGTGTTTCAGCGTACCGTCCACATGCCAGGACCGAGTATTTCGGGATGTAGACAAATGGGCCCTTGGAACGCAACTCGGAATAGTAGTCAAGGGGATCGGTGAGGATCGTGGTGTCAAATGGGTCAACATCCCACACCGGCACACCGGCCGGAACATCGATCTCTTTGTGGCCTTCTATCATCATGATGCCACACCCAACTTATAGAAGTTATGGTCCGGTGAATGATACCTGTTTCCCCTGGATAATTTCTATCCAAAAATGAGCGCGGCGAGATAAAACGATGTGACGTAGCATGAGCTTACGATGCGGCTGGACATGATTTGCGGCATCGAGCTGCATCTTGCTGGCCTCATAGGTGGTCATCCTAACCCGCTCGGACAAATTAGCCGGTTCTGGCAGATTGCCATTACATCTCTTAGACGAGATCCAATAACTTAAAAAGAGAAGGCCCCGGTTGCACCGGGGCCTTCTCTTTTTAAGTTATTGCCTGCAGCCTATGTTGGCCACGGATACTCTTCCACCGGCGGCGGCGGCGAACCTGGCGGCGCCGGTTCCAACCAGTCTTCCGAGATCGTCTCGGTTATTCCGTTATCAATCGTGACGTAGTACTCCGGCGGTACGTCTACCTCCCGTTCCAGCAGAGTGCCAGTCCAGTCCTGAAACAACTGCGGTGCGATCACACCCAGCGCTCCCTTGGCCCCTTCTGAGGGAGGCCGATAAGGCCCGCCATCGCGGGTCTTGATCAACACTCGCTGTTCTGCTTGGTAGATATGGTGTCTTATAGGCATAAGTCAGTCTGACCGAGCTTGGTTTCTTGGCTCTTTAGTGCATCGGAGAGAAGCTGGCAGGCACCATGATCTTGTTCTCTTGACGGACCCGTCCCGGGGCTCCGGATGGCCAACCTTCGATCTTCTTGGCCCTAACCTCAGCGCGGTGGTTCAGGTCTTTGTAAGGCCAGATGTGCATCCACCGGTTCAGTCCGCCGAACTCGGTGAACATTCCTGCCGCTAAGGGAGAGTGCTTCTCTCGCTCAGGTAGAGATGCTTCCCATCGTTTCAACAGCTCTGGGATCGAGCCAGGTTCATAAGTGTAGGTGCGCATCTCATAGATATCGCCCAGAGCCTGGTCTCCGCCCATGGGCTTCATGAACGGGGCGGGGTTCCAGATTTCTGAGTTCATGTTCAAGATGTTCCCTGGTGTGATCTTGGGTGGCCAGTTGGGATCTTTTCCGGCTGCCGCCCGGACGCTGTCACGCTCTTCTAGATTCTCGTAACCCCAGACATGGATGATCTGGTTCAAAGGGCCGATTTCGGTGTGCCAAAAAGCGGCGATAGGGCCATATTTCTCCCGGTGGGGCAATGCCTCGGCAAAAGCTTCCTCGGCTTGGGGAATGGCTCCGGGCTTAAGGTCGTAGGTGCGCACTTCGTAGATCATTTCTCTCTCCGCAGCAATCTTTTGGCTGTTCGTTTGACTGACCCCAGGGGGCTACCTTGAGGTGGGTATCATATCCCAGCAGGCTCCTCAGCCGCCAGTGTACCAAATGCAGAGGGACCCAAGTCAGCAGAAGTAGACCTCGGACCTACTAGTCCCTGGCACGGACTCCATCGCGGCGAGTACGTTTGCGGTCCAGAGCAGAGAGGTCCATCTTTCGGAGGCGGAAATTCTGGGGAGTGACCTCAACCAGTTCATCGTCGGATATAAACTCCAACGCTTCTTCCAGGCTCATAATCACTGTGGCATTCAACCTTTTGGCCACATCTGCCGTCGAAGAACGCATATTGGTCAACTTCTTTTCTTTGCAAACATTGATCTCGATATCGCCTTCACGACGGTGCGATCCGACGATCATACCCTCATAGACATCGGTGCCCGGGTCGATGAAAGTGTCCCCCCGGCCTTGGGCATTCAGCAAGCCGTAGGTAACAGAGGTCCCTCGTTCGGAGGCCACCAGCACGCCGCCTGGTTGGCCTTTGATCTCACCTTCCATCGGCTCATACGACGTGAATATGCTGCTCTTTAGCCCGTCGCCACGACAGGTGCGCAAGAAGAATGAATTGAACCCGATCAGACCTCGGGTGGGAATTTTATACTCCATATGAACGTAGCTGTTGTCGTCGTAGCGCATGTCAAGGAGTTGGGCCAAACGCCCGGAGAGATACTCGGTGAGCGCGCCTACATATTCATCATGAGTGCTGATGTTCAAGATCTCATAGGGCTCGTGAATCTTGCCATCGATCACCTTGGTCACGGGCTCGGGCCTCGACACCTGAAACTCAAATTGTTCCCGGCGCATGGTCTCAACAAGGATCGAGAGGTGCAGCTCACCCCTGCCAGCCACAACGAATACGTCCGAACTAGAGGTAGGTTCGACCTGCAGGCTGACGTTGGTACGCAGCTCCCGGAAGAGCCGGTCACGGAGGTTACGGGAGGTGCAGTGTTCTCCTTCCTTTCCCATGAATGGGGAGGTGCTCACTCCGAAAGTCATCCTAACTGTCGGCTCTTCTATGTCGATGGTAGGTAATGCTTCCGGGTGTTCTATCGAAGAGAGCGTGTCCCCGATGGATACGCCCTCAGGCCCTGTTAATGCAACGATATCTCCTGCTTTCGCCTCTGGCACCTCAACCCGTTCCATGCCCCGGAAAACGAAGATTCGCTCCAGATTATGAACTGAAGATTCGCCTCCACGGCCCAGCAGAGCTACGTTGTCGCGGAGCTTAAGCGTTCCTCTGGTGACGCGGCCCAGGGCCACCTGCCCCAGATAATTATCATAATCTAGTGCCGCCACCAGCATCTGCAGCGGGGCGTTTGGGTCGCCGGTAGGCGGCGGGACAGACTCCAATATGGCTTTGAATAGAGGCGCCATGTCGGTGCCGAGCACGTCAGGGTCGGTGGTGGCATAACCAGCCTTGGCCGACGCGTAGATGATGGGGAATTCAAGCTGCTCGGCGCTGGTAGCCAGTTCCAAGAACAGGTCTTGGACCATCTCCACCACTTCAGCCACACGCGCTTCCGGGCGGTCCATCTTGTTGATGACCACCATTGGGGTGACACTCTGCTGCAACGCCTGGCGCAGAACGTATGTTGTTTGAGGCATGGGGCCATCAACGGCATCAACCAATAGCAAACAGCCATCAGCCATGTTCATGATCCGCTCCACCTCGCCACTGAAATCGGCGTGGCCCGGCGTATCTATGATATTGATGCGGACACCGTCGTAGGAGACCGACGCATTCTTAGCGAGGATGGTGATGCCCCGCTCCCGCTCAAGCGGGTTGGTGTCCATGATCAGTTCCCCGACCTGTTGGTGGGCACGGAATACCTGGCCCTGTTTCAATAAAGCGTCGACCAGCGTGGTTTTGCCGTGGTCGACATGTGCGATGATGGCCAGATTGCGTATGTCGTTGTTCTCAAAACCGTTCAAATCAAATAACCCCACTGACCATGATAGCATCCGACCGATAATATTGTTGGACTTGACATATTCGGCCACCACTGGCCGTCTGCATCAAAGATACCTCGGCCGGTAACCCGTGCAAAAATCAAAGAGAACCCTCGTTTGGCTTCTCTCTGATTCGGTTATACGCAGTAACAGGTTTTCAATCGGCGCTCAGCTCCAAGGTCATCGGGCCGCCTCATCGCAAGAGTAATATGGCATAATCCTCATGACTAAAAGCCTCGTTCATCATTACCAACAAATGGAGTGAATTATGGCTGCCACAGGCACTGCCATCGGACGGTCCATCACCAGGGGAGAAGGTCCAGACAAGGTATCAGGCAAAGCGGTCTACGCCGCGGATATCTCACTGCCGGGCATGCTCTGGGGCAAGATCCTGCGTAGCCCATACCCTTACGCCCGCATCAAGAACATCGACACCTCTGCGGCTGAAGCCTTGCCCGGTGTCCACGCCGTGGTGACTGGGCAAGACATGCCCGGCGCCAAGATCGGCCGACGCATGGTGGATATGCCGGTCCTGGCCCAAGACGTAGTACGCTTCGTGGGCGAAAAGGTCGCCGCCGTAGCTGCCATCGACAATGAGACCGCCGACGAAGCTCTCCTGTTGATCAACGTTGAGTACGAGGAACTGGACCCGGTCTATGATGCTGAAGAGGCCATGAAGACCGACGCGCCAGACCTACACCCGGACATGGCGTCTTACGTTGGGCTTCCTGAGCCTCCGTCCGGCATCCGAAATGCCTTTGCCCACATCACCTGGGAGAAGGGAGACGTCAACCAAGGGTTCAAAGAATCCGACCTGATTTTTGAGCACACATTCAACGCCCAGCTGATGCATCAAGGCTACATCGAGCCCCACGCCTGTGTGGTCAGCGCCGACCCTTCCCCTGAAGGACAAGTGAATATATGGGCCAACAACAAAGACCCATATATGCTGCGCGACCAGCTCTCCGGTGCATGGGGCGTGCCTGCAGAGAGTATCGTTCTCCATCCTAGCACCATCGGCGGAGACTTCGGGGGCAAGGGTTCGTTCATGGATGTTCCTCTCTGCTACTACTTGTCCAAGAAATCAGGCCGCCCGGTGAAAATGGTGATGGACTACATCCAAGAGCTTATGGCTGGTAACCCACGCCACCCAGCAGTGATGACCATTAAGACCGGCGTGATGAAGGATGGCACCATCAAAGCGCGTCAGGCGAGGGCGGTCTTCGACAGTGGCGCGTACGCCGCCTTCAAGCCCACGGTCTACCTGCGGGGCGCCGACCATCTGTGCGGCGTTTACAACATGCCCCACGCCAAGATCGACAGTTACACCGTCTACACCAACAACGTCCCCCGAGGCCACATGCGCAGTCCCGCCAAACCCCAGGTGGTCTTTGCCGTTGAATCCCACATGGACATGATCGCTAAAGAGCTTGGCATGGACGCCTACCAGTTCCGGCTAAAGAACGTTATGCGGGAAGGAGACGCCTCGCCCATCGGACGTCATTGGCAGCAGATCAAAGCTTTAGAAACTTTGGAAGCAGCAGCGGAAGCAGCAGATATGGATAAACGCCTTCCAACTAACACAGGTCGAGGCATAGCCATGACTGATCTAGTGCAGGGTACCGGTCAGTTCGCGGCGAAGATCGGCCTAACCAACGAAGGCAACCCCGAACTTCATATGGCTTTCTGGGACACCGGCACCGGATCCCACACCGTACTACGCCAGATGGTCGCCGAGGAGTTGACCCTAGACACCTCAGCAATCCAAATCGTTCTGGAGAACACAGGAAACATGCCTTACAGTTCGGGCTCGGGCGGTAGCAGGGTAACCTACACCGCCGGACAGGCTGTTGTCGGCGCTGCCCGAGAGCTCCGCGGCAAACTGGTAGAGGCCGCCTCACCTCTTCTGGACGCCCCGGAAGAACATGTGACCATGGAGAACGGACGCCTGGTAGCAGCGGGCCGGAGCATGACCATCGCTGAGGTCATAGCCCGAACCGGCGGAGAGGAACTCACCGGGCAAACCAGCGTCACCTCCGAGACACCTGAACTAACATCGTTCTGCACTCAGATCGCCGAGGTCCACGTTGACACCGACACAGGCGAAGTCACGGTCAATAAAATCATCTCTGCCCACGACATCGGCGCCATCCTGAACCCGCTGAACCACCAGGGACAGGTGGAGGGCGGTATGATTCAAGGCCTGGGCTACGCCCTCATGGAAGAGCTGCATCTGGAAGACGGCCACATCTCTACCCTGAGCCTAGGAGACTACAAGATACCCACGTCAGCTGACGTTCCACCCATGGAGACCGTCCTGGTCCAAGGCGACGCTGGCCCAGCCCCTTACGAAAGCAAGGGCATCGGAGAAAGCAGCAACATCCCCGTAGCCGGCGCCATAGCCAACGCTGTCTTCGACGCCGTCGGGGTGCGTATAACGGACCTACCGGTCACCGCAGAAAAGGTGCTGGCCGGGTTACGAGAATTAGGGAAATAGGTCTGGACCAAGGTTAAATGATGCGATTTGGGATGTTTGGAAGCGCTCAGGCTAGCAGGGGTGGACCCGATACCGATAGCGGGGCCGGGTTCCGGGAGTTCGTTGAACGCAACATTGAAGCAGAGGCGCTGGGGTATCACAGTACCTTTTTAGTGGAGCACCACTTCACCGGCTTCGGGCAGGTGTCTGCAACCTTGAACCTGCTGACCTGGATCGGCGCTCTCACATCGACGCTGCGCCTGGGCACGGCGGTCACGGTTCTACCCTGGCACAACCCCGTGTTGCTAGCGGAGCAGATCGCTACTCTGGACCTGCTCTCAGGAGGTCGGGTCGATGCCGGAATCGGCAAAGGCTACCGGCTCAAGGAGTTCGAAGGGTTCGCCATGCCGGTTGAAGAGGCCGACGCCCGTTTTGAAGAATGCCTAGAGGTTATGCTCAAAGCTTGGACTTCGGACTCTCCATGGTCACATCAAGGCAAATACTGGCAGTACGACAACATCGTGGTAGAGCCCCCTAGCACCCAGAAACCCCACCCCCAGCTATGGATGGGCGCCGGCAGTCCCCGGTCGGTGAAGCAAGTGGCCAAGCTTGGCTTCAACATGCTACTGGGCCAGTACGATCCTTTCGATATGATCGTAGATGAAATTGCGATGTATAAATCGGAGGTCGAGTCTTTAGGCCGAACCTTCGACCCGATGAACGTGGCGGTAGCCCGATCAGTGAATATCGTCAACTCCAATGACGAATATGAAGAGGCTGTGAACAACCGTATGGCAGCGCGACGTCGGACCCAAAAACACGCCCTTCAATCCAGTTTCCAGGACACTCGCGAAGCAACTGAAGCGGGTACCATCTATGGATCTCTGGAGCATGTGACAAAAGAGATCCAGACGTTGCGCGACGTCGGAATCGAATACGTGCTTCTCAATTGCCCAGCGGGTATATCCACTCTGAGGCATTTCGCAAAAGACGTGATTCCGTCATTCGCCTGAAGTTCCTATATCTAGGAGCAGACCTCCCCGGGCCGGAAATAGAAAAAGCCCCTTGATATGAGGGGCTTCTTATGCCTAAATTCGTTGGGCAAAAAAAGAGCGCCTTCAGTAATTTCTGAAAACGCTCGGCTACTGTAGCATGCACAGCCCAAATTTGTCAACTGTTTGTGCCCAAATCCGCGAAATACCCACTAATCATAAACTAGCATCAAAACATGTTGGAGGCAGCCAGGCAGGAGCTTAGCGCCGTTTAATCCACACGGCCACTCAGTTTATATATAATGGCCATCATAAATCCAGGAAGGGACCATACGAACGATGCGAACCAACACAACCAAAACCAAACTTGCCGAGGGCAAAGTTGCTTTCGGCGCCATCGTCAGCCGCTTCTCCCCTGATATAGTAGAGATCTTCGGAACCATCGGATTTGACTTCGTGATGATCGACTGCGAACACGGCCCCATGAACCTCGACCAGGTCGAACACATGGTCCGGGCCGCCGAATCTTTCAATATCACACCCATCACCCGAATCCCCAACCACGAGGAGTCCACCATCCTCCGGTTCTTGGATCGAGGTGTCCAAGGAATCATAGTGCCGCACATCAACACCAAAGAGGACGCCGAGTCTGTAGCCCGATCAGCACGCTACTACCCTGATGGCCGCCGCGGCATGGCAGGCAGCGGCCGCGCCCACGATTACGGCTCGGGAGGCTCTGATTCAACCAAATTCATCAATTCTCAGGTGTTGGTTGTTCCCATGTGCGAAGAGACTGAGGCAGTGGAGAATCTGGACGACATTTTAAGCGTCCCTGGCGTAGACGTTGTCCACGTGGCCGCCAGTGACTTGGGCCAAAGCATGGGCAATCCAGGACGTGAAAAAGTCCGGGAAGTCATGAGCCAAGTTATCCCAAGGATCAGAAGCGCAGGTAAAAGCTGTGGCGCAGGCGGTAACGCCCCTTCAGACGCCGCTGGAGTGGCGGAGTTTATCAACCTAGGCGCCAACTTCATCACCGTGTCCTCACAAGGCCTGCTGCGCCTCGCCGGACAGGATTTCCTCAAACGGGTGGAAGCTGAGCTGTAGCGACTCGAAATCTTTATCAGCACGGGTAACACATGCTTGACATATTGATCCAAAACGGTCTGGTAATAGACGGCTCCGGCAGCCCTGGGTTTTTCGCTGCTGTCCTGATTGAAAAGGACACGGTCACAATACAAAGGGGCGACGTATCCCACTTGGAAGCCACCCGGACGATCGACGCATCAGGCTATGTGGTCTGCCCTGGCTTCGTCGACCTCCATTCACATGCGGGTCTGACAATCATGGGCGAGCCGCACCACGACCCCAAAGTGCGGCAGGGTGTGACCACAGAGCTGATAGGTATAGATGGCATGTCCCATGCGCCATTCAAGACCCGCGAAGAGCAAGAGCGCTATATCTGGCAAGACTCAGGTCTGAACGGCTACCCTCCCATGCCCACTGACTGGCTAACCGTGGCAGGGCAGCTAGCTAAGTACGACAACGCCGTGGCCGTCAACCAGGCCTTCATACTAGGTAATTCGCCAGTACGCATCTGGGGTGTGGGCTGGAACGATCGTCCCGCCACCCCTGCAGAGTTAGAGGATATGAAGTCGGTGGTGCGAGAGGCCATGGAAGAAGGCGCCTGGGGTTTGTCCACAGGACTGGACTACCCGCCCGGCTCCTACGCCAGCACGACCGAACTAGCCGAACTGGCCGGAGTGGCGGCCCGCATGGGCGGCCACTACCACACCCACACCCGAGCCAGCCTGCGGTCCAACGGCCTGCTGGCCCCTTGGGAAGAAGCACTGGAGATCGGCCGGGGTGGCGACTGTCCGGTGCACCTTACCCACTACCGGCAGAGCGCCACCGGTGTGGGCAGCCATTTGGATTATCTGGGACTGGTCGAAGACGCCCGCGACAGCGGAATGGACGTTACCTTCGACTGCTATACATACCCCTACTCCGGCACTACTGTGACCATCGGCTTGCCACACTGGGCCAAGGACGGCGGCCCAGAGCGACTGATGGCCGCCTTGAAGGACGCCGACGACCGGGAACGCATGAAACGAGAACTCTCTCGGGACCGGTTGGAGAACAACTGGCTGACCAACTTCAACCAGCCCCAGAACAAACAATACGAAGGCAAGCTGATCACCGACATCGGCGAGATGCGGGGCCAAGATCCAGCCGATGCCCTCTTCGATCTGTTGATCGAAGAGAACCTGTTCATATCCACAGTTGGACTGGGCACCAACGCCCAAACGTTGTACGCCTTCGTCTCCCATCCAGCGGGCATGATCGCCAGCGACGCTATACTCTTTGGCGAGTACCCCAATCCTCGTACCTACGGCTGCTTCCCAATAGTACTTGCCGAGTTCGTCCGTGCTGAGCAGCACCTAAAACTGCCCGAAGCGATCCGAAAGATGACCTCGTTCCCTGCCCAGAGGCTAGGCCTCCCAGACCGGGGCTTGCTCAGGAACGGCTTCAAGGCCGACATAGTCATCTTTGACCCTGACACCATCAAAACCCACGCCACTAAAGACGACCCCAAGCACTATCCTGTGGGCATCGACTACGTGATAGTCAACGGCCAAGTAGTCATTCAGAATGGGGAAAACACAGGCGCGTTACCCGGCCGCGGGCTGCGTCGCGGTCACGCGTCGACATAGGATATCCCTCTCTCGCAAATGGGAGTGCGAGAGAGGGATATCCTATGCGGAACCTGCCAAACTCTCCAGCAACCCGTTCACTGCAGCACAGTCCTTGCAATCCCTGGCGGCTTTGGGCGGCGTTTCCATGTCCCAGATATCGCGCGCTTTGCGGAGTAGTGGAGGCAGCAGGCTGGTTAAACGGATTTCCACCGGAACTACGTTGGCATGGAAGGCCATGACGAAACCACGTGCGTCCACCAGATCCGCCTCATTGGATGTCTCCTTGTCTGTGGCAGGCTCCATATAGACCAGAGCCAGCTTGGACACCGGCGAGAGGCCTAGTCGCTCAGCTATGAGCGCGTAAGCGTTTAGCTGGACTTCATAGTTGGTGAACATACCTGGGCGGTCCGGATTGTAGCGCGAAGTCTTGTAATCAACGATGGCATACGAGCCGTCAGCCAGCTTGAAGATGCCGTCGGCCTCGCCTCTGAGAGTTATCCCTGTTTCCTCGTCCAGCGCCTTGAATCTAGACCAGTGGGGCGGATCGATGTACTCGCCGGCCTCCCCAAGTCCAGATAGCCAACTTGGAGCGCGCCCTTCACGGTCGAAATGGTTATGGACAACCAGCTTGTTGTAGCGGTCGATACTGCTGAAGATACCAGGGAAGCTCTGGTATGGGAGATTCTTGATATGAAGCCTCACCCAAGCGCACCGGCTGCAAAATCGGGCCCTTGAGTAGGAACCAAGTTCCGTAGCGGATATGGTCGGCCCCGCAAGGCCCTCGTCCTCCTCCCATAACCTCTCTTGCGACATTCCTAAGAACTCACTTACAGATCAGTCGTCGGCAGACACAGCAGGGATGTTCGTGACCCCAGAAGTCCGGGCCTCCGGCGGCAAGGCGTCCTCCCAGTTGGGCAGCTGATGCTCGTGGGTGGAAGGCAGGAAAAATATGCTCACTACTGCTGCAGCGCTTAGGCCAAAGGAAAGCAATATGGACCAGTCGTAAGCTCCGGTCCAATCTCTCAGGAACCCACCTAACACTGGGCCGATTGCCATACCGACACCCGCCCCGGCCATCTGCCAACCATAGGTAGTCCCGGTAGGCGCATCGCCGTAGTATTGGCGATTAATGATCACGAATGCAGTCATCTCGCCGCCCATACCGATTCCGAACAGCACGGCAAAGATAAAATAGGTCGATACGTCCTGGGATATCAACAACAGCAGTAACGGAAAGGTCTGGGCGGAGAAACAGATCTTCATGATGGTCTTGGCACCGAATCGGTCCGCTAAAACTGGCACCGCGAACCTGGTAATGGTGCTGATCACGGTCAGCGTGATGTACACCGCGACTGCTGTGCCCTTTGCCAAATTGGCCCCACCTTCGTCGGTGGCCATTGCAACCAGCAGAATAAGGATGATGTTGTGTCCAGCGCAGCCCCAGAAATGTATCCCCACCAGGTTCCAGAAGGCCGAAGTTCTCTGTGCCTGCTTTAGAAACACGTTGGTGCGCACCTTGGCTATGTCATTGTTCTGCATGCTCCGGATGGGTTCATCATCCGGGGCGCCCCATTGACGAAGGCCGATATCTGCGGGCTCGTTGTAGAAGTATCTGACCAGGAATAGCAAAATAGCGCCGCCGGCTATGCCTGGAATCAAGAAGGTCATTCTTAGGCCAAAGAGGCCAAAGAGGATGAAGACCATCAAGATGGCGGCAGCGGTGCCCAATCCTTGGAGCGCCTGCAATATCCCCATGGCCAGACCAAGCTGTTTCCGGAACCAGAGGGTCACACCTGATACCAACGTGACTTGAAAAGCGGCCATGCCAGCCGCCAATAACACCCCGAAATAGAGGTAGAACTGCCAGAGGTTCTGCATGAAGGCGGTGAGGACCATGCCGATGATAAACAGGACTGCGCCGACCCACATTACCCGCCGCACCCCGTAGCGGTCCCCAAGCCAACCGCATACCGGGCCAAGGGTTCCTGACATGACCCACTGGATTGTGAAACCGACAGTGATGGCCCCGATGCTCCAGCCGAACTGTTCCGGTTTGTTGAACTCGTCCACCAACAAACTGGCGGCGAAACGCATGCCGGAACTAGTCATCCACATGATGGATGCGACGGCAACGATGACCCACGAGTAGTGAACGTTGCGCCTTCCGATGGCGAACCCAGCCGGGTTCAGTCCGAACCTGAGCATCCAGTCCCTCCCAATCAGGGGCTCATTGTACATGTCGAGGTGAGGCGGTTCAACGTGGTGGGATGAGGTTCACTGAAACGGCATTGCGGTTTCACAATCTCAGAGCAGATATGCTCCGAAAGCCGTAATTATCAGGCGTCTATCAACAGTCCAGGGTTTAGCACGCCGTTGGGGTCAACTGTTCGTTTAATTGCTTTCAATGACTGGGCGAACAGCTCGGGACGCTGTTCATCGTACCAAGGTCGGTGGAGCCGTCCCACGGCATGATGATGAGTGATGGTGCCGCCAGCCGACATGATGGCATCAGAGGCCGCCTTCTTGATCTCGGCGTACATCTCAAGCTCGGCGCCCAGACGGCCCATGCCTTCAAAGGTGAAGTAAGGGGCCGGCCCGTCGGTGTAGACGTGAGTGAACCGGCAGGAAACGGTACCTCCTCCGCAAACCCGGTCAAGTGCATCTTGGAGCGCAGCTCGGACCGTCTGATCAAGGTTGGACCAGCGGTCCCAGGTGACTGCGGTCTCCATTGTCTCGGTGACGAACCCTAATCCTGCCTGGTGGTTCTTAACATAAGGAGCGTTCAAGAACGAATTGCGCCACGCCCCCACCGAGCCCTGGCGACCAGTATCGCCGCCGGAACTGTTTTTGGAGCCGTCAGCCACACGAATGTTGGCATCGTCTATGGTTCCACCGGCATCGCGGGCGATGTCCACGGCGTGCCGGATAAACTCACCCTGGGGAACCTCCGCGGATTCGAAACCAAGGACCAATAAGGCCGCAGTACCGTCCATACCTGCAGCAACCGCAGCTTCCACCGGATCCAACAGGCGGCAGTTGGCAGGCCAGAGCTTGGTCTGCACGATACGGCGGGCGGCTTCAGCTCCGGCGGCAAAGGTCGGAAAGGCCACCCCAGCCGACGCCCGGAAGACCGGCCTGGCCTGGATACGCATCCATGCTTCAGTGATTATGCCCAAGATGCCCTCGCTGCCGATGGCTATTCGGTCTGGGCTGGGCCCGGCGCCGCTACCCGGAAGGCGCCGCGACTCCCACACGCCGGCTGGAGTGATCATCCGTACAGACTCGACCATGTCGTCAATGTGGGTCTGGTTGGTAGCGTAGTGTCCTCCGGAACGAGTCGCAATCCAACCGCCGAGGGTTGAGAACTCGAAGCTTTGAGGATAATGGCGTAATGTGAATCCCTGGGGCCTCAGTTGGTCTTCTAACGCCGGGCCATATATACCGCCCTGTATCCGAGCGGATCTGGAGACATCGTCAATCTCCAAAACTTGACCGAGGCCTTCCAGGTCTATGGTCACGATGCCGTCGTAACCCTCGGGCGGCTCGAACCCCGCTACGGTTGAGCTACCGCCGCCAAAAGGTATGGCGGCATGGCCGGAGGATGAGCACCACTCCAGCACGGCCTCCACTTCCTGTTCGTTGCGGGGCCGGGCCACAACATCGGGCGGATTGGGAAAATCTAGGTTGAAGGCCCGGATGCGATCGCGGAAACTACGTCCGTAGGTGTGCACCGCCCTGTCACAATCGTCGCTGCCGCAGATAGAAGCCAAGGACGAAGGCGGTGTAATGCGGGGTTTGCGCAAAGAAAGGTCTGAAGCTCTGGGAGGCGCAACAGGTGTTAGGCCGACTTTGTACCTGCTGGCGAGCTCTTCTGCCGCGGTTTTCATCTGCTCGAGGGTTGGCTCGTCGGCCTCCATACCCCAGGCCCAGAAACTTCGCTTGGCCACGACTATCTCCTGGTTATTCTAGGCTAGTCAGCCATCTCGAAGCGTTCATTCTCGGCTGGTTTGGACCACATATCTCCAGCACCAGCCATGGCCGCAGCCCGCTCTGGACTGGCTCTCCAAGCGTCGTAAATCTCGTTGGATTCCCAAGTGACCAAGGTGGAAATCTTGGTGGGGTCTTCTTGGGATATGAAGGTCAACCGTTGGCCGTACCCGGGTGCTTTGCTCTGGGCCAACCCATTACCGTCCAACATCTTTTTGGCCGCTTCAACCAATTCCGGTTTCGCCCAATGGTGTGTCAGTACGCCAATCATCGCGTGCGGCTCCTAATATGAATCTAAATAACGGTCTGTAGGCGCGAGTATAGCATTAGTCCGAACCGTCTTTGACCCGGAGGATACGCCCAACTATGAAAGCGACCACCGCCGCACTGGCGCTGAGCACCGCGCCCATCCTGGCAGGGTCCTGGAATACTGGATCTTCGTAGGCTTTGCCCGCCACAAACAAGGCAACGGTTAGACCCAATCCCGCAATGATGGCCGCCACCAACAGGTGTTTCACTTCCATGCCTTCCGGCAACGGGAACCCTGCTTTGTCCGCTACCCAAGAGAACAACGTGATGCCCACCATCTTACCAACGATCAGCGAGATCAGGACCATGAAGGTAACCTGAGTGATACTCGAAAAAGCCACTCCGGCGTTCATAAAAGCAAAGAAGAACAACCCGAAGTCCACTGGCCGCTTCAGTTGATGTTCAAAAGCATCCAGTGGCGAGTGGCCATGGTGGAGCTCCTCACCTTCTTCAGCAGGCACAGCCTCCGAGCCACCAGGATGAACGTGCTCGAATTCACGGCCATCTTCTTCAGAAAGCTCCGGCCTGGTACGGGGACCAGGCAGGAAGGGGACAATCACAACTAAAGCCAGGGCCGGTTCGATCGACGACTTGACCAACCCGACCCAACTGAGCCCACCGGCTATCAGGATGTAGACTGGCCATTGTGACACGTGGAAACGACGCAGGATGTAGGCCACCGCCATACCCGCCACGACCAGCAACAACCATGATGGAGCTACCGGATGCTCCGGGTCTGGGTAGAACACTGCAATGATTCCCAACCCTATGGCGTCGTCAGCCACCGCCAGCAGCAATAAGAAGCTAACGGCCGGGTGCGATGCGCCAAATACAATTCGAGCCACTAACCAGGCCAAGGCAATATCTGTGGCGGTCGGGATACCCCAGCCATTGGCAACGATACCCAGGTCATCTCCCCCGCCATAGAATACCCAAGCCAAAAGGAAGAACAGACCAGCCGGGCCAAACACCCCACCAAGAGTACCCATCAACGGATTGATGGCCTTGCGGATTGGGTTCAGAGAGCCGCCGGGTAGGGCCGACTCGGTAATCTCCTTTGTCGCTATGCCAAAGAAGAACACCATGAATATCTCATTCACCAAGAAGTGAACCGTAACAGCCTTACCAAATATCTTGGTGTCGTCACCGAAGATATGGTAGTCGACCATGACCTCGTAGGCATGGATGTCGATGTTGGCAAACACCAGACCGGCGATCACACCGATTATCAGCGGGATCGAGTATTGCTGAAGGATGTTTATGTGGTGGGCGCGAATCAGATTGCTATCCTATATTTCGTATTTCAGGCCCAGGGGGCAAACGTTCGTGAGATTATATCATCGAAGGCTAGACTATAATTCCCAGGCTCACTATGGGTCTCTCTCAGGCGTGGCTCAAGTTGACATCATATGGTGGCTTTGTTACCATCACGACCAGCCCGGAAAGCTATTTTCCAGGCCCATTTGATTTTTTGGCCCGGCCGTTTTCGGCCAGGAGGAACCGACCGCGGTGGCTTTCTTAAACGGACTCAAATGCCGGGAATGCGGCAGGGAATACCCGGCAGACCCATTGAATGTGTGTGATTTCTGCTTCGGTCCTCTGGAAGTGGTCTATGACTACGCCACGATCTCTGAGGTGGTCAGCCAAGACAGCATCTCCAAGGGCCCCCTCAGCATCTGGCGCTACAAAGACCTACTTCCCGCCGAGGCCGACGATCCGGTGGACATCATGGCGGGGTACACTCCCTTGATCAAAGCCAGAGGTTTGGGCAAAACCCTTGGCCTGAACAACTTGTACATCAAGAATGACAGCGTAAATCCATCGTTTTCTTTCAAAGACCGGGTGGTCTCAGTGGCTGCTACCAAGGCTCTAGAGTTCGGCTACCAGACGATAGCCTGCGCTTCTACCGGCAACCTGGCCTGTAGCGTGGCGGCCCATTGTGCCCGGGCCGGTGTCCGGGCCGTAGTATTCATACCCTCAGACCTGGAGAAGGGCAAGATTATTGGTGCTGCCATCTACAACCCCGTACTGGTTGCGGTGGACGGTACCTACGACCAGGTGAACCGCCTCTGCAGCGAGTTGGCCGACGACTACCCCTGGGCCTTCGTTAACATCAATATGCGCCCATACTACGCCGAGGGCAGCAAGACCCTAGGCTACGAGGTTGCCGAACAACTGGAATGGCGGCTGCCGGACCACGTTGTTGTGCCATCAGCCTCCGGCGCGATGTTCACCAAGATATGGAAAGGCTTCAACGAGATGGCCTGTCTGGGACTATTAGATGGGGTGCCGTCCAGCTCATTCGGTATTGACCAGAACACGGTCCATCACCCGGCCGTTACAACCAAGATGCACATGCAACAGGCGGAGGGTTGTTCACCCATCGCCACCGCCTGGGCTAACAATCAGTCCCAGGTCATCCCAGTGCGTCCCGACAGTCTAGCCAAGTCACTGGCCATCGGGAACCCTGCCGATGGCATCTATGCTCTAAAAGTGATCGATAATTCCGGCGGTTCTGCCTACGCTGTGCCGGAGTCAGATATAGTAGAAGGCATAAAACTGCTGGCCGAAACTGAAGGAATCTTCACCGAGACGGCCGGCGGAGTGACGGTCTCTGGGCTCAAACACCTGGCTGAGTCAGGTGCTATCAAACCCGACGAAACGACCGTCGTTTACATCACCGGTAACGGACTAAAAACCCAGGAAGCAGTGGAGCAGGTGGTCAACCCGCTCTCCATCAAGCCCAGCATCAGTTCTTTTGAAAGCGTGTTCGAAGGAGCCAAGTAGCTGGAAATATCCAGGGTAACCAACCGGGAGGTGTCGGGGATGGCCAAGCAGCGAGTCAAGTTCACCTTTGAGGAAAGCCTGGTCAAACAACCAGTGATTTACGAGTTAGGACGCAAGTTCAAGCTTGTGACCAACATCCGACGGGCCGATGTGGGTGAAGACGTGGGCTGGGTGGTCCTGGAATTAGACGGGGATGAAGAAGAGATTAAGAGTGGGCTGGAATGGGTCAGTTCCACGGGTGTGAGGGTCGACCCACTAGGCGGAGATGTGATTGACGGGTAGGATTCGTTCCTGCCCCTGACTCTGTATAGAGGCGATTGAATCGGAGGAGGGTTTTCCAAATGAGCGTCATGGTCAGGATTCCCACGCCACTTCGGCGAATGACCAACGGCAAAGACAAAGTGGAGGTGGAGTCAGCCAATCTCAATGATCTGGTAGAGAAGCTGAACGGCGAGTTCCCCGGGTTTAAAGACCGTTTGGTCGACGAGGAAGGCGAACTGCGTTACTTCGTTAATATCTACCTGAACGGAGAGGACGTCCGGTTCATGGACGGCTTGAATACCTCGACCAGCTCTGGTGACGAAATCAGCATCGTGCCCGCGGTTGCCGGCGGTTCCTAACCCTCTCCGGACTCCGCATGGAACCTACTAGTTCACTGGTAGCCCTTGGCTGTTAACCACCACGCGTTTGCAGCCATTGCTCTTTCTGGCGCTGACGCGCAGCTTCGTCGGCTGGCCGATATACGTCCATAAACTCTTCGCGGAAAGCGGCGAACCGGTCCTCTAGGATCGCTTTCCTGATTCGCTCCATCAGTGCCAAAACGAACCTCAGATTGTGGATGCTGGCCAGCCTTAACCCCAGCAATTCTTTGGCTCTAAACAGGTGCCTTAAATAGGCGGCTGAATAGTTCTGGCATGTATAGCAGTCACAACTCTCGTCCAACGGTCCCTGTTGCTCCTCGTACTTCGCCTTAGTGATGTCCACCCGCCCTTGCGGCGTGAACAGGCTTCCGTTCCGGGCAACCCTAGTCGGTAGAGCGCAGTCGAACATATCAATTCCCCTAGCCACACCTTCGATGAGATCCTCCGGGGATCCCACGCCCATCAAGTACCGGGGTTTGCATTGAGGCAATAACTCCGCCACCTGGCCCGTAAACCGATACATTTCCTCTTTGTTCTCGCCAACGGCCAATCCGCCCACCGCATAACCATGGAAGGGAATGGAAGAAATCACTCCAGCCGATTCTTCCCGCAACTCCGGAAAGGTGCCGCCTTGAACGATGCCAAATAAAGCCTGCCCAACCTCCGCGCCGGTAGGTGATGACTGGTGGGCATCAAAGCACTGCTTCGCCCAACGGTGGGTGCGCTCCATGGCCTGAAGTACCTCTTTCTCGGTTGCTCCGTAGGCGATGCACTGGTCGAAGCACATGGCTATGTCAGGGGCCAATCTCTCCTGGTTCGCAGTAGCCAGTTCAGGTGTGAAGTTGTGCCTGCTACCATCGATATGGGATCGGAATCCGATCCCTTCGTCCGTCACCTTCCTCAGCGGCCCCATGCTGAACGCCTGGAACCCGCCGCTGTCGGTGAGAATGGGACCATCCCAGCCCATGAACCCATGCAAGCCGCCCAACTTAACCACGGTTTCCACACCAGGCCTCAGATAGAGATGATAGGCATTACTCAAGACAACCTGAGCACCAACTGCTCTAACCTCTTCAGGGGTCAAGCCTTTGACAGTCGCCTGAGTGGCGACAGGCATAAAGAACGGCGTGAGCGCCTTACCGTGGGGCGTCTCAAGTTCCCCGGCTCTCGCGATGCCGTCGGTGTGCTGCAATTGAAAATTGAATCTGAGTTCTGTCATATTCNGGTAGGTGTTATTGCCTGCAACAAACTAAATGAGATTCGCTCATGGTGAACTNCTGTAACTGCTCATCCTAAATCGGAATTCGACCAATGTGCGGCCTTCGGCGAAACTCAGGGCGAACTATGACTAAAACGCCGATCTTTGAAATCAACTCCCACCGCGAGCGGTGCCCTGGCTATGGGCCCGATGAAATCATTCTTATGGTATCCTCCACTCGCTCATACCTTCAAGCGACGAATAATCAATGGCAGGCCAGCTTGTGGCCCGCTGACCAGTCATGAACGAATTCTTAACCGAGTTTAGCACCAACTATACTTTCCTCTGGGCATTGTTCATCATCGGCACAATGGCAGTGTCGGCCATCGCTCTTCACATTTTTTGGAGCGTATTGCTGAGGTCTATTGCCAGCCTACGCAGATTCCAGGTCAAACGGTATGAGGCCAACCACTGACCATGTGGTTCCCCAGCGCTGAAGTCTCCGTCAATCCGGCTCTCCTACTGCTTCTCGGTGTCATGGTTGGCACCCTTAGCGGGTTCTTTGGCGTGGGAGGCGGGTTCTTGATCACCGGCGGATTGTTGGTGTTCGGCGTACCTCCGGTATTCGCCGTTGGTACCGGCCTCGCCTTGATCATGGGTTCTTCAATCATCAACACCCTGAAGCACCGTCACCTCGGAAATGTGGACCTGAGGCTGGGACTGATAATGCTGATCGGGACTTTGCCGGGTGTATACCTGGCCGAGCAATTGAACTCGACGCTAGAAGAGTCAGGACTGATCGGACCGGTAATCCGCTATGTGTACATAGTATTCCTAGCCGCACTCGGCGGGTTCATCGTTTACGACCACCTGAAACAACGGCACAGTGCGTCGACTGTAAAAGAAGAGGTGTCTACGGCGTCTTTGGCCCGGCGGGTCCAAAGGATGCGCATCCCGCCTCACGCGATATGGCTACCAGGCTTTAGAAAAGTACCAACCTATATTTCTCTGCCCGTCTCAGGGATAGACCAGTTATCTGTGTTTATCCCCGTGATGGTAGGATTCAGCGTAGGCTTTTTCGCCGGACTACTGGGAGCGGGAGGGGGGTTCCTGCTCATGCCAGTCCTGATATTTGGGATGGGTGTTCCGACCACTGTAGCCATAGGCACCGACCTATTCCAAATCATCGCAACCGGGTCATGGGGAACATTCATCTACGCCCTGTCCCACAACGTTGACCCGCTGATGGCCATCATAATGCTAGGTGCGGCATCAGTGGGCTCTCAACTGGGCACTACAGCCACTAGGTACGTGAACGCCGCCCGAATCCGCATCCTCTACGGAGTGACTATCTTGGGTGGCTGTTTATCGGTGGCCCTAGACCAGATGTCGACCTACTCCGATAGCTTGGAATTTCTGTCCACATTGGCCTCGGTAGTCCTTTTGAGCGTAGCAGGGACCATGTGCCTAATCATTGCCACGATGATGATTAGGCGCCAGCGGGAAGATCGACAGCTGGCCCCGACGGACTACTAGCTGACCAGCTCTCTTACTGTCTTCTGCACTAGCTCTTCGGGCACATCGGTCCTGACCACCGACCGGCCAACCTCTTCTAGCATCACCCAGCGTTTTGAGCCGTCCTGGACTTTCTTATCAAGAGACATTCCTTTGAGGATGTCATCCACGTTGACGCCTTTGGCCGACGTCGGCAGATTGAACCGGTCTAACAAGCGCCGCTGCCGGTCAACTATATCCTGTGAATGTAACCCCATCTCTTGGGCCATAGATGCGGCACCCATCATGCCGACCGAAACGCCTTCACCGTGAAAGAACTGGCCGTATTCGGTGGACGACTCCAGAGCATGGCCGATGGTGTGGCCGTAGTTCAGCATGATACGAATGCCTAGGGTTTCTCTCTCATCCTGGCTGACCACATTCGCCTTGATTGCCATGCTGCGACGGATCACTTCCGTAGAGATCTCGGGTTCCACGTCCATAAGGGCTTCGGCGTGCTCTTCAAACACATCAACCAGGCTGGCATCCAGGATAAACCCGTGTTTGATGGCTTCAGCCCAACCTTCACTGAGTTCTCTTTTTCCGAGAGTGGACAGGCTCTGCACGTCGGCGAACACGCCCTTGGGCTGGTAGAAGGCCCCTACCAAATTCTTAGCCTGGGGCAAGTTAACGGCTACCTTACCGCCGATTGAGGCATCCACCATGGCCGCCATACTGGTAGGCACCTGTACCCAGGCCATACCTCGCAGGTAAGTAGCCGCTATAAACCCGCCCAAATCCCCGGCGACACCCCCACCAACACTGATTATGGTATGGCCGCGCTCAGCCTTGAGATTAGCCAGCCAGCTGTATATCGCCTGTGCTAGTTCGAAACTCTTGCTGGTCTCTCCGGCGGGGATTATGAAACAGTGGGCGGCTACATTCCGGCTCTGGAGCGCCCTCTGAACGTTACGGGCATAAAGGTTCATAACGTTCTCATCAGTGATGATGTAGGCTGTGCCGGTCAGCCCCAAATCTGTAAACCGGTCGCCCAGGCTATTTATCAACCCCCAGCCAGCAACAACCGGATAGGACCCTCCAGAATGATGCACTTCTGCCGCCAAGTCTTGGTTTGCCATGATCAGGTCTCCGTCATTTACTCTTTTTCGCGATTCCGGGTCCGCATATTTTGATAATGGCCTGGGCTACCTGTTCTGGGGATAAACCGTCCGTTTCCACCGCATAATGAGCATTGGCATAGGCCGGAGCCCGCTGCGCCAGCAGTTCAGTGATGCGCTCTAGTGGGTCTCCACCTGCCAGCATAGGCCGCGCCGGTGCGCGGGGGTTGCCTCTAGTCACCCTATGATGGATGGTATCAGGACGGGCGCTTAGGTAGAAAACCGTCCCAAATTCCAGCATGATTCGACGGTTCTGGTCGTCAATGAACGACCCTCCACCCGCAGCGATGATACGTCCGCTTTCTTTGCAGATGTCGGTCGTAACTTCTCGTTCAAGCTGCCTGAAAGCATCTTCGCCGGCGTCTCGAAAGATATCCGCGATCGGCTTACCGGCCCTGGAAACGATCTCTTCATCGGCATCAACCCTAATCCAGCCGGTGCGGCGGGCCAAGGCTCTACCCACACTGCTCTTCCCAGAAGCCATGAATCCCACCAGGATTATGTTACGAACTTGATCTGACTGCATATTGCTTGGGTTTGCCGCCCCACCAGCCGGAAACTAGTCCGGCAGCCGGGTCAAGTGCATCCTCGAGCCCATACTGGTGTCAGTCTCGAAGTACAGGACCTGCTGGCCAACTGCGTTCGTGTTGGGCGTATCGGCCACGAACTTCAGTCCGTGGGACTCGCATTCACCGATGCAGGAAGGGATATCGCCTACGGCGTATCCCACGTGATCCATGATGTGGTCTCCGCCCATGGTGTCCGGGTCCGTCGGCTCGATCAATTCAACCTGCACCTGGCCGAAGTTTACGAATGCATTGCGGCCGCCGGTGCGGGAAGGCCCACCACCGATATGCGAGCCGTCAAATTTATCCACATACCACTTGATAGCTTCTTCCAAGTCTTTAACCCGGTAGCCGGCATGGACGATGCGCTCAATCTCCAGTCCATTGTTGGACGGCGGCGGTTCGCCGGGGAGTTGGGTGATGTGCATCTTCACGCCATTGGTGGTCGTGGAGTCGAAGTAGAGCAACGTCTGACCCAATACGTTCACGTTGGGCTTGTCGGCGGCAAACTTAAACCCACGAGCAGTCAGCTCATCGATGGCCCGGTTGATGTCGAGCACCACGTAGCCAACGTGGTGCATAGTCAGAACCTCGCTTGAGAGCCCCGTCTTGTCGGTGGGCTCCAGCAGTTCGGCCTCAGCGCTACCGAATTGTACATAAGCATTGCGGCCGCCGCTGGGCATAGCATAGCCAGGGTTCAAAGGCCCACCGCCACCCTTAACGGCGCCGAACGACTCTTCGAACCAAGCCACGGCTCGGTCCAGGTCAGGGGTTAAATACCCCATATGTTGAATCTTCTCGAACACTGTCTCTCCTAAATTTTCAACGGCAACCTAACTTCCCAATGGTGCCGATCAAGCTCCTTATGAAAGCCCGGTTGTACACGCGGATGCGCTGTCTAGGCGGGGCGACCTGGGGCAGGGAAGTAGCCGGAACCGGTACAGAACTCTACTCGGTTGCCATCTGGGTCGTGGGTGAACATGAAACCCTGGCCGTCGAATCTCACGCCGTGACGCAGAATCTCGTAGCCATTATCTTCCAGAATCTTCATGGTGCCTTCGAAGTCCTCGACCTCGAATGCGTGGTGAGTATTTTCTGGCTTTACAGGCGCTTCGTCGGTCTCAATCAGGTGGACCATGATGCCATTATCCAGTTGCAACCAAGTAATCTCAGGATTAGGCACCTGACTCTCGATCTGCTTGATACCCAAGAGTTCGTTGTAAAATTTCATGGCTCGGGCAGTGTCTTTGACCATGGTGGTGACGTGATTGATCTGTTTCGTCTTGATCTGTCCTGACATGAGACTCCCTTTTCGTCAACGGTTCCGTTTGTGCGGGGATCTATCGCCCTTTCGATACTCTGAGCCCAATTATGCCACAAAGGAACAGGCGTAGGGAGCACTAGAGCTAGAGAGTGCTACCCACGCTCACCACAATCACCCCTACGACAGTGATTCCGACCCCCAAGAACAACCACTTGGTCAGGTTTTCCATGCGGGAGATGAATATCTGGGCCAGGACCAGCGTGAAGATAGGGTTTGTAGAGACTATCGGAGAGACAACGGTGACATCGTTCCTTTGCAAAGCGAAGTAGAGGGCAATAACTCCAGTGGCCGCTGCCAGTCCAGAAAGACCGGCAGACGCCGCGAACATCAGGTTTCCTTTGGCTTCCTTAACCTCTCGGACCATCCCTGCTCCCGCCAAGGGCGAGAGCAGGATGATACCGAAGAGTAATCCAGCGGCGGAGACCATCAGCGGCGAGCCATATTCTTCAGTCAATTCTTTGGCGATGACATTAGTCCCACCGTAAGAAGCTGCCGCTACAAGCGCGAGGCCTAGCCCAATCCAGGCCCCACGGCTGTCTCCATCACCGTTTCGCAAAGAGTTGCCCAAGGCAGTAGTCAAACCCGATACAACTATCAGCGTACCCAGCAGAACCACGAAATGAGGGCGCTCTCCAATTATGGTGATGGCGAAGATAGCCGCGAAAACCGCGGCTGTGCTCTGAACTGCGGCTGTCCGCGACGCGCCTATACGCCCGATTGCCTGGTAACTGGAGGTGCGCCCGCCCAGGAAATTAATCACGCCCAGCAAGAAAAACCAGAACAACGCCACCGCGGGCAGGGCTTTTATATCTGAGAAGGCAAAAATCAGGGCAAGGACGACCGTCGGGCAAAAGCTGACTATCACAGACAGCAGGGTGCTAGAAAGAGGACTCATCCCCTGCATACCAACCCTGGCGAATATAGCTGCGCTCCCGAACCCGAAGCCCGACAGCAGAGAAAGAGCTATAGCATCCATCGCTGCCGCCTATCCATACCTATCTTCCCAGAACCACCAGGATCACCCCGACTATTGCCAGCAGGGTTCCGGCGACCAATTGGGGAGTGACCTGTTCCAATCTGGACAAGAAGAGGTGCGAAAGAAACAGAGTTACCAAAGGGCTACTTGACACTATCGGGCTGACCACCACCACGTCGGCCCGCTGCACAGCGAAATAGAGGGCGATTACGGCTATACCTGATGATAGTCCCGCCAAAGCAACGAAACGCAATGAAAGCAACGACCTCAGTAACCCTTGGTCCTTATCACGTATCACTCCGCTGTGAATGGCACTTGCTCCCACAAGTGGCGATATCACAATTATGCCGACCAACATGCTAAGGGCGGTGATTACGATCGGAGAGTCATATACCCCGATGGCTTGTTTGGCCATAACGTTGGTCGCTCCATAAGAGGCCCCTGCGCCTAGGGCCATCATGTAGCCCAACAGATATATCTTGTCGGCCCTCCAACCCTCTAGGATAGAGGCGCCACTGGCCAAGAGCAGACCGCATACTATCCCCGCGGTACCCAGCCCC
>JAKUNK010000001.1:41361-77201 GCA_022451945.1 Dehalococcoidia bacterium
AAAGGATTCAAGGTCTCTCCAATGAATGCCACGGCAAAGATGGCAGCGAAGGGCGCTTGAGTGGATATGAACAAGCTCGAACGGGAGGCCCCAATCAGGTTGGAAGCCAGAAAGTTCTGTGACCTTCCTCCCAGGAAGTTGATCACACCTAGACCTATGATCCAAAAGACTGCCGCTTGAGGGATGTTGCCGATGTCTGACAACGCAAACAGCAGCACCATGACACAGGAAAAAACAAAGCTGGCCAGAAGCGAGACCATCACTCCGGGAAGAGGGAAGATAGCCTGCATACCCCTCCGGGCTAGGACGGCTGACCCAGCGAACCCAAAAGCGGCAAGGATAGATAGAGCAACCGCCGCCATCAGGCCGTCTAGGCCTGCCTGCAGTTTTCTATAATCGACTCAAATATCAGGTTGCCGTCCGTGCTGCCCAATATGACCTCGCAGCTCCGCTCCGGATGGGGCATCATCCCAAGCACGTTCCCGGCCTGATTGATGATACCGGCGATGTTGTTGGCAGATCCGTTGGGATTGGCATCTTCGGTGGCCTCGCCCCAGGAGTCACAGTATCGGAACAACACTCGTCTCTCTTCTTCAAGCTGGGTGAGAGTCTCCGCATCGGCAAAGTAATTGCCCTCTCCATGGGAAACAGGCACATCTAAGAGCTGTCCCTGACCGCAAACCCGTGTGAAAGGGGTATCGGCACGCTCGGTGCGCAAGTGCGTCGGTTGGCAGCGGTATTCCAAGTGCTGATTGGGGAGGAGGGCCCCAGGCAGAAGCCCAGACTCACAGAGAATCTGAAACCCGTTGCAGATGCCGATGGCCGTCCGCCCGGAATCCACAAACTTGCTCAATGCATCCATAACCGGCGAGAACCGTGCCATCGCTCCGGGACGCAGGTAGTCGCCGTAGGAGAAGCCTCCAGGTAAGATCACTGAATCAAAACCGTCGAGGCTAGTCTCATCGTGCCAGACGTATTCCGCATCCTGTCCCAGGATGTCCTTGACCTGGTAATAGCAATCAGTATCGCTCCAGGTGCCGGGGAACACCAAAATACCAAATCTCATACTAGGATAGAGACTCCAGGTATTCGGTCGCCATCTGGTTTACCATACTGCCATCAGCCTTGCCGCGCGTCTGCGGCATCAGCTTGCCCATAAGCTTGCCTTTGTCCTGAATGGAAACGGCGCCAACCTCGGCGACGGTGGCTTTGATGATCGTCATTATCTCATCGACGGGCATCTGAGGTGGAAGGAACTCTTCCAGGATCGCCAGCTCGGCGGCTTCTTTGGCGGCCATGGTGTCTCGTCCGCCATCCTGAAAGGCTTTGACGCTGTCGCGGCGGTCGCTGGCTTGCTTGGTGGCCACATCAATCATGCCTGCGTCGTCTAGTTCTTTCTTCTGCTCTTTTTCAACGGACTGGACAGCAAACTTCAGGAACCTCAGCGCATCCAGGCGGGCCTGATCGTGACTGCGCATCGCTATTTTAATGTCGTCTTCCAGTTTTTCTCTTAGTGCCATGATAATCTTCCAAACCTGTATATATACTTGGCCTGATTAATTCAGCTAAGCCAGCCATTCGCTAAATCCATTCTACCGCTTAGACGGCGCGCCCGGATCATAGTTGTCGCCAAAATTCTGCGTCAATATGCACCAAACGGCAATTTCACGACCCTCAGTCACAAAATCAGGACGAAGCTGGCGGAAAACAAATCTGAGTTACCTTGCGTGACTTTACTTTCGCAAGGAAAATGATTTTGCTATACTCGTGTAGCCATTCCCCCAACCTGGGGACCGGTATGTTTTTGTGTAAGGCGGGCTATTAGGGATGCCGGCATACGCCGTTATAGGCGGCCAATGGGGTGACGAAGGCAAGGGAAAGGTTATCGACTACCTTGCCGGGGAAGTTGACAGCGTAGTCCGTTATGCAGGCGGTAATAACGCCGGTCATACTGTCGTCAACGACAAAGGCACTTTCCAGTTACACTTGGTGCCCTCAGGCATCTGTTGGCCTGATGTATACGGAATCATCGGTAATGGAGTCGTTGTTGACCCCGATGTGCTGGTGGGCGAACTCACTGAGATTTCAGCACGTGGTATCGACACCAGCAAACTTTTCATCAGCGAACGCGCACACGTCATCATGCCCTACCATGTTGTCCTAGACCGCCTGGAAGAGGAAGCTCGGGGCGAGGCGGCCATCGGTACTACTGGCCGCGGCATTGGACCCGCCTACATGGACAAAACGGGCCGTATGGGCATACGTGTCGGGGACCTACTGGACTGGGATGCTCTGGAACCTACGGTTGAACAGACGCTCAGGCATAAGAATGCCTTAATTACCAAGATCTACGGCGGCGAGCCTCTAGCCTTGGACGATGTTCTCACAAAATGCCGACTTTGGGCCAATCAGATGGCGCCTTATTCCAAACCTACCGAACAGCTCATCCAAGACCTGCTCGCTCAGAACAAGAAGGTACTTCTAGAAGGCGCTCAGGGTACCCTTCTCGACATCGACCACGGATCCTACCCTTTCGTCACGTCTTCCTCTCCATCCATCGGAGGGGCCGTCACCGGACTGGGGCTGAACCCACAGTCCATCAAGGGAGTTTTAGGCGTGTTCAAGGCCTATTCCACACGCGTCGGCAGCGGACCTATGCCCTCGGAGATCCGGGACGACGAAGCCTCAGAGATTCGCGAGAAGGCTCAGGAATTTGGCGTAACCACTGGGCGGGCCCGGCGCATCGGATGGTTCGACGGCGTAGCCGCCAGATACAGTCAATTGGTCAACGGGTTCACAGGGCTGGTGCTGACCCGCCTGGACATACTGGATGAATTCGACTCGGTCAAGGTTTGCGTAGGCTACACGGTGAACGGCGAGCGCCTAGACCGGTTCCCAGCCAACACAGGACTCCTGGCACGATGCGAACCAATCTTTGAAGAGTTGCCAGGTTGGGACGAACCCACAGCCAGCGCTACCAAGCTGTCCCAGCTTCCTAAGAATGCCCTCAACTACGTGAGAAGGTTGGAGGAGTTGGTAGGATGCAAGGCCCAAATCATATCCACCGGACCCAGCCGCGGCGAGACCATACAAGTCGAGCCAGTATTCACCTAGCCGGTAAATGAACCGAAGCTAAATCTGCTACCGCTCAAGCAGTGACCGGTAAGTCAATATCATACTGACTCAGCAGCTCGTCGACGTGAGCCATTGCCTTATCGCTCGGCGCAATCATAGGCAACCTCGGATTACCCACTTTCATTCCGACCTGGTTCACCGCATACTTCACCGGGATAGGGTTGGACTCTGTGAACATGCCCAGGAATATAGGAAGCAGACGGCGGTGCTCGGAGGCAGCGCCTTCGACATCACCCTCCAGTAGAAGCCCCATCATGTGCTTGATCTGGTTTCCTACCAGATGGGAGACCACGCTCACCACGCCATAGCCGCCCATAGACATCATCAAAAACGTCTGGTTGTCGTCGCCGCTCCAGACCTTGAAGTCCGGCGCGCCCTGTATGATTCTGGCAATCTGGTTCATGTCTCCACTGGCTTCCTTGGTACCGATGATGTTGTCGATCTTACTCAAGCGCAGGGTCGTCTCATCAGTCATGTTCACACCGGTGCGGCCCATGATGTTGTAGACGATACAGGGGAGACTGGTCTTGTCCGCGATTGCCTTGAAGTGCTGGTACATCCCCTCCTGCGGGGGTTTGTTGTAGTAAGGAACCACCAAGAGCAGGCCGTCCACACCTTGTTTCTCCGCTTCTCGGCTAAGTTCAATACTCTCTGCAGTATTATAGGTGCCGGTTCCGGCTATGACCGCGCCTTTGTCCCCTACCGACTGTTTGACCTCACTGAAGAGGCGCATCTTCTCGTCGGTAGTCAACGTGGGTGATTCGCCGGTGGTCCCGGACAGAACTACGCCATCGCTGCCCGAATCCAAGAGAGCGTGTGCGAGCTTCTTGGCCTGCTCAAAGTCGACTGCACCCTTCTCGTCAAAGGGAGTAACCATCGCTGTGAGTAGCCTTCCTAACTCTGCCATGTCCGCCTCCTGTACTCGCCTATTAAAAGGCGTACGGCCCATCTGTTGAACTTGCCTCTTGAGAGGCATCCATGCCCTAGATTCGTTGCATTATACCCGTCGATACCCGATATCGCATCCCCTTGTTCTGGACCGACTAAGGCTGGGCCCACAGGGACGGAATCAGGAAACGAAAACGGTCTATCAAGGCCGTTCTCAGGAGTGTCCTAACCGCCAGTGTACGACCGGGTTAGCTGGTCCCTCCACTGGTATACTTTGGCTTCAATCGGCCTCTGGAGACCAGCTCTTCAGCTATTTGTAACGAGTTCAGCGCCGCGCCTTTACGCAGGTTGTCTGATACCAGCCACATAACCAATCCGTTGGGGTGGGATATGTCCTGCCTGATACGTCCCACGAAAACATCATCTTCGCCGGCCGCGTCCCAAGGCATGGGGTACTCGCCGCCATCCGGATTATCCAGCACCGTCATGCCAGGCATAGCTGCCAATAACTCTCTGGCCTCTTCCACCACCATGGGGCGGGTAAACTCTATGTGCACTGACGCCGCATGCGATATGTATACAGGTACCCGCACGCATGTGGCAGATATCTGGATCTCCGGAGCGTGCAGAATCTTCTGGGACTCCTGCCGCATCTTCTGCTCTTCAAAGGTGTAGCCAGTGTCCAGGAACCGGTCTATCTGCGGGACCACATTATAGGCGATCTGTCCTTTTTCGGACTTGCTGGTGTTGGAGTCAGCATCCAGCAGACGCTCTGACTGTTCCCGTAACGCGGCCATCTCACCACCGCCGGCGCCTGAGACCGACTGGTAGGTGTCCGCCACAATGCGCTTGATGGGGTTCACATGGTGAAGCGGGAAGGCAGCCATCACCAATGGAGTGGTGGAACAATTAGGTATGGAGATGATTCCTTGGTGCCATTCAACGTCGGCACCGTTTATCTCTGGAACAACCAAAGGCACGGTCTCGTCCATGCGAAATGCGGAACCGTCGTCAATCACAACCGCACCTGCAGCAACAGCAGCCGGAGCCATCTGTTGGCTCACAGCGGAACTAGCCGATATGAATGCCACATCAACACCATCGAAAGACTTCTCGGTCGCCTCTTCCACAATCAAGTCTTGTTCGCCCACTGTGATTGTCTTACCGGCAGAGCGGCTGGAGGCCAGTAGCTTCAACTTGGGCAGGTTGGAATAGCGGGTTTCAACGATGCGGAGGAATTCGGCACCGACGGCTCCGGTGGCACCTACAACGGCGATGGTCAGGTCCTGCACGGGTGGTTCTCTTTCTACTCTCTGATTCGTGCCTGAAATGGGATTAAAGCCCAAGCACGTTCTCCAAGCCTATCACAAGGCCCGGACGGGTCACAACGTCACGGATGCAGCGCACCACCCCAGGCATGTAGCAGCTCCTGTCAAGGGTGTCGTGGCGGATAGACACGGTCTGCCCTGCTGCGCCGAAGATCACCTCATGGTGGGCGCTTTTGCCGGGCATACGAATGCTGTGGACCGATATGCCATTGTGATCACCGCCCCGGGTGTTGGCCAAGTTCTCTTTCTCCGGTTGGTTGCGAGTGAACTGCTTGTTATCGCCAAGGCTGTGCATCAAATTCAACGCGAATCCCGAAGGTGAGTCAATCTTGGCCTCGTGGTGGGACTCGACGATGTCCACATAATCGAAGTAGGGCGCCGCCTGTTCGGCGAGTTTCTTCAGGACTATAGCTCCAAGTGCGAAGTTGGGCGCAACTATGATGCCCACACCATTGTTGTTAGCCATGACTTCCAACTGCTGCAGCTGGTCTTCGGAGAACCCGCTGGCGCCCATCACGATGTTTATATTCCTTGAGGCGGCCTTGGCAGCAGCATCCATGGCCACGGCAGAGTTGGTAAAGTCCACCATCACGTCGGGCTTGGTCTGCTCAAGCAGGGCGCACAGATCAGTGGAAAGGGAGACGTCGCCGCTGGGGGTCTCGAGAATCGTGCCACGGTCGTTAGCGCAGGTGCCGCCAGCCAAGATGAGGTCGTCTTCACGGCCAACGGCCGCAACAGCCTCAAGACCCATCTTGCCAGTGATACCGCTGATGACTACTTTTGTTTCCGCCATGAGTACTCCTACCCTCGTTGCCTTTCTGAACAACCGGCTTGCCTTATACGCAACCTTCGACAATATCAGGAAGAACAGCCTCGGAGCTTTGGATGGTTCGTTGGTACTTAAGCACCGGATTTGATTCGCTAACTTCTGCACCAACAATGCTCGGATAGGCAAACCGATCTGATCTTGATGATAGCATGCACGCTAAACACGCGATAAATAAAACAGCCCCGCCACTCACATAAGGTGACGGGGCTGTTGATCTGTTAGTTGGCGTTATTCTGACTAACGGCCGCCTTGGAAGCGTCCTCCGCCACCGGGTCCGCCCGGCCCGCGACTAGGGCCACGGTCTCCTCCCCGTCCGCCACGCCCGCCTCTATCGCCGCCACGGTCACGGTTGAAACCGCCGCTGGGCTCAGGTCGGGGAGCGGGAGGGCTATCATCGCCGAACAGGGCCTTACGGGACAGGTTGACGCGTCCCTGCGAGTCGATCTCGCGGATGATTACCGTGAGTTCTTGGCCCTCTGCTAGGTCTTCTTCTATGTCGCCCAAGTCACCGTTGCGTATGAGTCCATCTTTGCCAGGTACCAATTCCACAAAAGCCCCAAAATTGGTCAAACGGACCACTTTGCCGGTGAAGATGTCACCAATTGCCAAGTCGCGGGTAAGCGCATCTACCCGTGACTGAGCCAAGCCTAGCATGGTCGAATCGACGCCGCCGATAGTGACAGAACCGTCGTCCTCTACGTTGATGGTTGTGCCGGTCTCTTCGATGATAGCGCGGATGACCCGACCACCGGGACCAATGAGCGCGCCTATCTTGCTGACATCGATCTTCATACGAATCATCTTAGGAGCATGTTCGCTCATATGATCTCGGACTTCGGAAATCGATTCGTTCATCTTACCCATAATGTGGAGGCGGCCCTGGCGCGCTTGCTCCAGAGCTTCCTTCAAGATTGCAGGGGTCAGATGGGTTGTCTTAACGTCCATCTGGAGGGCGTTCACGCCGTCGGCGGTGCCCGCCACTTTGAAGTCCATGTCACCCAGGAAGTCTTCAATGCCCTGGATATCGCTTAGGATGGCGTACTCACCGTCCTCGCCGGTAATTAGACCCATGGCGATACCGGCCACGGGGGCTTTGATTGGAATACCGGCATCCATCAAGCTCAACGAGCTGCCGCAGACGCTACCCATGGATGTGCTTCCGTTGGAGCTCAAGCATTCGGAAACGATTCGGATGGCATACGGAAAGTCATCTTCCGAAGGAAGTACCGGCATGATTGCCCGTTCGGCCAGCGCCCCGTGTCCAATCTCCCGGCGTCCAGGGGACATGGCCCGCCGGGCCTCACCGGTAGAATAAGACGGGAAATTATAATGGTGCATGAATCGCCGCGTATTATCGGGGCCGACAGAGTCGATCGTCTGTTTCAGGCTCAGAGAACCCACCGTGACGATGGACATAACCTGAGTCTCACCCCTGGTGAACAGGCCTGTGCCATGGGCTCGGGGCAAGAGGCCGGTGTCGCAGGATATAGGGCGGACCTGGTCCAATGCCCGCCCGTCAGAACGGACATGCTCTTGGAGGATGCGTCCGCGTACGGCCTCACGGAACACGGCTTTGAAACCTTCGCCGATCTCCGTCTTGGAGTAATCCTCTTTAAGAGCTTCAGTGACCAGCGCGGATATCTGGTGCTCACCGTCGTCCATCTCGTACATGCCGGGGTTCTTGGCGAGAAGGTCGCTCCAGCGGGTGCCGACGACCTCTTTGATTTTGTTCACAACGGCGTCAGAGGCAGCGTAGTCGTAATCGACCTCAACCTTGGGTTTGCCGACTTTGTTGGCCAGTTCTTCAATCAGGCCAATCGTTGCCGCGTTGGCTTCTTGGGCCTTGCCGATGGCTTCCAGGATGACTTCTTCGGAGACCTCATTGGCACCTGCTTCCACCATCAAGATAGCATCGCGTGAGCTACTGACTACCATGCTTAAAGTACTTTCTGTACTCTGTTCGTAGGTCGGGTGGATGATGTACTGCCCGTCCAGATACGCGATACGGCAAGAGGCAATGGGGCCGTTGAAAGGAATCTGGGAGATGCCGATAGCGGCGGAGGCTCCAATCATGCCTAGAACCTCTGGTGGGTTCTCCATATCGGAGGAAAGGATGGTCAGTGTGATCTGGATATCGTTGTGCAGGCCCTTGGGGAACAACGGCCTGATGGACCGGTCGGTGAGCCTAGAAGCCAGGATGCCGTCCTGTCCGGGGCGCCCTTCCCGGCGGAAGAAACTCCCGGGAATCTTGCCAACAGAATACATCCGCTCTTCGTAATCGACAGTCAAAGGAAGAAAGTCGATGTCCTCGGCCCGGGGCCGTGATGACATGACGGCCGTAGCCAGGACCATAGTCTCACCCAAAGTAACAACAACACTACCGTGGGCTTGGTTTGCTAGTTTACCTGTCTCAAGGGTAAGGGTTTTACCGTCGATCTGGCTTGTGACCGACACTGGGGAAGATAGTTCTGTAGCCATAATTTGCCTAAGGCAACCTCGCAATAAAAAACGTGCGCAACAGATAGATGGGGTGAGAGCTAGACGAGAAGCAACACCCTGAATAGGGTGTTGTTCTGAGGGGAATTATCGCCGGAGGCCAAGCCTGGTTATCAGCGTTTGATAGCGGTTGACGTCTTCCGCGTCAAGATACTTGAGGAGTCTGCGCCGCCGGGAAACCATGCCAAGAAGCCCGCGCCGTGAATGGACGTCCTTCTTGTGTTCCCGCAGATGATCCGTAAGCTGTTTGATATTTTCTGTAAGCACGGCGACTTGGACTTCAGCAGAGCCAGTGTCTTTGTCGTTGATCTGGTATTCCTTAATGATCCGTGCTTTCGTTTCTCCGTCTAGCATCAGGTGTGTTTTTGCTTCTCTCTCTTCTCTTCTTTTACGTTAGGAGAATTATAGCATAGGGGCTTGGGCTGGGCAACGCGGGAAGACTAATATTACCGGCTTGATACGCCCTAGGAACCCTTACTGACTCAGCACCGAAAAACCAGCGGGCAACTCACTCCGGCCAGTAGCCGCTAGAACTAGATCAGAGGCGTGACCTCGGTAAAGAGCCAGCTGACCCATTATCTGTAGTGTGGCTTCCATTCCGGATTCGGGAGGATTGGATTCAATACCTACGGCCTTGGCTAGGTCCATGGTGTGTATGATTAATTCAAAGGTTCGCGTTGGAAGGTAATCGATAAGCCGGATGCCGCCGACGGGACAATCTAAGATAAAATCGTCAGGCATTTCTTCCAGCTTGTTCTTCACGTACATGGCGAAGCCACGAACCATCATCCTCGGGTCGTCGATAATCTCCAGCCCGGCGGCTCTTCCGCGTTCCGCTACATGTTTGGGATTAGCCATGGTTTTCATAGCTTCTCGGAAGAAGTCCACCGGCCGTTCCAGATCGACCTTATCTGCAGGTTTTAATGAATAGCTGAGCACGGTGGTGAAGGACCGATAGGTATGCCCAGTCAGGTCACGGACACACCACTCGCCTAGCGCGGGCTCATCCCAGCCGTCGACGTCCACCTGATCAACTATGCTTGCGAAGTATTCCCCGGCCTCCAGGTAGGTCTCCCGGATATCTTGACCGCTCATGAAAATCCCTCGGTTTGCTCACGATTGTTACAATTTACGGTTGACCCACTTCACTTTCCACGTTCAGAGACTTCATCAGGCTGCTTAACTGGGCCCAGGTCTCATCCTCGACGAAAATCCCCTCTTTGCGGCGCTGTTGCTCTCGGTTATATTCGATTTCGCCTGGGTAGAGTACCTCGGTGAAACCGGTAGCAGGTGGTGAGTCCTTTATGAATTCCACAAACTCTCCCATGTCTTTCTTAAACTCTGCCACGTCCCGGAAATGCGCCAGGTTGAATGCAGCGATGAACACGCCGTCGTTGTGGCGTCCTTCGGGATCGATGCCGAAGCCTAAACCAGTAAGCAGTCCAGAGAAAACCTCAACCATAAACGATAAGGCGTATCCCTTGTGACCCTGGTCAACACCAACAGGCAGAATGGCACCGCCAGAGTAGTAATCGTTGGGATTAGTAGTGGGGTTGCCATCTTTATCCACTATCCAACCCAGAGGTATCTCCTCTTTACGGCTGCGGGACAGGGCGATCTTGCCCAGGGCTACGGTGCTGGAAGCCATGTCCATCAAGACCGGACCGTCCAGATTGCTGGGCATTCCGATACTCATAGGATTGGTACCCAGTTTTCTGGCAATCCCACCAAATGGGGCAACATGTTTAGGGGCTGCCCCGGAATCGGCAGTGATCAATCCAATCATGTCATCGGCTGCCATCATGGTGGGATAGTCGCCCAGTCGTCCGATGTGGCTCTGATGATAGACGGTGACGGCGGCGACTCCGTTGGTCTTGGCCTTTTCTATGGCCAGGCGGGTCGCCTTCTCGGTTTGCACAAACCCAAAGCCCCAGTTGCCGTCGATGACAGCCGTGCAAGGAGCCTCTTTAACTATATCGAACGCAGCGCCGGGAACGATGTGTCCAGCGTCGATCCGGTCGACGTAAGTTGGCGTTTGGATTATTCCGTGGGAATCGTGACCCACCAGATTGGCCTTGACCAGATGGTTGGCTACGATCTCCGCCTCATCTTCCGGTGTGCCCTTAGCGCGGTAGATGTGATAGGCGACTTTATGCAGATATTCGGGCGTGAAAACAGGCATGTTTCAACCTCTGTGGGATAGTGCCCCTAGTCTAGTGCGGTGCCTGGAGTTTGTCCACCGGAGGCATGGTTGCTTTCAGGTTGTTGACCTGAAAGCAACCATGCTATTCTTTGGTTAGGTTGCCCCTGTAGCTCAGTGGATAGAGTGCCGGCCTCCGGAGCCGGAGACGAGAGTTCGACCCTCTCCGGGGGTACCACTTCCCTCTTTTCCCTCTCTCAGAATTCCCTTTTCGGCGCCCCTCTTGAAGAGACCTGTTGAAAAATCTATTTGAAACTATGTTTGTTGCTCAGTTCCATAGCCAACGAATGAAAGGATTGCCAATCAACACGGCCTAGGCGGCGGTGGTTTTCAAATCGGCACTGGATACGTCGTGAATTTCTCGGAGACCGAGAACTCAAGCCTTATCACCACGCACATCCACATGCGCAACGGCATAGCCAAAGTGCTCGAGTTAACCTTCAGACGTCGGTCCAGGTGATGGGTCCAAATAAGCCCTCGCCCATTCCGGGCGAAGGCTTTCTACGTCAATAGACATGGTAAACTCGGATACGACGGGGTGTAGCCCAGCGGTAGGGCGCCTGCTTTGGGAGCAGGAGGTCGGGAGTTCGATTCTCCCCACCCCGACCATTTCATTCGCGCCTGAAATGGCCTTTTCTACCCTACTCCTCAAGGTGGAACTAACCATTTACCCACCTTTTTATCCACATTGGCCAGAAAATCGCCCAAATCCCATCAGTCCAACATGCGTCCTACGAACTCACCGATGGCAGTTATAGCAAATTTGTAATCAACGTTAAACGGTAATTGCCTAAGTGCTAACGAAGTTCTATCTAGGCATCAAACCCTGGTAAAACTCCTGCACCCATTCTATGCAAATCGCCTACAATTCGGTCAGGAGTCCCTTATCGAATCAGTGCGAAAGAGGGCGAGTAAAACCGGTTCAAGTTGACGTAGCAGGTTGAGTCCAAATCTTCACCGCGAAAGGCAGGGTGGTCAGGGCTGTAGCGGTGGGCACGGAGCACCGAGTTGCGAAGGCTAAGGAATGTAAAAGAATGCCACCACCGGAACGATACAACACTGGATACAACGTCGGCGTTGGCGGCGCCGTGGTGAACGACAGTCGGTTACTGCTAGTCCGCCGGGCGTCGCGCCGAGGCCGCGGCAATTGGCAGATACCTGGTGGGTTTGTCGAGCCGGACGAAACGATGGAGTTAGCCGTAATCCGTGAAGTGGAAGAAGAAGCCGGTGTAACGGCTGCGGTCCAAGGGGTGTTGGGTATCAGGAACAGATACGATGAAGAAGGAGGCAACAGCCTATATATCGTGATGAGGTTGAATCCTCTATCTGGTGAGCCCAACCCTGACATGAAAGAAGTAGACAGGGCCGAGTATTTTAGCTTGGCGGAGATTCAAGCTCTAGAGCAGATTTCGCCAGTAAACATTGAGGTCGCCAAGCGGGCGCTGGCTCAAGACCATCATTTGTTGTGTGCTCAAACAGTTGATCAGCCAAATCGAGGCTCATACACTTTGTTTATCGGGTAAGCACAGTCACGACGTTATATTTGTGGATCGAACAGGTGATTTTCATGTCCGAACTGTTAAGAGGGAAAGTTGCGTTAGTCACCGGTGCCGGGCGTGGAATCGGACGGGCCATTGCCACCACCTTGGCGAGCGAGGGGGCAAGACTTGCGCTGACCGGCCGGAATATATCACGCCTCGAACAGGTCAAGGGTGAGATCAAGCGGACTCAAGGCCAAGCTGACGCGTGGCAGATGGACGTTTCGCAAGAATCGTCGGTGAAAAACGTAGTGGGAAAGATCATAGATCACTGGGGACAAATCGACATCCTCGTCAACAACGCCGCGATCATTCACCCGGAAACACCAGTCTGGAATACCCCTATTTTAGAGTGGGACGAAGAGATGAACGTCAACCTGCGGGGTACCTTCCTCTGCTGCCACTTCGTCTTACCTCACATGGTAAAACGGGAGGAGGGTGTAGTTATCAATATCGGGTCGTCTTCTGGGACTATCGCAGAGGATCTCTATGGGGCCTACGGGGCAACCAAATGGGGAGTAATCGGATACACGATTTCCCTGGCTAAATCGGTTCGTCAGCATGGGGTGAGAGTCAACGGGCTAAACCCTGGATGGGTGGAAACGGATATGACCGCAAGCACTGATATCCCTTCTGATGCGGGGCCTGAATGGACACAGCCTGAGGATATCGCCCGTGCTTCCCTCTTTCTAGCCGCCCATGCACCAGCCGACATGACCGGCCAATTTATCAATCTATTCGGCGCAAATGACCATTCAGGCCACGCTCCCGGCTCCATATAAAATATTGGAGGCAGGCCGTCTATAACTGGCAGTTTCCCCCGGCCTAGACAAACAAATTCACGCAATCTGGTTCAAGCGCTAGCCCGAGCGACAATATCCTCAAAAAGTCCTAGCCCAATACCAGCGACATCAGTGTAATCAACAGCAGGGTCGTGGTAACATTGGCGGCGCTAGGCTCGCTCTGTCTACGTACATTCCACATTGCTAATGCCCCTGGCTCCTTCACTTAAAGCAACTGAACGGACCCATTGACTAACCCCGCCTAACAGTTAGAATCTCACCAGCCAAACGGATGATTAAGTCGATCTTCAGGTGTAGCTATGCGACTGGAAAACAAAGTTGCTTTTGTCAGTGGGGGCGCCCGCGGTATGGGCGCGGCCGAAGCCAGGCTGTTCGCCCGAGAGGGTGCCAAGGTCGTCATTGGCGATGTGCTTGATGACGAAGGCCGCCAAACAGAAGCTGCCATCAACGAGTTTGGCGGCGAGTGCCTCTACGTCCACTTAGATGTGACAAGCGAAGAAAGTTGGGGGTCGGCCGTGGCCGAGACTGTCAATCGCTTCGGCAAGCTGGACATCCTGGTCAACAACGCCGGCGTTGTATCCAGAGTTCCACTGGAAGATCTTAATGTTGACGAGTGGGATCGAGTGATGGACATCAACTCCAAAGGAGTGTTCCTTGGAACCAAAGCCGCTATCCCGGAGATGAGGCGGTCCGGAGGCGGATCCATCGTGAACATCTCGTCGATATCGGGCATCGCCGGCCAGTCATACGTCTCAGCCGTCTACAACGCCTCCAAAGGTGCGGTGCGAATCTTCACCAAATCCACCGCAATCCAGTACGCCTCTGAGGGCATCCGGGCAAACTCGATTCACCCAGGACCAATCGACACACCCATGACCGCATTTCGACAAGGCGATCCACAAGCGGTGGCAGATTCTATCGGCAGAATACCGCTGGGCCGCAACGGCGTACCAGATGACGTGGCCTACGGCGTGTTGTATCTGGCATCGGATGAGTCATCGTTCGTGACCGGTAGCGAGCTAGTGATAGACGGCGGTTTCATAGCCCAATAGCGACACACCCGAGTTTCTTTTGGCCAGTACAATCGCTTTCTGCACGAATCGATTCGGTAAATTACGGGGAGGATTCTGATGCAACAGAGGGTGCTTGAAGGGAAAATCGCTATCGTCACCGGGGCAGCCAGTCCCAGAGGGTTGGGAAGAGCTATGACCGAGGCTTTGGTGAGGGCTGGGGCTCGTGTGTCAATGATGGACATCAACCAGCAGTGGCTTGATGAATCGTCCAACTATATGCGGGAGATCGGCGGCGACGACTGCGTCATGACCCAAATCGTGGACGTAACGTCCATCACCGAGGCCGAACGTTCCATTGAGCTCACCATCAAAGAACTGGGTGGGCTTCACATACTAGTCAACAATGCAGGCATCGCGCCCCGGAACATGCTGATGGGCGGAGGAACCAAGAACAATTTCTGGGAAGTCTCACCTCAGGAATGGGACCGGGTGGTCGCAGTGAACAGCAGCGGCCCCTTCTATATGACCCGTACCGCAGTGCCCCACATGCTAGCTCAAGGATGGGGCCGGGTTATCGGGGTAACCACTAGTATGAATACCATGTACCGTGAAGGCGGCACGCCCTACGGTCCATCTAAAGCAGCGCACGAGGCCCTTGTAGCCATGGCTTCCCGGGAGTTGGAAGGCACAGGAGTGACGGTCAACGTCCTTGTGCCGGGCGGCATGGCCAGCACTGATCTGATCCCTGACGACGCCGACCACGAGCGGGCCAACATGATCCAACCCGAAGTCATGCAGGCCCCAGTCGTCTGGCTCGCCTCGGATGCCTCCGATGGAATCAACGGCCAACGCTTCATAGGGTATTACTGGAACGAAGAGCTACCTCTGAAAGAACGCCTAGAAAAAGCTGCCGCCCCTGCCGCCTGGCCCCAACTCGGCGCTCAAGCGATAAGACTGAACCAGTAGTCCAACCCATAAAAGAAATCCTTCCCCCTTTCAAAGAGGGAATGCCAATTTGGATACCCTACGCTTCGGAGGAACCTGCCTTTAGAGAACCAGTATCCGCCCCTTCACCTGCCCGGGCTCCAACTCCAATAACCCGATGGACGGCACAACCTTGAAACGCCGTTTCCCTGCCGCACCCGGGTTGAAGAAAGTCAGCCCGCCTCTCTGCTCATTAAATGCAGCATGACTGTGGCCGTATACCACCGCATCGGCTCCTGCATAATAGACATCAAGCCCATCTTCATCTCCATCTTTAGGAACCTTCACGATGTGAGTCAAGTAGATGCGGCAGCCGGCCAATTCCAACATCTCCACTTCCGGGTACTCTGACTCGGCTCCCTCCAAATCATTGTTCCCCCGCACCGCCGTCACCGGTGCTATCTCGGTAAGCTGTTCGATAATTCCACCCGTGCCGATATCGCCCGCATGGAGAATATGTTCCACCCCTTCCAGCAGAGGCGGCACGCGCGGGTCATAGAAGCCATGGGTATCGGATACCACACCAACCAACATGACGCCTATTATTCCATTTTGGGGTATATTAGCGCTATGCCAGAAGCGCCCGACTTGGAAGTCATCAAGGACTATCTGAACGTATACCTCAAAGACACCCCGGTAACGTCCTGCAAGGTCCTGCGGCCCACTGTTGTTCGTTCATTGGCGACGGCCGAAGTCCTCGACGATCTTCCAGGCCGAACCCTTCTCGACGCCCAGCGCCGGGGAAAGTTTCTGACGCTGCGGTTCTCAGGCGGCCGAAGCCTAGTAATCAACCCTATGCTCACCGGGGCATTACAGCACTGTCAAAGTAGCGTCCGTGTCCAGAAGAAGACGTGCCTGATATTAAACGTCGGCGGCGATATGGACCTCCGCTACCTAGACGACCGGCAGATGGGCAAGATCTACTATATCGACAACGGCGAAAACTGTGGCGAAGCTCAGGACGATTTAATCCCTCAATACACCAGTCTCGGTCCCGACGTGCTCTCAGGTATCACCTTTGGTGAATTCCAATCCCGGCTCAAAAAATTCAATGGTGAGATCAAAGGCGTGTTGACCCGTGGCATTTTCATCTCCGGCATTGGCAACGCCTACTCGGACGAGATACTTTTCGCCGCAGGCATATCGCCTTTCAAGAAATGTCGGGCCCTCACGCCCAACGAACTACGAACCCTACACACCCAGTGTAACCAGGTACTAGTAGAAGCTACCGAAATCTTAAAAACTCGCATAGGCATGGACATCCACAAAAAAGTGCGCGATTTTTTGCAGGTGCATAACAAGGGCGGCGAACCCTGCCCCAAATGCGGCGGTAACATCACCCAGTTGCACGCCAACCAGCGCATCACCAGCTACTGCCGCAACTGCCAACCGGGACTGCTCATCCGCAACTAATGCTCTCTCTCCGTTCCAGCTTCTATCCAATAATCAATATTTTCTTATAAGAAAATAGCCTGGACCCGCTAACCAGTCTCAATACATGTAATATTCAGTATTGACATCGCGTAGCCCAAATTATTTAATGTGGTCATGACATTCGGGCTGTTGGTTCTTTACTCGAACCATCTGGCCAAGGCTGGTGTTTTCGGGGATTGCCGGTCTAAATGCCGGTTGATCGGGACCGAACATCTTATGCAAGTCAACCCAAGTTTTGATAAAACTGATTACTGCGGAAGAGGAGGAATTAATGCCTAACCAAGAAATTGCTTTGATGGCCCACCTTCTGCGGCGCGCCGGATACGGGGCGAGCCGCGACGAGATTGAGGCCAGAGTTGCCCAGGGATACGACAACGTTGTCGAAGAACTTCTGAACCCCGGGGAAGACCCCGGGATAGACGAAGACCTGATGTACCGCGCCTATCCGTCTTACTTCGATAAGGCAGCGATCGAGACCGGTCAGACCGAATGGGTCTACCGCATGATCAACAACAAGTACCAGCTCAAAGAAAAGATGTCCCTCTTCTGGCACACCATCCTTTGCGCTGGCGATAACAAAGTGGACAATGCACGAACCACCGCCATCCAGATCGACAAGTTCCGGGACTATGGGATGGGCAACTTCAAAGACATGCTCATGATGCTTTCCACCGACCCGGCGATGCTGTACTACTTGGACAACATCGAGAGCCACAAGACGGCCGTTAACGAGAACTATGGCCGAGAACTATTGGAACTGTTCTCCATTGGCGTCGGAATGGACGACGAGTTCAACTACACAGAGGACGACGTCAAGGCCTGCGCCCGAGCCTTCACTGGCTGGAACCTGGCTCCGACGATTCCCGTATTCCCCTACGGACGGACCCCTTTCGAGTTCCGATTCGACCCAGCTGACCATGACTACGGGGAAAAGACCTTCCTTGGCGAAACCGGTAACTGGGACGGCGGCGACATCGTAGATATCATCTGCAAGCAGCCGGCCACCGCCCGGTTCGTTGCCCGCAAGCTCTATGACTTCTTCGTTGCCGACGAACCGCCGGTGCCCTCATGGCGCCTGAGTGAGCCCCGGGACATGGTCGCCATCAAACAACTGGAGAAAGCCTACTTCGACTCCGGTTACGATATCACCGCCATGTTGACCGTCCTCTTCAACTCTGACTTCTTCAAAGACGAAGCTGTTAGGTTCGCCAAGGTCAAGAGTCCGGCAGATGTGGTCATCGGCACCATGCGCATGGTGGGAGACCATCTTGAGCCCAAGCCGGGCCTGTTCTTTGTGGCCATGGAGCCCAAGTACATGGGCTTCGATTTGATGAACCCGCCCACGGTTGAGGGTTGGCACATGGGCCGTGAGTGGATCAACAGCGGCAGCCTCATCGACAGAATCAACTTCGCATCGTCCATGCTGGGCGATACTGAGTTGCCAGGTGTCAAGAACATCATCAACCGGCTGATGGACCTGGGCGACGTCCCAAGCTCCGAGCAATTCCTGGACGGTTGTCTGGACCTGGTTGGTCCCATGGAGCTGGCCCAAGAGACCCGGAATCAACTGACCGAACACTTGAATGCCGGTGGCTCTCTTAAACACTCCACTGACTCTGAGAAAGGAGATTTCTCCCGCCGTACCGGAGAAACTCTTCAAATGATTGCCACCACATCGGAGTTCCAGTTCGGCTAGGAACTCTCTAAGACCTGATAAGAAACCACTCATAACCCGGCCAAATACGGAGGAACAGGAATGGTATCAACGGTAAAAGACCCGGTATTGGCAGTGATGTCCCTATCCGGTGGAAACGACGGCCTGAACACGGTTATCCCGTACAACGACCCTAACTACCGGGACTATCGCAAGGCTTTGGGCATCCCCGAGGACCAGATAATTCCCATCACAGACCAGCTCGGCCTGCACCCAGCTATGGCCCCGCTTAAGAAATATTGGGATGAGGGCAGCCTAGCAATCATCCAGGGTATCGGGTACCCCAACGGGAGCCTGTCTCACTTCCGGTCTATGGACATCTGGGCCACATGCGAACCCGAAGAATTGGGCGTCGTCGGATGGTTGGGCAGCGTCATACAGGACGTTGACCCCACCGGCGAGAATGTGCTTACCGGCGTCAATTTCGGACGTGGCCTGCCCCGATCTCTAGCCAAAGAGGGCGTTGCGGTCGCTTCGGTGGGAGACCTGAGCACTTACGGCCTGCTCACCGACATGGGTGCTGAAGCCCAACGGGCAGAGGCTCTTGATCTGTTCGGGCGCATGTACGCTCCGGCGATCGGCCAGGGCGCGGTTGACGACTACATTCGCCGTACCGGTATCGAAGCCCTGAAAGGCGCCGACATCCTGACTACGGCCCCTGGGATGTACAGGTCTGAGGTCGAATACGCCAGCTCTGCCATGGGCGGATACCTCCGGGACATGGCCCAGGTGCACAACGCAGAGTTCGGGACCCGCGTGATGTTCACCACGGCCCCGTATAACATCTTCGATACCCACGCTAATCAAGCAGTGGGGCATGCCAACTTGTTGCAGGACGTTGCTGTGAACGTCGATTCGTTCATGACCGACATCCGCCAACTAGGCAAGAGTGACAACGTAACCTTGTTCTTCTACTCCGAGTTCGGGCGACGAGCCATGGACAACGGCTCCGGCACCGACCACGGCACAGGTGGCGTGGCCTTCGTCATTGGCGACCACGTCAAAGGCGGTCTCTACGGAGAATACCCATCTCTAGATGCGAACAAATTGGAAGACGGAGGCAACCTGCAGCACAATGTGGACTTCCGTTCCGCCTACACAACTTTGCTCGACCGGTGGATGGGGCTGGACGCCAAGGCGATTACGGGCGGCACCTTTGAGCCCGTTCCCTTCTTATAGAAAACCAATAGAGAACAAACCGATTTAAAACCATAAGATTGACCACTGCGCCGGACCTACAACTGTGGCGCGGGGTCTTTACCCCTTAAGGAGAGAATTGCTATGGCTAGCGTATTCCTGGGAATAAACGACCGGACGTTCACCTACAGCTTCACGGCTGGACGCTCCGAGTTTCAGGGCACCGGGTTCCGTAACCCCATGGACTTTGCCCTGGGCCCCGACGACCTGGTCTACGTGGTGAACCGATCCTATGAGTCGCGGTCGGACGGCACCCGCATCAACCTTTTCCGTATCGGCGAGGACAAAGAAGAGTACATCACCGAGTTTGGCTCTTACGGCGAAGAGCCTGGTCAGTTCATCTGGCCCATGGCCATCGCACTGGACAAAGACACCAACGTCTACGTCACTGACGAGTGGACTCACCGGGTGACTATCTTCAACAAAGACGGCGAATACCAGAGTCACTGGGGGGCCCACGGCTCCGGAGATGGAGAGCTGAACCGTCCCGCCGGTATCACCATCGGCCCTGACGAGACCGTTTACGTCGTGGACAGCCGCAATAACCGGGTGCAGAAGTTCTCGCTGGACGGCAAGTTTTTAGGTAAGTTTGGAACCGCCGGCTCTGGCGACGGTGAATTCAACTTGCCCTGGGGCATCTGCCTGGACAAGGAAGGAAACATCTTCGTCGCCGATTGGCGCAACGACCGCGTCCAGTCCTTCACCAACGACGGAAAGTGGCTGGCATCCTTTGGCAGGCCAGGCACAGGCGGAGATTGCACCGTCGCAAGGGAAGAGGGCGGCATGCGTTACGCCGACATTCCCGTAGGTGAGTTCAACCGCCCCACTGGCGTCTGCGTCGACGACGACGGAGATATCTACATCGCCGACTGGCTGAACAACCGTGTTCAAGTGCTCACCTCCGAAGGCCGTTTCGTGACCGAGTTCAACGGAGATGCCGCCCTCTCCAGCCTAGGCATAGACAAGATCAAGTCGAACCCTGACATGATTCGCCAGCGCAACGGGGTACGGGACTTTACTCCTGAGAAGGTCCTATGGGCTCCCTGCGCGGTGCGCGTCGACCACCGTGGCCGTGTCATGATTGCTGACACCACACGCCACCGGTTCCAGGTCTACCAGAAGAATACTGAACCTCTACTGGTCTAATCAAGACAGCCGTTCCAGTCGGACATATTCTGGCGCTTGGGTACTTAGAAAACCCAAGCGCCAGTTTTTATTTCGCAGCAACTTGAGAAAAACATGATCCACGACAAGAATGGAAATCTGGCTAGCGGGCAACTAGCCGCCCAACAAGTCTTTGGGCCTCAGGCTGCGGTTTACGCCACCAGCAAGGTGCATATCCGGGACGATAGCCTGGAGTCTGTGGAGCGGATGGTCGGCGCCGCTGGTGGCGTAAACCGCTATGGCTGGACCGTAGATTTGGGCACCGGTGCAGGGTTCACCGCCTTTGCCGTGGCTGGAGTGTCTAACCGAGTCATCGCCAGCGATGTTACCGAACCTATGCTGCGGCAAGCCCAACATTTGGGGCAAGAACGAGGAATCAATAACCTGGGTTTCATTCAAAATACCGCCGAAGCCCTACCATTTGCAAATGAGTCCATCGACCTGGTCACTTCCCGTGTTTCCGCCCACCACTTCCGAAACTTCGAGAAAGCCCTAGACGAAGCTCAGCGGGTTTTGAAGAACAGTGGATCGTTACTAATGGCGGATTCAGTGGCCCCCGAGGATGATGACATCACCAGATGGATGAACACCATCGAACTGCGCCGAGATTTCAGCCACGTAAAAAACCGGACAATCTCAAGAATCACTGAAATGCTCACAGAGCGTGGTTTCGCCGTGGTCGAGAACAGTTACCCGCGCATATACCTACGTTTCAACGAATGGACAGCCCGCACCAAAGTGTCCCCCGAAGAGATCAAAGACCTCCGTAAAGACTTCCTAGAAGCTCCCGACGCAACCCGCGAGGCCTTCCAGGTAGCGCCCGTCCACGGCGATATAGCTTTCTCTTGGCCCTGTTGGGTGTTCAGAGCAGTCAAAGAGTGACCACCTCAGAGGGTAGTTCTCTTTAACCGACATTATATGTGGTCCAACCAAAACCGCTCCGGAAAATAGACTGGGTTGCTCTTTTCTTTTCCTTGGTCACAAATCAGTTGTCCGAAAAATCCGTTCGAAATCCGTTGAAACTGCCTGGATTTGTTATGAAAAGAGGGATATATTCCCTCGGTCATTAGGTTGGCAGGCCATCTTTCCGTGTCAGGATGTGCGCAGTGGGCGGCCAATCTTTGATTCGTAGGGCACGGGCTGGCCGCAGACTAGTCCTGCTTTCCCCCTAACCGGGCATGCCGTATAATTAGGACGTCCTCACTATAGTGGGGCCAAATCCCTATTCCGATCGACAATGCCCATCGGAGAACCCAACGGAAGTGACCAAAAATGGAAGTAGTTTTCACCCAAGACGTTCCCAATAAGGCCAGGGCGGGCGAGGTCCGCAAAGTGCCGGATGGTTACGCGCGCAATTTCCTTTTGCCTCAAGGTCTAGCGGAGATCGCCACTCCCGAGGTGCTAAAGCGGCTGCACAAAATCACAGCCGTCGGTGATGAGGTTCGCGTCCGCGAGACCGCCATCATGGAAGAACTGGCCCGTGGTCTGGACGATGTCACGATTACTTTGACGGCCAGAATCACGCCCACCGGACGGTATTACGGCGCCATCACAAGCACCCATATCGCCATGGAACTCGCCGAGAAAGTTGGCCGCGAAGTGGAGCGCCGTTGGGTTGAGATAGCAGAGCCTATCCGAGAACCGGGCGAATACGATGTAACACTCCGGTTCTCAACCGAAGTCGCTGCTACGATACACGTTAACGCGGAGATAGAAGAATAGGGCGATGTACGCTGAGAAGCTGTTACCCCATGACTTGGAGGCGGAGGAAGCGGTCGTTGGGTCGGTCTTGATCGATGGGGACTGCTTTGCTCGCGTTGCGCCCCACATAAAAGCAGACGATTTCTATCGAGAGAGGAATCAACTCTGTTTTGCCGCCTGTGAAGCGCTCTTCCAACGGGATGAGGCCATTGACCAAGTCACCCTGGCCCGAGAACTGAGCCGCGCCAGCCAATTAGAAACAGTAGGAGGCATGGCCTACCTCAGCCATCTGATCTCCGTCACCCCCACTTCAGCCCACTCCGAACACTACGCAAACGTGGTGGCTCGCACCGCTACCATGCGAAAGCTCATTGACGTTGCGTCTCGAATCTCAGCCATGGGCTACCAAGACACTGACGACGTGGACGCCACACTTCGTCAGGCAGAGGACGCGCTCTTCACAATCAGGGGTCCGGATTCCCAAAGAGGTTTCGTGCCGCTGCGCCAAATCTATGACCAATACATGCAAGACCAAGCCGCCATCGCCGACCCAGTCAGTGAAAACTCTGGCCCGGTAATGGTTGGATACACCGACTTGGACGAGCTACTAGGCGGTGTCCAACGATCTGACTTAATAATCCTGGGCGCTCGGCCTTCGTTGGGCAAAAGCACCCTAGCCTTGAACATCTGCCTGAACGCTGCCAAGAACGGTTCTTCCGCCGGCGTCTTCAGTCTGGAGATGAGCCGGGAACAGTTAGCCCTGCGGATACTTTCATCCGAAGCCGAGATCGACTCCCACCGCCTGCGTTTGGGGCTACTCACCGAGGCAGAAGGGGAAAGAATAACCGACGCCATCGGTCAACTCTCCGACCTTCCGGTCTATATCGACGACACGCCCTTCCAAAGCATGATCGAGATGCGAAGCAAGGCGCGCCGGCTGTCGTTGGAACACGGCTTGGACCTGCTGGTGGTGGACTACCTGCAGTTGATCCAGGGCAGGAGTGGACGGAACGAAAACCGGGTCCAAGAGATATCAGAGATATCCCGATCACTCAAGGTAATGGCCAGAGACCTGAACATCGGAGTGATCACCTGCTCCCAGTTAAGCCGTGGCGTTGAACAGCGGCCTGGGCACCGTCCCATGCTATCCGACCTGCGTGACAGCGGTAGCATCGAACAGGACGCCGACGTGGTGATGTTCCTCCACAGGGACGACGTTTATTTCACCGAAGACGAGTGGGACCAACAATTCCCCGGCCGCCCATTCCCAAGAAACATAGCCGACCTGATAGTTGCCAAGCATCGTAACGGACCTACCGGCAACCTGCAGTTATTCTTCCGGGACAACCTGGTGCGATTCGATTCATTATCCAGGGTGGACGACTTCTAGATATGGCTCCTTCCGGGACCTTCTCCGGTTTCACCGGGAAAACGCTCTACACCCCGGTACCCAACCCAGTTTTCGGACCTATACTGGAGCAGATCCAGGACCTGGCCGAACTCAAGGTAACCTTACGCGGACTGTGGCTGTTCCACCGCAAACGAGGTAATCTCAGGGCCGTTACCTTGGGCGAATTCCTGGCAGACCGTTCGCTGATCAAGGGGCTAGAGTCCCATAACACTGAATCGTCAGGAGAAGCCATACGACACGGTCTGCGACTCGCTGTGACTCACAAGACTTTTTTGACCCACGAGTTAGCGGGAACTGGAACCATATTCCTGCTGAATTCCGAGGCCGACCGACGGGCTTTGGCCCGGTTAAACGCCGGCCAGACCGCCGCCGATATTGAGGAACAGCCCGAAGCCGATACGCCGGCCCTGGAGCGACGAAACATATTCGCACTCTACGAGGACAGCATCGGGTCGCTGTCACCTTTACTGGCGGAAGAATTAAAAGAAGCCGAGGAGCGCTACCCGGAACCCTGGGTACGGGAGGCCTTCGGCATCGCAGCAGCCGAGAACAAACGAAGTTGGCGCTATGTGTCCGGCATCTTGAGACGCTGGACCGCCGAAGGCAGAGAGACTAGGGGGGATTCCAGGCCTGTGGAGTCCGGGAGGGAGAAAGATGGAAAGCCTGGGCGACATACTGAGAAGGATCACGGCCAGAAATATCTCGACGAATACCAACGGCGGAGGGGTGCTCCTCCCGGACAACGAACCGACCGCTGAGCTCTGTCACCAGTGCAACGGTAGCGGTTGGGTCACACACCGCGTGCACATCGGCCATCCCGACTTCGGGCAAGCCGTGCCCTGCGTCTGCCAAGAAACCCAAGACTCCAACACCCGCGCCGCCGCATTGCGCCGTTACAGCAACCTAGGCGCTCTAGCCCGTATATCCTTCGCTAATACCGACCTTGAAGGCCCGCTGCCAGACGTTCCAAGCCATCAGCTATTCGCCGAAGGCATGACTGCCGCAGCTAAGTTCGCCGAAGATCCGAACGGTTGGTTAGTGCTCACAGGACCCAGCGCCAGCGGCAAGACTCACCTAGCGGTGGCGATAGCTAACCGCTGCATCGAACGCAATCAGACCGTCTTCTTTATCGTTGCTGCGGACCTGCTAGACCACCTACGGGCAGCCTACTCGCCAGACAGCCCAGTTTCCTACGATGAATTATTTGAACAGGTGCGCAACGTGCCCGTATTGATACTCGACGATCTGAGCCTCACCAACGCCACTCCCTGGGCCCAAGAAAAGCTTTTCCAGGTGATAAACCACCGGTACAACAACGCTCTTCCTACCGTAGTCACGGTGCGGGGGCCGCTGCAACGTCTAGACGATGGCCTGCGTACTCGGCTTGAAGGGGCCGACGGCACTGCATCGGTGGCGCAGTTAGGCAACTTCAACAGCCGGTTAATCCAGGGCATCGGAGAAGTTCGCACCGAAATGCTACAGCGCATGACCTTCGAGAATTTCGACACCCTCGGCGGGCCTGATGCGTCCTCACAGGATCAAGAATCCTTAGACAATGCTAAGCATACCGCCGAAACGTTCGCCGCCGACCCCGACGGGTGGCTGCTGCTCAATGGCCCCCGAGGCTGCGGCAAGACTCACCTGGCTGTTGCCATCGCGGGTGAGCGGTTAAACCGTGGCAGCCAGGTCTTTTTCGCATTCGTCCCGACGCTGTTAGACCATCTCAGGGCCACTTTCAGCCCGGAAAGCCCCGTTGGATACGACGAATTGTTCGAGCAGATAAATTCGGTCCCGTTACTGGTTCTAGACGACCTGGGCGCCGAAAGTAGCACCGCGTGGGCAGAAGAGAAGCTCTACCAGATCGTCGTCCACCGCCACGAGGCCCGTCTACCCACTGTCATAACCACCGTCTCAACCCTGGAGGAACTTGAGGACACCAAGTCCCGCATCGCTTCAAGGCTAGTGGACGGCATAGTTATCAACTGGGTCCCCATAATGGCCCCTAACTACCGAGACCAACGCCGAAGAAACTGATTTAATGGACCGGCCAACCCTCCGGATAATTCAAATCTCCTAAAAGCTACGAAAATCACCTCAACCTCTCTTTGCAGGGCTGGAGTGATCTGCTTTTACCGATCAATACTTAAACTCTTCCCGCACCGGACTGAATATATCAAGTGCTTTAGCCTTGGTGGTGTAGGCCCTGGCATAGTGTTCAACATTACCGGGGATGATATACATATCGCCGGGCTTCAGAAGCTTGACCTCGCCGTCAACGCCCATCTCCAGTTCGCCTTCAACGATGATCCCACCCTGCTCGTGGGGATGCGTATGTAGCGGAACCTCCGAATCGGCATCAACTTCTACCAGTGAAAACAGCATCTGCTCTCCCCAGAATGTACGGGTGCGTGCGCCGGGTACCAGTTCCAAAGGTTCTCTGCTCGCCGCGTCGATGAAATAGGACATCATTTCCTCCAAATAATCTGGGAGCGCAGCAAGAATGCCAACTGAGTCACTCGCTGTTCTCTTTCATGCTCACGTAGGTCTCGTTAGTCCTTGGCATCTTGATCCGTATGTTCAGAAGTATACCCGGCAGGTGCCCCTGTTCCAATGAACCCATCTCACCCATGAACTGATCTGCCGCGCTTTAGGACGAATGACTTTCTATAGGCATCCACTAGAAACCGATGCCCATTGTCCCGGTCCGATTCTAGAAAATGCTGATTGTTGCCGGAGGAGAGATAATCGTGACGGTGAAGGTGGACTCAATGGGCCAGATGGTTTCTTCTTCACCGATCCAGAACCGCGCAAGATGGTTTCGACTATAATTCCCAGATATCTGGCCTACGACTGAGGGTCGCCAATACATTGCCCTGACTGTGGAGCCAGAGGTTACAGCAGAAAGGCCAAAGCCCCTGAATGGTTCTGTAGTAATATCGGCCATGAGTGGAGAAGGGATTCTGAGCCTTCAGGGCCGTCGCGGGGTAGTTTTGACAGCAGTCCAACAGCGTGGGGTCTCGTCGTGGACACTTCTCTCATTTGCCGCCGTCGCGTTTATGGCCAGGTCAGTAATGCTGATGCTTGGGCCGCTCCTGGTGATATTGGCAAACGATTTCGGCACGTCTATAGCTATGGCGGGACAACTCGCCGCTGCCACCTTCGTCGCCTGGGGAATAACTGCCCCGTTGGTTGGACCTATCTCAGATACGTACGGCAGAAAGCCGGTGCTCCTGATCGGGGTTCTGATTATGGCCTTAGGGGTGTTGGGATCAGGTGCGGCGTGGAGCTACGGTTCCTTACTGGCCACACGGCTCATCGCTGGCGTAGGAACAGCCATGCTTCCCATGACCATGATGGCAGCGTTGGCCGATAACCTTCCGTCTGAAAAGGTAGGTAAGGCCGTTGGCTTCGTAACCGCCTCAAGTTGGGTGGGGCTCGCTTTGGGAGTGCCCGCGATTGCCTTACTTGGCTATATCGGAGGATGGCGTCTGCCNTTTTACATCACTGGTGGCTTGTCACTGGCCCTTTGGGTGCCGCTGTACTTGTCTCTACCTTCGGGCCAACGGCGCCTGGACCAGAGCTTAGATCTCATCAACCGTTTCAAGGTCATAGGCCGTCAGTCAGCGCCGTGGTACGTGCTCATCGCTAATGCCACTCAACAGGCAGCACTGCTCGGGCTAATGACCTATTTTGCTGCTTACATGATTGAAAGCTACGCTTGGGACGAGGCAAAGACCGCTCCAGGACTTGCCCTGCTGGGCGTAGGAGCGGTGATCGGCAGCTTCGCCGGAGGGTTCATTGCTGGCCGGGCTCGCCGTTTGGAGTGGTTGGCCGCCATAAGCTTGACCAGTGGGGCCGTNACGGGCCTCTTCTTTGTTTTAGACGCACATGCCTGGATAGTCGTCGCGGTGGCATTCGTGGCATCGGTGTTGGTGTCCGTTTCAATGCCGGTCCTGACGACGCTGATCATGCACTTGGCGGGGGAATCCCGAGGTACCGCTGGCGGAATGTTCACCACAAGCGCTCAGGCCGGTGGCGTGATAGGCTCCTCGGCAGGAGGGCTTATGCTGTCACTCGGCGGTTATCCGGCGGTGGGAGTCTTGTATCTAGTTGCGACAGTGCTCTCCGCATCAGTGGTTGGCCTCATAATGCGCCGGTCGCCAGCGTTTCGGCTGGGAGGCGCAGGTATCTGAGGGCAAAAGCCAAGCCTCTGTTTGGAAGAACATACCGTCGGAGTTACTCTCAGTATTACACCGCCATATGCAGAGGCCGATAAATGTCCCACACCGGAAAGCCCCGGGCAGTCACTGTCAGAACCAACGAAGCTAGGTATGAAATCGGCCAACGGCGGCCCCGCCAAATCATCACTTGATCAGGCTTTAGAACTTGGAGTACTCACCTTCATCTTTGGTGATGAATTCCAACACCACAGCTTTACCGGCCTCGGTCTCCGCTATGCCTCGCTTGATGGAGGGAATGATGTCATTGGGCACGGTGATTTTCTCAGTGTAAGCCCCCATCGCCTGGGCGACCTCCGAGAATTCGCCTGACAAGGTTTTGATGTTGTATTTCTCTAAAGCAACCGGGAACCGGCTGTCATCGTATATAGACATGAAGGCATTGTTAATGACGATAGTCAGCGTGGGGATTTCGCACCGCACCGCCGTCTCTATATCCAGGCCCACCGTGCTGAAGGCTAAGTCTCCCATTACATTTACGCACAATTTTTCCGGCGCGGCCAGCTTGGCGCCCATGGCTAATCCCAGGCTATAACCCAATTGAGTCGACTTGCCCCAGCCAATGAAGCTGCGAGGCGCTCGGGCCTCCCAGAAAGGACTCAAGTATTCCCTGGCGCTGCCAGACTCATGGGTGATAATGGTGTTGTCCAGGTCGACGGTATGCATCAGGTCCCAGACCACCCTGTAAGGGTTCATGGGCACCTCGTCAGAGGTCAACTTGGGCATCCACTGGGCCAGCCAGGCCTCTTTCGTCGACTTGATATCGTCTTGCAGAGTATGGTTCTTGGGCCGGGCGCTGCCCGCTTGGCTCTTCAGTTCGTCCAACAGTTGACGCAAGACCAACTTGGCATCGCCCAGCATGGCGAATTCAGTCTTGAACTCTCGACCGATGGCATCTTCGTCGTTAGTCATATGGACCATGATTTTGCCCTGGGGGATTGCCTGTGCGAAGTTGGTCTTGGTGAAACTGCAACCTGCTCCAAAGACCAGGTCCGACTCCTTAAGATACTTGTTGACCTGGGCTGTAGTACTTGGTCCGCCGGATCCCAAGGACAACGGATGTGTCTCTGGGAAGCCGCTCTTGCCCGGCAGAGTGGTCATCACCGGGGCCTGCAAGAACTCAGCCAATTCGATCAGTTCGGGCGTCGCCTCGGCGTACAGGATGCCCTGTCCCGCCTGGATTATGGGCCGGTCAGCTGCCAGCAAAGCCCTGGCGGCACGACTTACATCAGACGGATCAGCCTGTTGCAGCACCACTCGGGGCGGCTCGTAGTTGAACAACTCTTCCGGAAGTTCTCCAGTCGCCACATCCTGAGGGATCTCCAAAAGGACAGGGCCAGGTCGGCCGGTGCGGAGTTTGGTGAATGCCCGACGCATCAAATCCGGAATCCGCTCGACGATATTCATTTCTTCGGACCACTTTGTGATGGTCTCATAGCTGCGGGTCGGATAGAAATTGGGATGAACACCTCGTTTTTCTCTAGGCATTCCAGCTGGCAGAAGCAGGATTGGCACTGATTCAGAATACGCCTGTGCCACACCTCCGAAGCCATTCTCGGCTCCCGGGCCGTTCTGCATCATAAACACGCCCATCTTCTTGCCGTTGGTCACCCGGGAATAGCCGTCCACCATGTGGATGCCGGTCCCTTCCTGCCGAAATATTATGGGGCGAATTCCAGCAATGGCCGCTGCTTCCAACAACGGCTGGTAGGGCACGCAGCCGATGAATTCCACACCTTCCAGGCGCAGGATATTGGCGATCGCTGTGACTCCGTCCATGTTCTATCTCCTGATCTATTAGCGGAGCCTGCGTTAGATATGACTTACGCAGGGCCCGCAATCTCGGGCCAGTGTAGATTGCACGCCTATCAGTGTCAACCAAGATCGCATCAAGGCTGTCGAACTACAATCGGAAATCAGGGCGATCGGACGCCATGACCGCCAGGACATGTATGGCTGGACAAGGTTGGCATGTGAACTCAGAACTCGAGCTGTGAGCTCCACGGAGAAAACCTGGCTGGGGTAATCTTGATAACCGGGCTTTCGTCCAGATCCATCTGCCGATATTGAGGGTATTTCTCACGGAGCATAGCGATAGCCCGACACCATTCATCGCTCGATTCCAACAGCCTAGCTTCGCCTGAAACCAACACATAACGGAGACGCGACCAGTCTTCTTCGTAATGATCGATAACCACGGCAACATAAGGATTTTCCAAGATGTTACGCACTCGGCGTAGTTGCCGAAGTGGCGTTGTCTTGGGCTTAGCGTCCAGAACCGAATAGATGGATTCACCATCAAAAACGTAACAAAAGGGAATGACATGGGGACGGCCCTTGTTGTCAGAAGTCGCCAGGTGTCCAGCACGTGCCGATCTAAGAAACTGGTCTTGGGCAGGGGAGAGTTTGGCCAATGGATCTAAGCCAGACTAGAAATCGCCGAGAAAACCCTGGGGGTCTTCGTCGAATTCCAGATCTTGAAGTTCCATCCGCGCAGCCTCTTCCAGGTTGGCGTCGCCGTCGTTGGCTAAGGAGGTAAGCACCTTCTTGGCCAACGGACCGCCAATCTTGCCCAGGGCGCTGACACCAGCCAACTGAACCTCGGAATCGTCGTCTTCCAGCAAGAGGATCAGGTGGGGAACTGCGTCTTCTTCACCCAACTCGCCACAGGCATGGGCCGTCTCGTATCGAATGGTCGGGTCTTCGTTCTGAAGCTCTTGGAGCAAAATGGGCAACCAGCCGATCTCTCCTGTGCGGCCCATTGCAAAGATAGAGCTAGTACGAAAATCCGGATCCAGGCTTTCGTATGCGAAGGTGATGTGTTGGTTGATCTCCATAGTGTTAAAGGGAGCAATCGCTTCCATGCAGCGCCTCCGCACATCTATGGGTTCTTCTTCGTCTTCCAAAACCTGCATAAGGTTGTCTTGAATGGCCTCGCTGTCCCTGGCCAAGAGCTTGCCCTCTTGGGCCAACATTGAGAACCGCCCCAAAGCGCTGCCGGCCGAGGATCGAACTTGCGAACTTTTCTGCGACCTCAATACTTCCAACAAGCCCGGGATCACCGACCGGTCTTCATGCTCCCAAAGACCGTCCATAGCAACCTCCAATAGGGGTTCATCGTCGCTCTTGAGACACATCTTGAAGATGGCGGTAAAATCAAGTTCCGGGTTGTCTTCAGCGAATTCGACCATGCTAGACGCGATGGTCCGCTGCCGTTCGATGGGGAGAGGGTACCAAGCTGAGGTGAACTGCCCTAGCTCTTCAGGGGAGAGATCTGAAACTTCATAGAAGTCCACAGCCGAGAGATGACCTGTCGGGTCTGAAATGTTTTCGAGAAAAAATTCAAACGACATTATCTACGGGTCTTATCCTGAGTTACTACGGTCGTTTCATGCTCTGGGTGGGGCGGTCCGAAGGAGCTGATTAGGTCCTGCCCAGGCACGTTTTCAAGTATAACATTAGGGAGTGTCGGTGGGAATAACAACGACGGTCAGAGTCTATTGAGCCGCCGCAATGCCGCCGGTATCTGAGGCAGCAGGTCCGACGCCGCCATGCCAATATTCCCCAGCGCCGTCGTTATCTCCCGACCTGCATCTCCGTGCAGGTAGACCCCGCAGCTTGCCGCTACGGCCGGCTCCAGGCCCTGAGCCATCAACCCGGCAATCACCCCGCTAAGAACATCACCGGTGCCGGCCGTAGCCAGACCAGGATTTGCGAACGAGGCAACCCGGACCATCCCATCGGGTTGACCGATAACCGTATTGGCGCCCTTAAGCACTAAGGTAACATTCCAACGCGCGGCGTATTCCCGGACAACGGCCACTCGGTCTTTCTGAATCTCAGCGGTGGGAAGTCCTGTGAGCGTCCCCATCTCGCCGGGATGAGGGGTCAACACTAAGGGTCCACGAGTCCGTTGGGGCCAATTCTCTATCGAGGCCATATTGTTCAGACCATCGGCATCGACGAGGGTCGGCAATTCAGAGACCCCCGAGCCATCTTGGCTGAACAGCAGGTCTTCTACGAACTGGACGGTACCCTCTGACAGGCCAAGCCCACAGCCCACTAAAACGTTGGTATACCGCCTTGATCCTTCGCGGAGAGTCTGGGCCGCCCGGCTTCCCACTCTGCCTTCCTCGTCCTCCAGCAAGGGCAGGTGGATGGGCTCGGTAGATTTAGCCGCCGCGATGGGGTAGACACTCTCGGGTGAAGCCAGTGTGGTAAGTCCAGCTCCAGCCCTGACAGACGCCTGCGACGCCAGATAAGCGGCGCCAACGTAGTTTCTAGACCCAGCGATCACAAGAGCGTGTCCAAATGTCCCCTTGTGCGAGTCCAGTGGCCGCTTGGGTATGTGACGTGCGACCCAACTGGCATCCAACGATTCAAGTTGGACAGCCTTCTCCTCTTTCAGGCCCTTCGGGACGCCGATATCTAACACCTGCAGCTCACCGGCATGCTCCGCGCCAGGAAAGTTGAGCAACCCCGCCTTGGGGTAACCGAGGGCGAATGTGGTATCACAGGGGACGGCGCTGAAATCGACATCACCGGTGTCCGCGTTCAAGCCGGTAGGCAGATCCAAAGCCACCAATCTCGGAGATTTCGGCGCGTTCCTGGCGTTGGCCAAGCAGCACATGGCCTCCAAAACATGGCCCTCCAGTGGGCGGGACTGTCCAGTGCCCAAAATGGCGTCGATAACCAGCTCAGACCGGCCGAGGAATCGTTCTACGATCCCAGCGGTCGCGCCGTCTATGACCTGAACTCCGTACTCAATCGCCAGATCCAGCTTGGGGTCAGACTCAGGGCGTCCAGTGACCAGGAAACAGACCACATCAGCCCCCCAGCGCCGCAGGTGCCTAGCGGCCACCAAACCGTCTGCCCCGTTGTTGCCTGGGCCAACCAAGACAGTTATCCGCACGCCAGCAGCACCAACCATATCCCGCACACATTGAGCCACGGCTAGACCAGCGTTCTCCATGAGAACATCAGTGCTCACACCGGCCCTTTCCGATGCGTGTTCGATAGCCACCATCTGGGCCGCGGTTACGATCTTCATGCCGTCAGCCCCGGTTGGTCATTCAGCTGGGCCACCACAAAAGCTACGGCATATTCTCGTGAATGGGAGATGCTCACAGATATCTCACAAACCCGCAGCTGCTCGGCCCGCTTTTTAGCACGGCCATAGAGTTTCACGCTGGGCGCCCCGCTGTCGGCTCGCACAACCTCGATGTCCTTCCAGCTAACGCCACGGACGCCAGTGCCCAGTGCCTTCATCGTGGCCTCTTTGACAGCGAACCTGCCGGCCAGATTGGGCGGACGCCCATTGCAATAGTCAATCTCGCTTGGCGTGAAAACACGGTTCAGGAACCGTTGGCCGTAACGATCCAACACCTGTTTGATACGGGGAATCTCAATGATGTCGACGCCTGTTGTCAGCATCGTCCGCCCAATGAATCCGGTAGCTGGATCAGTCTTCCCGTAGGTGTCCGGGAATAACCAGGTTATCCAGGATTCGGGACACCGAGTAACTACGGTTAAGCACGTAGAAATGGACCCCGGGCACGCCGGCATCCCAGAGTTCCCGTACTTGGGCGGTGGCATACTCCACTCCCATGTCACGGGCGCTATTGTCGCTGTCGGCATACTTGTCCAATAGCTTGTCCAAGTCCGGAGGGATCTCTGATCCACTTAGGCCAGTGAAACGGCGGACCTGGGCTGAGTTCAACACCGGCAGAACGCCAGGAATGATTGGTACGGATATGCCAGCAGAATGAGCTCGCTCTACAAAGTCAAAGTAGTGACGGTTGTCATAAAACAACTGTGTCACCAGGAAATCAGCCCCGTTGTCCACCTTCATCTTCACATAATCTAGGTCGCTTTTTAGGTCAACCGACTCGGTGTGTCCCTCCGGATAACAGGCCGCAGCCACACCAAAATGAAAGTTGGAAGTTACATGTTTGAGCAGGTCGGTCGCGTGTTGGAAGCCGCCCTCCGTAGGAACGAACTCCGTCTCACCCCGTGGCGGGTCGCCGCGCAGGGCGATGATGTTCTCAACGCCTTCAGATTCCAAGCGATCCAGAACACTGTTTATCTCTTCAACCGTCTGGCCCACGCAGGTGAGATGGGCCATTACCTCCACATTCGCAGTCCGCTTAGCTTGAATGGTAATCTCTTCAGTGAACGCCCGCGTCGAACCGCCAGCTCCGTATGTCACCGACACAAAGTCCGGACAGTACGGTTTAAGTTCATCCAGAGTCTCGAGGACAGCAGCTATACCATCAGCGCTGCGAGGAGGGAAAAACTCGAATGAGACGGGTCTTGTCTTAGCAAGGATGTCTATAATCTTCATGCTGGGTATCCAATGACTGGCGGCAGATTAGAACGCCGACAGGCCATTATCGTATTCGTAAAAATAGCCTTGGGGGAGCGCATACAAAGCTCGTAACGGCACTAAATCATAGCATCGGCCTGCACGGGTGTCGAACCAGCCCGACTCATTCTTGCCCCAAGAGCGAACGAAGATTACGAACTAGAATTCAGGCTGGCGTTTCTCTATGAAAGCCCTGATGCCCTCCACCGGGTCGGGCGACGTAGTCATATATTGGGTGAAGGCCAAGCTCTCCAACGCCACTCCGTCATCAATGGGCAGACCCATACCGCGCAGCGTCACGGCTTTGATCATAGCCAGGCCACCGCGGCTCTTGGTGCGGAGCGGTCCAATGATTGACTCCAGCTCGTCGTCCAGACTCCCTGACGGGGCAGCTCTCAGGGCTAACCCCCAATCCACGGCCTCTGCTCCGGAGATCCATTTTCCGGTGGTCAGCAGCTCCATAGCGCGCTGTAGGCCGACGCGCCGGGGCAGACGTTGGGTGGAGCCGCCACCTGGCATCAAGCCGAAGTTAACATGCTGGTCTCCAAGGCGAGCATCATCTGCAACCAAGGCCATATCGCAGGCCATCATCAACTCCAAACCGCCCGCCAGGGCAAAACCATGCACCACAGCGATGGCCGGAAAGGGCAGTCCTTCTATCTGGTGGAGGGTGTTGTTGACCTGGGCAATGTAACCAGGCAACAAGGCCGGTTCGGCGAAGGTCGTCTGGAAGTATGTCAGGTCGGCGCCGGCGCAGAAGGCACGACCTTCGCCTCTGATCACGAGAGCCTTGAGAGACTCATCTTCGCCCGCCTCGGCCAACGCGAATGAGAGTTCTGTGAGCAATGCAGGGCTTAGTGCATTTAAAGCATCCGGACGGTTCAACCAGATGGTCACCACCCGGTTTTCTTTCCTCAGTTTGATGTTGGTATACTCCACCGAACGCCTCCTGCAAGATGTTTCATAGCACATGTAACTTCTGGTTTAATATACCAGACGGCTTCTCGGCTACGCCTGCAAGGCGCCTAGATAATGGCCTTCGTATCAAGTGAAAATTGCACCCTGAAGGTGCGGGTCCAACCACGGGCCTCCCGTAACCAGGTGGACGGATTCGAGGAAGGCGTCATACGGCTTCGGACCACGGCTTCACCCACAAACGGCCAGGCAAACGATGGAGTCATCGCACTACTATCAGACGTGTTGGGCATCAGCAAGTCTCGACTGACGATAGTCCGGGGACACAGTTCCAAAAACAAACTCGTGTCGGTTGCAACCTTGATGGAGCAGGAAGTCCGCCATCGAATCAAGACCTGGCTAGAGGGAACCTAGACTGATGCCGATGAATTTTGGTTGGGTCCTGGAAAATGAGCTGGCAGGTTCGATGGGGCCATCCAGCTTTGACG
>JAKUNK010000010.1:0-108888 GCA_022451945.1 Dehalococcoidia bacterium
CACCCAATCAACCAGCGGTTCGGCAGCCCTAACGAAGTTGCCGACCGAGGCCTGGTTGATGGTGAACAGATTGGGGAATCCGGCTCTCTGGACGACCATGAAAGTGCGTGGGCCGTTAGAGAACTTATTATTCAAGGTCTGGCCGCCCTCGCCTTCGATATGAAGCCTGCTTAGCGAACCCGTGACTGCGTCGAACCCCGTAGCGAAGATTATTACATCCAGGTCGTATTCATTCGTTTTCGTCTTGATTCCGTTGAGTGTGATGCGCTCGATGGGTGCAGCTTTTACGTCCACGAGCAATACATTGTCCTGGTTATAGACTTCATAATATCCACTCTCGCAGGGCAGGCGTTTGGAGCCGAACATATGTCCCTTAGGAACCAGCATCTCCGCCACTACGGGATCGTTTACTCGCTCCCTGATTTTGTTGCGGAAGAATTCCGCGTAGTCTTCATTCGCCTCGCCCGGGAGCATGACGTCGTAGAAGTTGCTCAGCCATTTCTTAAACCCGGATTCCTGCCAGAGGGTTTCGTATTTCTCAAGTCGCTCTTCGGGCGAAACGCTCATGGCGGAACGGGGGTCGAATTCATGAACAAACGAGCCTGCAGTCTCCATACACTTTCGGAATATCTCCGGGTAGGCGACTTTAATCTCTTTCTGTGTCTTGTCGTCGATGAGGCTGTTCCGCAAGGGTGCGCAGAAGTTGGCAGTCCGCTGGAAGACCGTCAGGTGCGAGACTTCTTTGGCGATCTCTGTGATGAGTTGAACCCCTGAAGCGCCGGTACCTATGACGCCGACTCGCTTTCCAGCCAAGTCGACTCCTTCTTTCGGCCATCGCCCGGTGTGGCAAGAGGTCCCTCTGAAAGTGTCCTTCCCGTCAAAATCAGGGACGTATCCGGCGGAGAGGATTCCAACCGATGTGATTAGGAATTGGCCCCGCGCGCGGTGCCCATCCTCCATTGCCACTTCCCATTGATTCTCGTTCTCGTCGAAGACAGCGGACATTACCCGAGAATTCAACCTGATGTCCCGACGCAGATCAAATTTGTCCGCCACGTAATTCAGATAACGCTCGTTCTCCGGTTGGGCGGAATAATGCTCTTTCCAGTCCCATTCTTGCAGCAGTTCTTCAGAGAATGAATACCCGTAGGTATAGCTCTCTGAGTCGAACCGGCAACCCGGATAGCGATTCCAGTACCAGGTGCCACCAACGCCACTGCCTTCTTCGAATGAGCGGGCTGAGAACCCTAGTTGGCGCAGGCGGTATAGCGCATACAGGCCGGTAACGCCAGCCCCTATGATTATGGCATCAAATTGCTCAACGTTTTCCGTGCTCTTCGTTTGTTGTTGTGTACTTGTCATAGATACCCCCTGTACTTGATTGGTTACAGAATATCAGGGCCCATAAACCGCAATGATTATCGAAATAACGGGGTCCAAGACTATCTGCTACCGCCATAGTCCGATGCAACAAATATCTCTAGTAGTTTACGTCTCGCATGCTCAAAGGACAATATTGGGGACTGCAAATCGTTTACGTAAATTCAGAAGTGCTAGGCTTTTCAGGTTTTCTGAAATACGAGTTCAAGCCAGACGAATAAAACGGCGTCATATCACCACGGACCCGGCTAGTTTCCGAGATACTAAAATCTAAGCAGAAAGATCCATCTTATGCTTCGATCTCACCCCTCATTTATTCTCGGATATTCGGGCCGGGCTTCAAAACCTTTTAGCCTCTGCCCAGCCCGAATTGTAGAGTTTGTCGTTATGTCATAGTCCTACCGAGATTGAAAAAGAGGAACGCCAGACAGTCAGCGGATGTCTTAGGCTGACCTTTTGGACCTAAGCTTTTCATAGACGCGGTCCGCGGTAATGGGTAGTTCAAATATACGGCAGTCCACTGCGTCAGCAACTGCATTGGCGATTGCTGCGGCGGTGGCGTTATTAGCTAGTTCCCCGATGGCCTTGGCCTCGTAAGGGCCAGTACCGCCGCCGGTCTGAATCAGAACTGTCTCAAGGGGCGGGATGTCCGCAATCGTCGGGAGTTTATAGTCCGCCATGTTCCCATTTACGACCTGACCGGCATCGGTTACGAACTCCTCGGTGACCCCGAGGCCGAACCCGGTGACAACTCCTCCTTCTATCTGGCCTTGGTGTGCCATCGGATTTATGATGGTGCCAACGTCATGGGCCGTAGTCAGCTTCAGCACCTCTACCTGCCCTGTCTCGCTGTCCACATAGACTTCCGCAACTTGGGCGCCAAAGTATGTTATGTCTTCCCGCTCTTCGGCGGTATGCTCGACGGTCACGGTATGCGGCAGCGTAACGCCGTCAGCGATGGCCTGTTTAATCTCAGAGCAGGCTTTCATGACTGCCTGTCCCTCTGTATAGGTTACTCGGCTGGCCCGGGGGCCTTCATCGTAGGGAACACTATCAGTGTCCCCTACCGTTACATGGACATGGTTGATAGGCACTCCCATCTCGCTGGCAACAATCTGTTTCTCGATGGTATGGGTTCCGGTCCCGATGTCCACGGTGGGGCTGATTACCGAGAACGAGCCGTCAGCCTCGGCAGTCAGTACGGCCCCGGCCACACCGCCGCCGATCTGACGCCCGAACAGCGCGACTCCGCGACCGTGTCCCGGTCTTGCTTCGGGTTTGTCCCATCCGGCGGAATCAAGGGCAGCGTCCATAACTTCGGTGATGTTCAAGAAGTCTATCGGTCGTCCCAGACCATCTTCTTCACCGGCCAGCAAGATATTTCTCCGTCTGAACTCTGCCGTGTCCATATGCAGTTCGCGGGCCAACAAGTCAGTATGGCATTCCAGGGCGAAGGTATACTGGTGGGCGCCTGGCGCCCGGAAGTACCCGCCAGGCACAGTGTTGGTATAGACCTGCAAGAACTCAAATACCGTGTTGGGTATCCGGTAAGCTCCGCCTACATAGTGGTGAGTCGAAAGATAAGCCCTGGGTTTCAGCGCTCCATAGGCACCACTGGCGTGAACGGTACGAACCTCACGGGCCGTGATCTGGCCGTCGCGCTTTACGCCAGACTTGATGGTGACAAAAGTTGGATGGGTGGGGTTGCTCGCTGTGTATTCTTCCACCGAGCTCATGACAATCTTGACCGGCGAGCCAGCCATGTTGGCCAACAAGTAGGCGATTGGCAGGTCGCGGGTGTCGCCCTTGCCGCCAAAATCACCACCGATGGACGTCACGTTAACCCTAATCGATTCTTCTTCCAGCCCTAGCGCTACAGCCATTTGCCGACGCGCCCGAAAGGGGGCTTTGCTGGAACACCAGGCCTGTATGCGTCCGTCATCATCGATATCGATGACACTTGCGAAAGGTTCTATATATCCTTGGTGGCGGCTAGGTATGGAGAAAGAATGCTCCAGCACGACGTCGGCATCTTTGAATCCTTGCTCGAGATCGCCCTTCTCCCAATAGAGTCTGGTCTGTCCGTTGTGAAGATCCGGGGCGAGGAACTGGGTGGGAGCACCTTCGTATGCTGACATGTCATCGTGGAGCAGCGGGGCATCCGGTTCCATGGCATCCGTTGGGTCGTAGACGGCGGGAAGGACTTCGTAATCGACCTCTATCATGAGGAGGGCTTCGTCCGCAGCCTCCGGAGTCTCCGCCGCAACTGCCGCCACCCGGTCACCGATGTATCGGACCCGGTCCCAACAGAGGACTGGCATATCGCGGAGGACCTTACCCTGGAAGCAGCCTCTGGCGTCTTCGCCTGTCACGATAGCTTTCACTCCGGGTATTTGCCAGGCCGCCGTGGTGTCTATGCCACGGATGCGGGCGTGAGGATGAGGGCTACGCAAAATCTTGCCGGTCAACATACCTGGCAAGGCCACGTCAGCGGCGTACAGCGTTTCGCCGGTGACTTTGTCCGGGCCGTCTATGCGGCTCACAGACTGGCCAATAATTTCAGACTGGAAGACCATTCTTTCGTTCCCTCGTTAGCTAGGTTCCCATAAGTGCTTTTCAGGCTATTCGGAATTCTGCCATCCCAAGTGAAACAGGAGGTTTTATCTATCTCGAGAAGTCAGACTCAACAGAGCACCGAGATTCCGCACTAGCTGACGCCTAGTCGAAATGACATTGGTGATGATCTACCGATTAGCCAGCGAACCCATAGGATCCCAAGCAGGTAGGACGACAGGCTCAAGTTCAAGCGCTTTCTGCAATTCCGGCGGCAAGTACTCTCTCGGGACGGCTATCTCAAACATGTACTCGGCAAACCACGAGTCATTCATCAAAAAGAATCCTTTGTTGCCTACCTTGTCGTCCCAACTGTTCTCCACTCGCCAGCGCCGGGGCACGCCGTCCACCACGTCAACGCCGGTGAACATCATGGCATGGGTCATGGCCGTTTGGTGGTACTCCAGCCGTTCAGCCTTATTCATTGAGAAGTTGGCCCCGTAGACGCTAGCGTAGTCGAACAAATCTGCGTCCCAGAGGCCCAAGTCCCGATGCATCTGCTTGCCAGTGTCGCAGCCCATCCAAACCGGCTTGCCGTCCTGCAGCATCTTTAGAGCGATATCCTTCATCAGCTGGATATCGACGTTCAGATACTTGATGGCCGGGGCGTCCACGACATTTCCAAGGTATTCCACCGTGAATGTTGCGCCTTCAGGGCTGGTCTCGCGAGGATCGTGGACCAGGCTTACATAGCTATGGATATCGGTCTGGAGATACTGGGCAGCGAAGTCTTGGGGAGTCAATTTCCCAGCCCTAGTGAATTCCCCGTCTTTGTCTTTCCACTGCCAGTCTACTTCCGTAGGCGGCGTTCCCAGGTGGATGCACAGCACATCGTAGATAACTTTTAAAGTCTGGTCTTTTATGCTGCGCAGTTCATCCAAGCCGGACTCATCGACGTAAGCGTGACGGATTCGCTTAGCGCCCTGCCGTATTTGGTAGTTTAGGCTAGAATTCATCCGGGCAGAGTTGGCAGAACTCTCGGTCTCTTCCATAGCGGTCTTGGGAACCACACCGTGTTTGGCCACTAGGGCGGTAAACATGTCCCACTGGCCGCCATCTGAGATGGGATTTCGCAGCAAAAATGCTACGGTCCGGTCGTCCACAGGCCGGCCAGCGGTCTCGATGATTGCTTCCAAGACAAAGTTGGCCCGTTCTAGCTTGTCCCAGAACATCAGATAGTTCTGGCTGAATTCGAACTCTTTAACGTTGAGGACGTTCCTGGTATCCACTCGGCAAAGATTCAGACCAGCGAACATCCAGCAGCGGCCAGACCGGGCCTGGTTGGTCACCCCCCAGTCGTCTAGAACTATGGAGAACGAGTGAGGCGACTCGGTGACTATAGAACGGCTGAGTGCTATATCATTGACGTCATGTTGGGTGACAACGTTCTGAACCAATTTCTTGTTAGGGTCGGCATCGAAGCTCTCTCGGAAACCCGCCACCCTAACGCGGGTCAGGGCGCCAGTACCGGTGTTATTCGTATCGCTAGCCATGTTGCATCACCTTTATGTTAACTGGGGCTCATAGTGTATCTCGTCTTTACTGTTCCGACCAAGAACAGGAGATCAGTCCCGGGCAGGAGATGGTCTGTTGACAATCCTACCCCCTCAGCCTAGCGGATGAATTCGGATGCCAGAGAGCTGACATCCACGTTCTCGACATCGGGCAGTCTCTCCCTGATCTCCTGCATCCGCTCATCGTCATAGCTGGCTGTCAATTCTATAAGCCGTGGATAGACCTCTTCACTAAAGAGCTTCATAGACGTCAGGGTTTCGTCGAAGGTCATGAAGCCAGCCTGGGACATCATCATCAAGTTGCCGAAGCCGCCGCAATACTCGTAAAAGCTCTTGATTTGGTCGTAGACCTGGTCGGGAGTACCCGCGAAGACGTTACCCCGGGCCATCTGCTCCACAAGATTGGTGGAAGTTGGAAGGCCGGTGCCGGAGTTGTTGCCCCGCATCATGGTAGCCGCCGCGGCTGGCGTATGGTAGCCGGGGGGATTGGCGAACTGGGGGGGAACTTTATTGGAGCTCATATACCAGAGTAGTTTCTCAGCGCCTTCCAGACCTTCTTGTTCGGTCTGGCCTACACTGATCAGAGCGCAGTAGGCCAGTCGGTCGATGGGCATATCGGTCTTATGAGCGTTAGCGTACCCATTGCGATAGCCGTCGAATATCTCTCTGATCCTAGGGTAACCTGCCAAGAACACAGCTCCGATATGTCCACGTTGTGCGACCTGCGCAGCCGAGCCGGCGCTGCCCATAGTAACCCATACCGGAGGTTGGGGCTGTTGGAACGGCCGGGGCCAGATATTGACCTGGCGAGCGTGGAACCAACGTCCTTCGAAATTGAAGGGGCCGTCGTGGGTGGTCCAGGCCTTGGTAATAAGATCATGGGCCTCCCATAACTTTTCAGTGCCCCGGTAAGGGTAGACGTTGGCTGGAGCGATTTCGTATGGGACTCCACGGACGAACCCGCACTCAAGACGGCCTCTCGAGATAACATCAACTAGCGCCATCTCCTCAGCAACGCGTACGGGTTGGCTTCTATTTGAAACCGGATTGCCCAGTATCAAAAGACGGGCGTTCTTAGTCTCGCGGGCCAGTATTCCCAGCATGATGGGCGCCGCCGGAACCACACACGTGGCGGTCTGATGATGTTCGTTGATCATGATATTCAAACCCATCTCATCGGCCGCGCACCACATATCCAAATACATATGGTAGAGGTCGGCCCCAACGCTGGGATCGAAATGCTTGTTGGGCAGGTTCACCCGGATGGACTCATAGGAATCCTCGTCCGGCAGGTAGGGATAGGCGTCTTCGGTAAAAAACCAGGATCTCAAATCAGGCACCTGCTTCAGAAGCGAATTAGCTGGCAGCGAATTCCAAAAAACGATCGGCGAACTCGTCAGGCCGTTCGATGTGTGGATAATGACCGGCGTCCTGGATAACAGACAGCATCGAGCCGGGAATCATGTCTCTTAGCGCCGCGCCGTATCCGGGGGTCACGATACCGTCGTTCTCGCCCCAGATGAGCAGCGTTGGAATGTCGATACGATGCAGCCGGTATTTCAACTTGGGGTTATGCATGTAGGGCTCCCACGTGTAGAGCCCGTGAGCCACCCGGTTAGCGGCGACTATCCGCAACTCATCGTCGGTGACAGATGCCAAATCAGGGGACAAAGAGAGGTCATGCCAGGCGGCTTTCAGAAGGTCTTGGGCAGAGCTAGCAAATATATCGGCTATGTCCCGGTCGAATGGGCCGCCGGGCTTAATGCCCACCGAATCCACCAGCACCAGTTTGGAGAACCTTCCGGTATTCATGACAGCGATCTCTGCCGCCAGCCAGCCACCCATAGAAAACCCCATCAGTATCGGGTTTTGGAGATCCAAAGAGTCGAACAGATCTAGATACAAGAAGACTAGGTCTTGTAGGTTATCGAAGTGTTCCGGAATGAGGGTGCCGTCGAACCCTGGATGAGTCGGATGGAACAACTCAAATCGGGCGGAGATCCTCCTGGTAAAGGGTAGATGGCCCAACGGTCCATCGCCGCCGTGCAGCACGATCACCGGAGGCCCGGAGCCCTCCCGGAGCAGGCGAACGTCCACGCCATGCACAGAAATCGAAGTTGTTGTTTCGCTGGTCATATCCAACCATACAGACTAGTTATAGTCACGCGAACTTGGAGACCGGGGGATTGTACTTCCAGAAGTCCGGGCAGGCAAACAGTTGGGGGGCTACTGAGCGGTGCGACCGCCATCAATCACCAACTCCGAGCCTGTGACGAACGACGATTCGTCAGAGGCCAGATAAAGCACTCCATTGGCTATCTCTTCGGCCCGGCCGAAACGTCCCAGTGGAACTCGCCCCATCATTACATCGAGTTCATCGGATTCGGGTCTGGTTCCCAGAAGCATATCTGTCTCTATTGGGCCGGGGTGCACCGAGTTACAGCGGATGTTTTCCTTCGCATACTGGACCGCGGTAGACTTGGTGAATATCCGAACCGCGCCCTTGCTAGCAGCATACGCACCAGAGGTATTTGGTTGTGGAGCGATTCCTGCTCCAGACGATATGTTGATTATGGAACCGCCTGCCGCCTTCATCATTGGTATTGCTTGCTTGCTTCCCAGAAAAGCCCCTTTTACATTTATGTCCATTGTCCGAGACCAATCGGCTTCGGAAGTCTCTTCAACGTTGCCGCGGGCCGAGACACCGGCGTTATTCACCAAGATATCCAGCTTGCCGAAGCGTGTTGTAACCTCGTTGGCAGCTCTGGCCCAATCAGCTTCGCTAATGACATCCAGTTTTACGAAGTAGCATTCTCCACCGGCCGCGGTAACTTCCTCAGCTGTTCTCCGCCCTTCGTCTTCAAGGACGTCGCCGATGACTATCTTGGCTCCTTCCCTGGCGAATGCCTTAGTAACGGCAGCTCCGATTCCTCTGGCCCCGCCGCTGATCAACGCGACCTTGTTCTCCAACCGCATAACATCCTCCAAAACTTTGGTGTCAAGTATCTCCGTGCTGAGCTACTCCCTAGCGTAACGTAGCCGTGTAGCTGCGGATAGAAATCGAGCCATAGCCAGGCGCGCATGAGAATTGAATGTCCCATTTTATGTCTGGAAGAGCCAGTTCTCTTCTCTAGTTTTTGAATCCCATGCGTGTCCGATCGACAAAACTGACAATGAGGGTTCTTTTAATCTCGACGTAGCTAGGAAAATCGGCCCTCCAACCTGTACGGAGGACCTTAGATCACTAGTTTTAAGGGCCGTTTGGCCTGCTCTCCGTCCCGGTCCATTCGAATCCCAGGTTAGCGTATCGGCAGAAGACCGTACCGCCTGGTGCAGCTAAGGGACCGTTAGCAGCTAACAGGGCTATGGTGTGCTGGTCACCGGGAGATGGGTTGTCACTAAGTAGAACCCTTTGGACTACGTTGAACCCTTGTATCGCGCCACGGTCTCGGCTGCACTCACCATCGATCCATATCTCGCCATAATCGTCGATACAGGTTTCGAACTGGACCCGCGTTCCGGCCACGGGGTGGCCGTTCACCTCTTGCGGCAGGGTTATCTTGATGCGGTACCACATAAAACTGAAACCATGAGAATTTCTCTCCGACAGGTCTTCGCAAACAGCCCAACTCGAATCGTCATAATCAGGCAGCCGGGCAGGGCTTCCCTCGATCTGCTCTACCAGACCTTCATTCGGCTGGCCGGGCACATAGCCTCGAGCGTACTTCCAAGTTCCTTTAACCAGGGCTTGGCCGTCTCTATCGCGCAAATAGATGGTCTCTCTTGGCATCTTTCCTTCCTTCCCTTTGTATTGCGATATCTAAATGGGTATGAAGTTGAACTAAGCAACCTACCTCGTTATGTCAAGTGCGGGACTTCGTCGGACTTAACCTTCACTATTCGAGATAGCAGGCAGTAGTAGTTCTATTTGTTGATTGGTTGACTGTTATCACCTTCGAAGGCCCAATGAAAGGCTTGGGTAAGAAGTTTGGTATTTTCTTCTCCATCGAATCGATGTCCGCATTGGGGAGCCTCCCGGACCAAGAATGACCTGGCGACGAATTTCCCTGTCCGGAGCATCATGGCCAGATGGCCGGCCATGGGGTCTTCATCGCCATAGAGAAGATAGATGTCGCCGGTGAAGTTCGCTATCCCCTCATAGAACAGGTCTCCTACGCTGTCGTAGGTGGAGAGAAGCAGCAGCCGTTTCACATTGGGGTACCGGTAGGCCACAGCCCCCGCCGCCGACCCACCTGATGAGAACCCTGTCAGATAGACCACAGGTGAACCATCTCCGCAGACCCCTTCTGCATTCTCGATAGCCCAATCGATCGTGTGGGATAAACTCTCGATTAGAAGTCGGTTCCAACTAGCGCCACGATAGGAGTAGGGCTCCCATTCCAACTGAACCTGGAAGTCAGGTCGTGGCGCGTTGTAGGTAACTAGAGTCGCCAATCCCTGCTCCTGAAGATGGTTGCCAAGGTTCTTCCAACGGTTCTCCCGCCCGTCCTTTAACTCCCCCGAACCAGGTGAGTTGACGATAATCACGCCCGAACGCGTTGGATAGGCGGTGACAGGGACACTGTAGGGGACCAGTTCCCCTAACTCGTTCTCGGTCTCCTTGAAGAGCGTTGTGTCTAAAGGATCTGCCAAATTATTCACTAAGGCTACCCAGCAGCCAACGGCGATGGGCCGGCTGATTCCGGGTTCCGGGCCAAAGAATTGTAGAGGGCAAGCACAGACCTGCCCAGAATATCAAGTCCGGCGATGGCTTTAGGATCAGCCAGCTTGCCGTCCTTGAAGTGCTGGGACTGAAGATAGACCTGACCGGGCACCAGATGAGCGCCGAACCAGGCAAGTACCGGACGCAATTGTGTATCCACCGTGAGGTAATGGTGGTCTGTAGCGCCCATACCAATCAATCCTACAGACTTGCCCATCATAACCTCCACTGGTACATGATCCAACAGGTTCTTCAGCGCACCTGTGAAGGAGGCGCGGAAGATGGGTGTGGCAATGATGTACATATCCGCCGAGGTTACCTGCTCCAGAACTTTCTGCGTATCGTCTCCGTAGGCTTCAGAAGGGCGACCATCAGCGAAGGATATCTTGTAGTCCCCCAAATGGAGCAGGCTCGCAGTGATTGATGGATCACTGACCACCGCGGCATTTAAGGCTGATTCTAGGGCTTGGTGCAAGCGCCCTGGACTGGTCACGCTGCCGTGGATGCCCAACATGGTTGGCAATGGGTCTCCTCCTAGGTCTTTGTCTAACTCGCTGGGTCGATCTCGTAAAATGGCAACGAGAGCCACGGTCCCTACCTGTGACCATGTCGCAAGTCTCGGTTATGCCTGACTCCACCGTAATCCAGAAGATGAAACCGGATTGTTACGTTTTGACTAGCTTCTTGGCGTAGCGGTTCTCAGGTTTGGGGAGACCCAAATTACCTCGAAGGGTATCGGCCTCGTATTCGGTGCGGAAAAGGCCCCTCTCTTTCAAGATAGGCAGCACGTGTTCTACGAAGTCGTTAAACCCTTGTGGCAGGACACTCGGGACAAGCATGAAGCCGTCAGCGGCACCGTTTTCGAACCATTTCTGCATCGAGTCGGCAACCTGAGTAGGGGTGCCGATGAACTCGTTCCTAGGAGTAGTTGAACGCAGTGCCATCTCTCGGAGAGTTAGTCTCTCTTCTTTAGCGACCTGCTTAATCCGATCGGTGGTGCTCTCCCAGCCGTTACGACCGAAGTCACCCAGGTCAGGGAACGGCTCATCTAGGTCGTAGGGCGAGAAGTCTATGTCATTGAAATATCGACCTAGATAGTTGAGAGCATCGTCTATGACGACAAGATTGGCGATCTCCTGGTACTTGGCCTCTGCCTCCTCAGGAGTATCTCCGACAACTGGAGAGCAACCGGGCAGGATCAACACTTGCCTCGGATCGCGACCAGACTCTTCCGCTCTGGTTTTGATGTCCTTATAAAACCCGGCGGCGTCGGACCTAGTGGACTGTCCGGTAAATATGGCGTCTGCGATTTTGGCGGCAAAGCCTCTACCAGCCTCCGAAGAGCCCGCCTGAATTAGCACCGGACTACCTTGCTTTGAGCGGGATATATTAAGCGGACCTTGCACCGAATAGAACTCGCCTTTGTGGTCGAGGCGATGCATCTTAGACGGGTCGATGAACACTCCCGACTCTTTATTTCTTATGAAAGCATCGTCTTCCCAAGAGTCCCAGAGGCCTTTTGTGATCTCCACGAACTCGCCGGCCATCCGGTAGCGCAGGTCGTGCTGGGGATGCTCTGGTTTGCTGTAGTTAGCAGCGGATCCTTCCAGTGGCGAAGTGACGATGTTCCAGCCGGCCCGCCCGTCACTCAAGTGGTCTATTGACGAGAACTGCCGGGCCACAGTGTACGGATCGCTGTAAGTGGTGGAAAGCGTCGCTGCCAGGCCGATGTGGGTCGTGACCATAGATAGGGCGGCCAGCAGGGTCAGAGGCTCGAAGCGTACCAGGAAATTGGGATGCGATTTTTCACTGATATACAGCCCGTCGCCGAAGAATGCGAAGTCCAATTTTGCTTCTTCAGCAGTACGAGTCATGCCCTTGTAATATCCGAGGTTCACAGCGCCATCGGGAACCGCGTTGGGATGTCGCCACGACGCCATATTTCCGCCGCTGCCGGAGAGGAAGACTCCGATCCGCATCTTTCTCTGATCTGTCATACCATTTCCTGTCCTTTTGCCGATATATTGCCCCGATCGATCATCGCTTGACTCAGCAGTTCATAAGAGCGGAGCCGCTTCTGGAAGTCATTTATGGCCGTGACCACGATTATCTCATCGGCGTTATGTAAAGCTTGGATGTCGAGCAATTTCTGAACAGCTACCTCGGGCGAGCCATGAACCACAGGTGCATCGTAAACGTTGATCTGAAACTTCTCTCCTGACTGCTTGCCAAAGTTTTCGGCCGATGCCAGATTTCCGGCCGTGAGTGTGCGTCCGCTTTCCAGACTTATGCGGACCACCTTGATTTCAGCGGCATAACCTGCGGCTTCTTCAGCCGAATCGGCCACCACCACTGGCAGGGCAAGCATAGCCCGCTTGTTTCCTCGTCCAGTAGCATCAAAACGACTGTGGTAGGTCTTCATCGCCTCTGTCATGACCTCTTGATCGCTGTTCAGGAATAAGGCGAAGACGTATGGGATACCTAATTCGGCAGCCATCTCGGCGCTGGAGACGGATGTGCCCAAAAGGAATAGACCGGCTGCCTCTGGAGGGCTAGGACTAGCCATGAGTCCGTGGAGCGGATGGGTCTCCGCCAAGTCTCCGGAGAGGAACTCCCGTAACTCGGTTATCTTGCCGCCGATGTCCCGTTCCCCGGCCGCGGCTTGTTGCAAGGCCATCGTCGACTGAGGAAGACCGCCTGGGCCGCGCCCGATGCCAAGATCCACGCGTCCAGGGGCCAAGGAAGCCAGCACATTAAAGTTCTCGGCTACTTTATACGGGCTGTAATGCTGGAGCATCACCCCACCAGAGCCAACACGTATGCGAGTCGTCTTGGCCAACAGATGGGAAATAAGGACCTCAGGCGACGATCCCATGACCCGGTCAGAGCTGTGGTGCTCCGCCACCCAATAGCGATGGTAGACCCAATCGTCCGCCTTCGTGGCCAGCTCAATCGTTCGCTGGAACGCCTGAACCGAGTCTTCACCTTGGTGAACAGGACTCTGGTCAAGAATACTAAGTGTCAGTGCAGACATTTTCCTATAGTCGTTCATGTTCTCTGGCTCCGAAGAGAAGGCCAGCCAATTTTACCTTGTTTTGGTTCTCCATGGAGCATAAGGCCAATGGGATTCCAACCGTGGCCTTGTTCCGGTTACAATCTCTCTTGCCATTTTATATTTAGTTCCGTGATTTCTTCGATGCAGATACGCTTATCCAGAATACACTACGCTTGGGTGATCATAGGCCTATCAATACTCCTTTACCTAGGTGGTGGATCAATAACCCAGGCCTTCGGAGTGGTGATTGTTCCCCTCCAAGACCAGTATGGCTGGAGCCAAGGGGCCATAACGGTGGCCTATAGCATATCTGCCATCATGAGTGCCGTAATGTCGCCATTCATAGGAATGTCTACCGACAGATACGGCGGCAGGCGAATGTTGTTCTTAGGCGTTGGCTGCTTCTTCATCGGTACTGCCATCGCTGCCATGGCCACTGAGGTTTGGCACATCTGGATTGCTTATGGAGTGTTCCTAGGCATCACTCAAAGTTGCCTCAACGTTGTATTGCTTACCACTGCCACCTATTGGTTCCGAGAAAAACTAGGGGTTGGGGTCGGCCTGTTACAGTGCGCATCAGGAATAGGGCCAGCGGGCACTTCTTTACTGATCGGCATACTCTTGGAGCAATACGATTGGCGTCTGGCTTTCTGGAGCCTAGGACTCGGATGCGGTTCGGCTATGACACTAATCGTATTCTTTTTCCGGAGCAGACCTTCGGACATGGGTCTGGAACCATTTGGAGGATCCAAGACGGATGAGACTCAGCAGCGGTTCACACGCGAGATTCAGATGGTCCGGGATAAGGTCCGGGCGGCATCAATCCAGTCGACTTCGGCATTCTGGAAATTGGTGCTGGTCCACTATCTAGGCTGTGTTTCCCACGCCATCGTCATCATATATATCGTACCCATAGCCACATTGGCAGGGGTAAGCCCAGTGGCAGCGGCAGGCGTCCTCAGTACATTGGCCTTGGTCAGCGGTCTAACTAGATTCTTGACACCGGTATTAGCAGAGTCATTGGGCGCGAGAGGAACCATGGCGGTGATGTACGTGCTACAAGGATTGCCAGTGCTGATGCTGTTCTGGACCAACGACACCTGGAGTTTCTACTTATTCGCAGTGATTTTCGGTATCGGCTACGGCGGCGAAGGCTCAGCTTTTCCTATCATAAACCGGCGCTATTACGGCGAAGGTTCATTAGGTCGGTCGTTCGGATGGCAGACATCGGGTGCGATGTTAGGCATGGCCACGGGCGGGTGGATCGGCAGCGTACTCTTTGGGTTCTTCGACAATTACCATTCAACGATTGCTCTATCTGTCGCAACGAGCCTTTTAGGAGCCGTGACAATAATGTCCATGGACAGGACAAACCGGGTACTGATTCTAGACTGGGAAGACGGACTGCCAGAAGAGGCGAAATCGATCCTTACTCCAGCCCCTGCCGACGACTAGATATTGGGTCGCGTTTCGTACCAGCGGGCGTGCTGCTGGTAGGTGTAGGCGGCCTGAATCACACCAGGTTCGTCAAAGGGTTTTCCAGCTATCTGCATACCAACAGGCAGTCCTGCCGCGGTAAAGCCGCAGGGCACGGATATGGCCGGCAGTCCGGTCACGTTGAAGGGAGCGGTGAAGCTCCGACCCCTGATGGTGTCGTTAGGGTCATAACCCTCGAATGCTGCCGCGGGCTGGGTCATGGTCGGCGTCAGGAAAAAGTCGACATCGCGCAGAGCCTCAGCGAATTCCCGCTTGCTCCATTGGCGGCAGCGTTGGGCCTGCAGGTAGTCGCCAGCGCTGAGCATCCCCCCGATTCGGAACCTGGCCCGAACTATCTCGCCAAAGTCCTGTGGTCTCGCCTTAAGGTTAGGCTCGTGGTAAGCAAAAGCTTCACTGACCATAATTATGGTGTTGGCCGCCCGAACGTAATCCAGACTAGGTAGTTCTACGGTCACTATCTTGGCGCCCATTTTCTCCAGATCTCCCGCCGCCTTCTCCACAACTGAGACCACCTCGGCGTTCACACTCGGATCCGCGTCGAAGAAATAGTGCCGGGGCAGCCCGAATGTTTTACCCCGTATGTCCTCTCGCAGTGATAGGGAATAATCGGGCACCGGAGCTTTGCTGCTGGTCGGGTCTTTGGGGTCATGGCCAGCGATGGCCTGGAGCATGTAGGCACTGTCTTCCACTGTCCAGGTCATGGGGCCGACATGGTCTTGAGACCAACTAAGGGTCACAACGCCGGAACGGCTGACCCGGCCATAGGTGGGCTTCAAGCCAACTATGCCGCACAGGGATGCCGGGCCGCGGATTGAGCCCCCGGTGCAAGAACCGAGGGCGCCCATGGCTTGGCCTGAGGAAACGGCCGACGCCGAGCCACTGCTGGATCCACCGGTTATGTGGTCCAAGTTCCACGGGTTGCAGGCTGGTTCGAATGGCGTAGTCCAGTCCGGACCGCCCAAAGCAAATTCGTGCATCGCCAGCTTGCCCAAGAGGATGGAACCGGCTTCTTTCAGGCGGGCTGTGGGCGTTGAATCCGCAGCAGGAACCCGATCGATATCAACCCTGGATCCCGAAGTCGTACGAATTCCAGCCGTGTCATAGAGGTCTTTCAGGGCAATGGGTATACCGTGAAGCGGACCTCGGTAGCGTCCGCTCCGAATCTCGGCTTCAGCGGCCCGGGCTTCGCTCATAGCCTCTTCGTTTAAAAGCGTTATGAAAGAATGCAGCCTGTCATCGGTGTCTGCGATCCGATCGAAGAAAGCCTGGGTCAGTTCCACCGGCGAAAGCTCACCATTCTTCAGAAGTTGCCCTGCCTCGTGAATGGTTAGGTGGTGTAATTTTCGGTCTGTCTGCGCCATGTCTTTTACCCTCGGTTCCGATTGATCAGCTCTATTTAAACGTGGTCCGCCAGACTAATCCGGGTGGAACTCCACCACCATTTCCTCGGGGCCAAAATCTATGGAGTGAACCATTGCTGTGTACTGCATGTACAACTCGTAGATGGGTTTCAGGTGCTCCAGTTCTGCCTGGTCCATGCCCAGGCCTGCCCTGTCGGCCATGAACTTGAATTCTTCCATAGATATCTCTGGGTTCTCTGCCATGACATCTCTCCTAAAAAAGCATGGGGTATCGAAAAGGTTCCTGGTTGTCCATCGTTGGCGGATAAACCAGTGTATCTTGGATGCGTGAACTAAGACTTTCTCTGGAATAACGAAGACACCTATGCCAACGAAACATCGTTTGGGCTGTCTTCAGGTTCCCTATCATCGCTGAAAGGTCTATTGTCGGGGTCCTAGGCGTACTTACCACTCACCTGCGGCGTTGTTCCGTCGTTGCCTTGCTCTTGCATCTCCAGGCGGGTAGTTCTATCCCAGGTGCGCTTCAGATTGTCTTGGATGTTGAAATGAAGTGTGCCGAGGCCCTGCACTTCCAGTTCAACTTTGTCGTCGTTCTGTAGAGCGCTCAGACCCCGGTGGTTGGTGCCGGTGGCTATGACGTCGCCCGGCTCCAACTCATGGATAGAGCTAACCCATTCGATTATCCTGGGTATCTTGTGGGCCATGTCATCTGTGTTAAACGATTGTTTCAGGTCTTCGTTGACCCAAAGCTTGATATCCAGGTTCTGGGGGTCGTCGATCTCATCGGCGGTGACAAGGTAGGGTCCCATTGGCGCAAAAGTATCCCTAGACTTCATCTGATAGAAGGTGTTACCACCGGCTTGTAAGCCACGAGCCGAGCCGTCGATGAAGTTGATGTAGCCGAAGATGTGGTCGTACGCGTCTTCCTGTTTAACGTTGCTGGCCCGCTTGCCAATGACCAATGCAATCTCTGCCTCGCCCTCGAATATCGAAGCCGGGATATCAGGAAGGACCATGGTGTCACCGTCACCAATCACAGCGTTGGGTGACTTTTGGAAGGCATTTATGGGGGCCGGCTCGTCCCGGGTGCCGTCCTCCATGTAATTCACGGCCATACAGATAATATTTGGCGGCTTGGGCAGGGGTGATCTTAACCGGACTTGGTTCAGAGGTTTGCCTAAGGCTCCATCCGCGGCATGCTGCAACGAAGCCCGGTGCTGGGAGAAATTTTCGATGAGCTTGCCGATCAAGTCCTGAGGAGACGTGTGCTCGATTCCGCTGACCGCACCGGATACGTCAACAACGGTATCGTCTTTCACCACACCCAATTTGAAATCGTCGAAGAATACCAGTTTCATAGTTCTCCTTTCTATCGCTGAAGATGTGATTCGGTTGCACCGGACATGTAGCGGGCATGTTACTTAACGGCTGGCTCTGTGGCAAGTGACGGACTTTGCTCCTCCCCGAATGGGCGATTCCGGGGTATAGTAAGGGCAGACTAGATTAGGCAGGAGACCAGGAACCCCATGGCCAGTTATATCGATCATCTGGATTGCACTGTCTGCGGCAAGAGCTATCCCCACAAGCAATTGATCGGAATCAGCCCCTGCTGTGAAAAGGTACTATTCGCCCGCTACGACCTTGCTAAGTTGGGGCGCGAAGTGGACCGCGACAGCCTAGCCAGCCGTCCTGATTCCATGTGGCGCTACGCGGAACTACTCCCAGTAGACGACCAGGGGAGCATCGTAACCCTGGGCGAGGGCGGCACTCCACTGATCAAGTCAAGGAACCTGGCGCAGAACCTGGGTATGACGAGCCTTTATATAAAAGACGAAGGCCTTAACCCCACGGGAACGTTCAAGGCTAGAGGCATCTCCGCCGCAGTCTCCAAAGCTGTTGAATTGAAAGTAGACGGATTCACCATGCCCTCCGCTGGGAATGCCGCTGGCGCAGCCGCGGCCTACGGTGCGCGGTCGGGCATGGAAACCAAAGTCTTCATGCCCCAAGACGCCCCCGACGCAAACAAGAAGGAGACACTGGTCGCAGGGTCGGAACTGAACTTGGTGGCCGGTCTGATAAATGACGCAGGACGTGAAGCGGTGGCAGTGGCCAAAGAACTCGGATTTTTCGACCTCTCTACTTTGAAAGAGCCGTACCGCGCCGAGGGCAAGAAATCCATGGGGCTTGAGATGGCCCAACAGTTAGGATGGAAGATGCCCGACGCCGTGATCTATCCCACTGGAGGCGGCACGGGAATAATCGGCATGTACAAGGGATTCAAAGAACTTTTAGAACTAGGTTGGATCGAGGGGAAACAGCCCAAGTTCATCTCTGTGCAGGCGGATGGTTGCCAGCCGATTGTCCGGGCCTTCAACGCAGGCGCAGATAGTTCGGATCTGTGGGAGAACGCTACGACCAAAGCCGACGGCCTGCGGGTGCCACATCCCTTTGCTGACTACCTGATACTGGAGGCGATACGGGAGACCGGTGGAACGGCTTTGGCCGTTTCAGATCAAGAGATGATTGCCGCCATGTACGAGATGGCCACAGCAGAGGGCATCTTCCCAGCGCCGGAGGGCGCGGCGACTTTGGTCGGACTGAAGAGGCTGCTCGAGCAGAAATTCTTGGACCCAGATGAATCGGTTGTCCTTTTTAATACGGGTTCCGGGTACAAATACCTGGACCTGATAAGTGGTCCTTAAAGCGGCTTTCTTGCGCACTCGGACGGGACTGGGCTGACATTACCCCATTGTTCCGTCTAGGACATAGCCGTTAACATAATTCTCCCAAACCCCTATGAAAAGGCCGTGTCTATTTGTCGAGAGAGCAAACGAGACTTGGCCTTTTTCTATTTTCTCAGACTTGGATTTGACCAAAACGCACCCTATTCAGTCGACACATCCGCGGCAAAACCGTTATCATTACGGGAACAATTTTCAGGGGCTTTCTAGGAGTAATCATGCGACGCGTAGCCATCGTTTCACCAGTCAGGACTGCCGTGGGCAATTTCGGCGGAGCCCTCAAGGATATCCCAGCTGAAGAACTAGCCTGCACGGTGATCAAAGAAACCTTGGAGCGTAGCAAGCTGGATCCGGCCAAAGTGGACGATGTGATTCTGGGCCATGGGTATCCCAGCGGTGAGAACCCGGCTATCGGCCGTTTGGCTCTGCTCAAGGCCGGGCTTCCGATCGAAGTGCCCGGTTATCAACTAGACCGGCGCTGTTCTTCGGGGCTCCAAGCCATCTTGAACGCCTGCATGATGGTTCAAACCGAGAATGCCGACGTTGTAATTGCAGGCGGCGTTGAGAGCATGAGTAACGCCGAGTTTTATGTAAACGAATCCCGCTGGGGCGCCCGATTCGGCTCTGTCACACTCCACGACCGTTTGGCCCGAGCCCGAGAGACTATCTCTCCAGAAGACCGGTTCGGCTATATCAGCGGAATGGTGGAGACCGCCGAGAACCTGGCCAAACAGTATGAGATTTCCCGGGAAGAACAGGACGAGTATTCCTTGCGCAGTCACCAGCGCGCAGTTGCAGCCCAAGAAACCGGCAAGTTCGACTCGCAGATCGTACCCATCGAAATTCCTCAGCGTCGCGGTGACCCGTTAATCTTCGATAAGGACGAAGGACCCAGGGGCGACTCCTCTATGGAAGTCTTAGGCCGCCTACGTCCTGTGATGAAAGACGGCTCGGTCTCAGCCGGAAACGCCAGCAGCCAGAACGACGCCGCATCAGTCTGCATGGTCGTGGCTGAAGACAAACTGGAAGAACTAGGCCTCGAGCCCATGGGGTTCCTCAAGGGCTGGGTAGTCACGGGCTGCCACCCCGCAACTATGGGAATCGGTCCAGTGCCCGCAGTGAGTAAGCTCATGGAAAAGACTGGCATGTCATTAACAGATATGGGCGTGATTGAACTCAACGAGGCATTCGCCGCCCAGGTGTTGGCGGTACTCCGCGAGTGGAAGCTGCCCAATGAGGACAACCTGAACGTTAATGGCTCGGGTATTTCCCTGGGACATCCCATCGCCGCCACCGGCGCTCGCATCTTGACGACCTTGTTGAACGAGATGGAGCAGCGCGACGCCCAATTCGGCCTGGAGACAATGTGCGTGGGAGGAGGACAAGGCGTGGCTGCCATGTTCGAGCGGAAGTAGCAGACGAACAGTTGACTGCTTTCAACCGCCGGCACGGATATGAACAACTGTATGGGCATCCCGGGAAATCGGGGTGCCCATACGCATATGAGGTACGAAAATGACAAGTAACAATGACATCGCCGACGTACTTGTAGTCGGAGCAGGAGCGTCTGGCGCAGCGTTCACCTGGAGCCTGGCACAGGCCGGCATCAACGTTGTATGCCTGGAGCAGGGAGGATGGGTACCCACCGACGCGTTCCCCGTATCGGAGGCCACAGCCCATATACATTGGCAGACGGATTTCCATCCAGACCCCGGATTTCGGGGCCTGCCGGAAGACTATCCGATCAACGAAGATGAGACGCCGATCGCGCCGCTCATGTACAACGCCGTCGGAGGCAGCCTGATTCACTGGGGTGCCCATTTCCCGCGCTTCCACCCATCCGACTTCCGGGTCAAGACGCTAGAAGGAGTGGCCGACGACTGGCCAGTCAGCTACGAAGAGCTTGAGCCCTACTACGATGAAAACGACCGTATGATGGGTGTCTCCGGGCTCAATGGAGACCCGGCGTATCCGGAGAAACCGGAACGTCCCTGTCCTCCCTTATCTATCAGAAAGAGCGGCCAGTTGTTGGCCAAGGCCTTCGACAAGCTGGGTTGGCACTGGTGGGCTTCCGACACCGCCATTTCGTCCATCCGTCATCATGACAGAGACCCTGACGTGGGTGGTTATCTGCGTTCGTTTGCTTCCGCTGATCTTACATACTGGCCGCCTGCGATCAAGGGAGGCGCTAGGCTAGAGACCTACGCCAGGGTCCGAGAGATAACGGTGGACGAGTCTGGGAATGCTACTGGAGTGCTCTATTACCAAGACGGTGAATTGAAGGAGCAAAGAGCCAAGGTTGTCGTGCTAGCTTGTAACGGAGTAGGTACCGCCCGTCTGCTGCTCAACTCTAAATCTGCCTCGTTCCCCAACGGACTGGCTAATAGCAGCGGCCTGGTCGGTAAGTGTCTTATGCATCACCCAGTAGGTTCTGTTGTGGGCATCTTCGAACAGGACCTTGACGAAGAACCCGGCGGCCCCAGGGGAAGTACAATGCTCAGCCAAGAGTTCTACGAGACAAACCCAGACCACGATTTCATCCGAGGTTACGACCTACAGGTCCTGGCCTACACCGACGCTCCGCTACCGGCCGCCATCGGCAGTCTAGTGGGGCAAAAAGTCGCCTGGGGCGAAAGTCACCATGACGAGTTCAAGGAGCGCTTCGGGCACATGATTAGCATCACCATCATGACCGAGGACTTGCCCGAAGAACACAACATGGTCACCTTAGACCCTGAACTGACCGACAGCGACGGCATCCCTGCGCCCAAGCTGCACTACACCGTCAGCGAAAACACGTCCAAGATGCTAGACCACGCTGTCGCCCGGGCCACCGAGGTTCTTGAGGCCGCTGGAGCTAAGAAGACAGTCGCTCAACCCTTGCGCCGTAACGCTGGCTGGCATCTGCTGGGCACCGCCCGGATGGGGGAAAACCCAGAGACCTCGGTGGTGGACCGATGGGGGCGCACCCATGACGTCTCCAACCTATTCATCATTGACGGCAGCATCTTCACTACCAGTGCCTGTATTAATCCTACACCGACGATCCAGGCCCTGGCGTTGCGGACAGCCGACTACCTGAAGGGCGAAGGCGGGCAGGTTCTGAAGTAGCTAGCCGTCAGCCTTTAACAAGTTCCGTCTCCCGTCCCGACTCAGGAAGGCCAGGATAGGGCGATTCCCTTCAAGTTAACACCGCCCCAGGAGGACAATTTTGCCCCGCGTTGTACATTTTGAAATATATGCCGATGAGCTAGCGAGGGCTACCAAGTTCTACTCTGAAGTTTTTGGCTGGGATATGCATAAATGGGACGGGCCGGATGATTATTGGCTCGCCATCACAGGTAGGGAAGGCGAGGCCGGCATCGATGGAGCCATCACTGGTCGACCAGAATTCGGCTTCACCGGTGTCAACTTCATAGATGTCGCTTCGGTTGACGACTTTATAACCAAAATCCAGGCCAATGGCGGCACGCTGGTGAGGCCCAAAATAGCCATCCCTGAGGTCGGTTATTCCGCCGTCTGTAACGACACCGAGGGCAATCCCATCGGTCTTTTCCAAGTCGACCCGAACGCCACCTGACACTACCTAACCGCGCCTTTTAAAACAGGCCTCATCTTAGCCATTGACACCAGATTCGGCCAGACTTAGGATATCCATGCCCGTCGGATAACGCCGCTCAAAGCTTGTTTCCACGTCCGTTCGGGCAGCAACCGCAGCCAAAATTCGATAACGAAAGGTGCACACCATGCCAGACGTCTACGGTAAGGGCGATTTCCGATATAACTTTGTTCCGGACTGGGCCAAGTTGCCCAGCGGCATGACTTTCAAAGAATGTCCGGGTGTGGCCATAGACTCACAGGACAACGTGTTCGTGCTCACCCGCGGGGAGGAGCCGATCATCGTTCTGGACCGCGACGGCAACTACATCCGGTCATTCGGGAAAGGTGACTTCAGCGCCGACCGGACCCACGGCCTGTACATAGCTCACGACGACTCCCTACTCTGCGCCGATGACGGTATACACACCATCCAGAAGTTTAGTGCCTCCGGAGAGAAGCTGATGGAGATCGGTGAACGCAACAAGCCCGCAGCACGCTGGAGTGGTGAGCCATTCAACCGGCCCACGTCGGCCGCGATCCACCCAGGGAACGGCGATATATATGTGTCAGACGGGTACGGCAACTCCCGAATCCACGTCTACACCGGCACCGGCGAATACAAGTTCTCCTGGGGCAGCCCTGGCATTGACGCCGGCCAGTTCATCCGCCCTCATAACATAGCAATCGACAGCAACGCCAACGTGTATGTAGTTGACCGTGAAGCCCACCGGATTCAAATCTTCGACACTGACGGCAAATTCCAGACCATGTGGAGCAACATCCACAGGCCTGACTCGATGGTCCTCTGGGGAGAACATATCTACGTTGGTGAGCTTAACGGCATGGGCGGCGTAGACGATGCCCCAGGCCTAGGACACCGCGTTTCCATCTTCGACCTGAAGGGCGACCTGGTCAGCCAGTTCGGCGATGTAAACGAAGGGGAGGGGCCAGGTCAATTCATAGCCCCTCATGGCATCGCCGTAGACTCCCAGGGTTCCATCTACGTAGCTGAGGTATCCTTCACGATCCGCGGGTCCCACATGACCCCACCCAAAGAACTACGATCGCTGTCCAAGTACACGCTGGCCAAGTAGCTAACGACCGTCAGCCGTAATCGGCCAACTTCGAAAAGGTCCCTTGCCCACTCTTGAGTGGGCAAGGTTTAGGGCGGGCATCCTCTCTGAGAGACTAGAATAGCTAGGAGCATATAAGGTCGGTTTTCCGGTCGCCTTCTCTGAGCCAAACGTGCCCTCACCACGGCAACCAGATTCTTCGGTTCACCTAGAAAGAAGGTGAGCGACGAAGGTTTTGAATCAATCGGAGGAAACTACTTTGCCTGAACCAGGCGATACCACTACTGTCCATTGGGACTCAGCCTTGGAGGCCATCGAGCGCTGCTATGAGTTGGGCTGGACCGACGGTCTACCGGTTGTACCTCCCACTGAACAACGCGTCGGAGAATTCATCGAACATTCCGGCCGACCTGCCGATGAGGTAGTCGGCGAACTACCTGAACGCCGGCGCGAGATAACCGTCGGCAAGGTAGCCTCCAACGCGGTGATGGCTGGATGTCTACCAGAGTACATGCCGGTGGTGTTGGCCGCCACCGAAGCCATGTTGGAGCCCATCTTTAACCTTGTAGGCCCGTCTTCCAGCATGGGCGGCTCCGCCATATTGTCGATCGTGAACGGCCCGATGGCGAAAGAACTAAATATTAACTCACGTAACAACCTGTTCGGCCCCGGTAACCGGGCCAATGCCACCATCGGCCGGGCTGTGCGGTTAATCCTGATGAACGCCTGCGCCGCCATACCTGGCGTCTTTGACCGGAGCGTCATCGGCCACCCAGGCAAGTACACCTATTGCATCGCCGAAGCCGACACCGAGACTCATTGGACGCCGTTGCACGTGGAGCGTGGTTTCTCTCCCCAAGAGAGCACAGTCACCGTGTTCGCTGGCGAGTCTCCCCGCCAGATCAGGGCCGTTGGCCACCCGGAGCCCATCATGATGGCTATCGCCGACGTGGCATCTAGCTTGGGCAGTAACATGTCCACATCGGGTTCGGTGGGCGACACCGGAATCGGTGTCCGGCAAGGCCAAATCGTAGTGACGATAGCTGGCAACTCCAACCTCTGGAAGGACTGGACCAAAGCCCAGATAAAAGACTACATCTTCACCCGCACCCAGCGGTCCGTCGCGGATCTCAAAGCGGCCATGGTCCTGAAAGGCGACCTTGAACAGAGTGACAGCGAAACGATGATTCCGTTGATCCCTGAACCCGACGATATCCTACTGGTCTTCGCCGGAGGCGAAGAATCGAATATGTCCTCAGTGATTCCGAGTTGGGGCCCCAAAGTAGGGTCCACGGCCGTCACCAAAAAAATCAGGTAGACAGACGGCAGATTGAGTATTGCACGAATCAGAAAATATTCACTGACGCGGGCGATACTGTACAATTGAGAGACGAGTTTGAAAGTGCCGAAACCGGCACACTGAGAGGGAGTCAAATGGCCCAGAGCGAACATGTACTAGTGAACCCGGTCACCCAGCCCATCATTGCTCCTTTCGACGGAGCGCCCCGTCTGGCCAGCCTGGCCGGCACCCGGCTGGGGATAATCGACGACAGTAAACGCAATGCAGATGTCCTCCTGGAAGAACTGGCAGAGGTCCTGCGGACGCGCTATGAGATAACCGACGTCGAGTGGCACCGTAAACCCAGCGCCTCCCGACCCGCCGACCCCACGGCGTTGAAAGAGCTCACTGAGAAGGTTGACTCCGTGATTATCGCGATAGGTGATTGAGGATCCTGCAGTGCGTGCAGTGTGCACGACGGGATTCACGTTGAGAACGCCGGCATACCCTCAGCCACCATCTGTACCGACCGTTTTATCCCGACTGCGAAGGGTATGGCCAAGATGTGGGGCGCTGAAGACTACCCAACTATCTTTACCGCTCATCCAATCGAGAACATGACCAGAGAAGCCCTCCGCACCCGAGCTGAAGAATTGGCCCCACAGGTGGTTCAAGTCCTAACCGGAGAAGGCTAACCCAACCGCCAATCTTGCAACGAAAAAAGACCCCACAGTATTTCTATTGCGGGGTCTTCTCCGTTCTATTACCTCTTGCCTATTAGGCTAGTTCTCTCCGGAGTTCCGGCGGGAGCAGATTGGGTATCGAACCCTCGATCGGGTAAGACTCGCTACATGCCACGCATTCGAGACTGCCGACAATGACATCATCGCCTTCTTCTTCCTCTGAGCGTAATTCCAAATCCCCCTTGCACACTGGGCAAGCCAGTATATCCATCAGGTCTTTCTTCATCAGTTCTCCAGCTTGGCTAGTAGGTTACGAGACTAGGGCGTTTTCCAGCAGGCTATCAAGGATATCCGACAATCCTATCACTACGATGCCAGTCACCAAAATGGCGGTTGTTCCAGTAAGTCGGCCAAGCAGCCTCTGCCATCGGGAATCTCCCGGTTCTCGATCATCGGGATAACTGTTCTGGCGCATGAACCGGACGACGTAAAACATGTAGAGCGCCAAGGCTATCTTCAAAACCAACACCATCACGTAAGGACTGGTGATGGTGTCTTCTGTCAGTCTTGAGACGGACAAGATAACACCGGTAATCAGCAAGACTGCGATGGCGGTGCTGACCAGGCCCCGGAACTCGACCCCTATCGCCCTCCCGGTGTCGGCGGGCAGGCCCCGGGTCTGCCGAATGGCTGGACGAAGCACCATCAGGTAGAAGACCCCACCGCCCACCCAGGCCACAGCGGACACGGCGTGGCCCCACCGTATAGCGAGCAGTATCCAATCTAAGGCGTTCATAGGACCATCTGGCCGGCTATGATGCGGATCCCTCAATCAACGCTCTAATCTGCCTCACGACCTCTTCTTTCTTCAATATACTGATGTGAGTGGCCACCACTTCACCTTTCATGTCTATGAAAAAGGTTGTTGGGAAAAATTCCAGTTCGTAAGCCTCCGCGATGCGCGCTAGACGGTCGGTAGCGAAATCGAAGGTCAGGCCGAGCTCCTCGACGAAGTCACGAGCGTCTTGTTCCGAATCGAACCCTTGGGGAACATAGAGGCCTAGTATCCGAACTGGTTCATCCTTCAGTTCCTGCCAGGCGGCTTCAATGGCCGGCATCTCTTCACGGCAAGGCGGGCAGCTTGGATACCAGAAATTGACCACCACGGCATTATCTTTCGTTTCTTCGGAGAGCCGAAACGTTTCGCCGCCGAACTGGACCACTTCGAAATCGCGAGCGGCCTGTCCAGAGCCTCCGCAGGCCACCAGTAGGACGATGCCAGCCCACACCACGATGGAGGCGGCCATGAACGTTATCTGTTTAGTTGGAATCGGTTCCATGGAGGACCAATCCATTCTATCGACGGCCTAAGTTGTGGTCAATCGAGACCAAAGTAGGTGACGATGTGACCGTTCACACGACAAATTAGCCACACCAGCCACGAATACACCAGCCGCACCAGAATTAGTCTAAATCAGCAAAAAAGATAAGGCGCCCAACCTTAACACGTGAACAGATTCCCAGACTTGCGAAACTACTTCGGATCTACCAACTGAGCCAAGTTTGGCCGAGCGTTCGTGCATACCTTAATCCTCAAACAAAGTGGGCACCTAACGGCAAATCTCCCGAACGAATCGAGCGTGGAAAACCCTGAAGACTCAGAGCCTCTTTCTTTTGCCCGGCTTAGCTCTATAATCCATCCCAACTATCAAGTGGAGGAGCCAGTTCATGCGTCTGGAGAATAAGGTGGCCCTAATCAGCGGCGGCTCAAAGGGTATGGGAGCCGTCGAAGCCAAGCTCTTCGCAAAAGAGGGCGCGAAGATTGTCATAGGTGACCTACTAGAATCAGAAGGCCGTCAGGTGGAGGCGGAGATCAATGAAACCGGTGGCGAATGCATATTCGTACCATTGGACGTGACTAACGAAGCCCAGTGGGAGCAGGCGGTGGCCGCTGCGGTAGGACGCTTTGGAAAGCTGGACATACTCATCAATAACGCCGGAATCTTCCGCACCAACGCAGTGGAAGAAACCAGCTCCAACGAATGGGACCAGGTTATGGACATCAACGCCAAAGGCGTGTTTCTTGGCGCCAAGGCGGTGATACCAGCCATGCGGGAGGCGGGCGGCGGCTCCATCATCAACCTTTCGTCCGTGGCGGGGCTGGTAGGGGCAGCTTATTCAACCGCCTACAGCGCCTCTAAGGGAGCGGTGCGGCTTTTCACCAAGTCCACCGCCATCCAATACGCCGCCGACGGCATACGATCGAACTCGATTCATCCCGGCGTCATCCAGACCGACATGACCGCCGACGCCATAGCCAATCCTGACTTCAAAGAGCAACGAGTGGACCCGACTCCTCTGGGCAGGTTGGGGCAGCCAGAAGACGTGGCCATGGGCGCACTCTACCTGGCTTCTGACGAGTCTTCTTTTGTCACCGGAGCAGAGTTGGTAATCGACGGGGGTTGGACCGCCCAATAGCAACATTTCGACAAGACAAGGAGCAAACGCCATGCGATTAGAGAATAAGGTCGCCTTGATCAGCGGTGGGGCCCGTGGGATGGGCGCGGTTGAAGCCAAGCTCTTCGCCAAAGAGGGCGCCAAAGTAATCATCGGAGACATGCTTGAAGACGAGGGCCGCAAGATAGAAGCCGAGATAAACGAGGCTGGCGGTGAGTGCGTTTTCGTAAGCTTGGATGTAAGTGACGAAGATGCCTGGAAACGGGCGGTCAACGAAGCCGTATCCCGCTACGGAAAGCTGGATATCTTGGTCAACAACGCCGGCATATACCGGGCCCACAACGTGGAAGACACTTCGGCTGATGAATGGGACCAGGTCATGGGCATCAACGCCAAGGGAGTGTTCCTGGGCACCAAGTCCGCTATTCCGGCCATGCGAGATGCCGGAGGTGGCTCTATTGTGAACATCTCGTCGGTTGCCGGTCTTGTAGGCAGCAAGTTAACCTCTGCCTACAACGCATCCAAGGGAGCAGTGAGGCTGCTTACCAAATCCACGGCCATCCAGTACGCCTCCGAGGGGATCAGAGCCAATTCGGTCCATCCCGGTACCATCGAGACACCCATGACCGAAGGATTTCTGGCCGACGACGCTATGCGGAAAGACCGAATGGACCGCACGCCCATTGGTCGCCTGGGAAAGCCTGAGGACGTAGCCTACGGAGCTTTGTTCCTCGCATCGGACGAGGCGTCGTTCATGACCGGGTCAGAGCTAATAATCGATGGCGGGAGGACTGCGGAGTAGAGAACTGACATCGACCAGCATAAGTCCGGTGTAATAGAGGCGTCGCCCTCGGCTTAACCCTCCCCACTGCGAGATAGATGGGGACTGTCACTTCCTATAGGCGTGGTACGGTTGGGAAGAGGGGTGGAATTATTCGGCAGTTAAAACCATAAACCAGGAAAATGACCTCTGCATTCTGTGGAATGCAGGGGTCATTTTGTAATCAGCTTAAGCCGATCCTATCGCCCCATGGCGTAGCCATCTCTCCTAGGATCGGCCCCACCGTTGCGGCTGCCACGTTCTTGGTCAACGTGGATGGCGCAGAGGCAGCCCATACGTGGGGTGAAGTCGTCCCAGACCTCTACGGTATGGCCACGCCCCCGCAGATCCTCAACCACTTTAGGGTCGATGCGGCCTTCTACTCCAACGAAGCCCGGGTTGTATGCGTGAGGCCAAAAGGAGTTAGGGAAGCCCCAGGTGGAAACGCGGGGTGCTTCGATGGCTTCCTGAACTTCCATTCCGAACTCTGCAACATTCAGGAACAGCTGGACCATAGACTGAGGTTGAACGTCGCCACCTGGTGTCCCGAAGGGCATCAAAACCTTGCCGTCTTTCATGGCCAGCGCCGGGTTCGGTGTCAACCTGGGCCGCTTGCCCCCTTGCATGGAGCTGGGGTGTTCGTGGTCGAGCCAAGACTGGGAGCCGCGTCCGGAGACGATGAAACCCAAACCGGGAACGATAGGGTTGTAAGCGATGGTGTCGCTGGGCGTTGCCGAGAAGGCGTTGCCCCACTGGTCGACAACGGCAGTATAGCTGGTGTCGGCCTGCAGCCCGCCGCCAACAGGCTCTGGCCGAGAGGGCTTTCCGTTCGGCGATTCCATGCCTTGGTGACGCCAAGGGTCACCGGCTTCTGGCATTTCGCCAAAGGCTTTCAGCATGTTAATCCGAGTCCGGCGTTCTTCGGCGAATGACTTGGACAGCAGACCCTGGATAGGCACATCTACGAAGTCCGGGTCGCCGTAGTAGGCTTCCCGGTCGCTAAGGGCCAGGCTCAGTGATTCAAGTATTACGTGGATGTAGTCTGCGCTGTTGTGGCCCATTGATTTCAGGTCCATGCCCTCTAGGATCTGAAGCGCCTGGATGCTGACTGGTCCCTGGCACCACGGTCCACAGGTGTAGACGTCTATCCCTTTGTAAGTGCCGTGGGCCGGAATTCCGACGCCGACGTGGAAATCGGCCAGGTCTTGCATGGTTAAGAGGCCGCCATTCTCTTGGTGGAACTTGACCATCTCCTCCGCTATCTCTCCCTTGTAGAAGAAGTCGCGTGCCGCCTGAATGGCCGCATCTCGGCCTTGGGATGCGTTCTTGCGCTCAATCTCGATCAGGCGCTTGAAGCTGCGGGCCAGGTCCTTTTGCACCAGTGTCTCGCCTTCTTTGAAAGCCCTTCCTCCGGGATAGAAAATCTCGGCCGTCGAGGGCCACATGGTCTGGTCATCGGTCTCATGGGTTATACCGTCTCCGGCCGATTTGGCGAAATAAGACGCCAGGGTAGCTGGAACTGGGAAGCCATTCTCCGCCAACTCCATAGCTGGGGTGACCACTTGTTCAAAGGTCATGGTCCCGTAGAGTTTCAGCGCTGTCATCCAGGCATCGGCCCCAGCCGGTGTCACGGTGCGGGGGATACCGGCTGGCATATCGCCGCCGAATTTGCCCAGATAGTCGTCAATATTGGCAGCCTTGGGCCAGCGGCCGAGACCGCTGATTTCAACCGTCTCTTTCTTCTGGGCATCGTGGATGATGATGGGGGCCACACCGCCGAAGTTGGTCCACTGAGGCAGAACAACGTTCAGGGTGATTCCAGCTGCGACGCCTGCGTCTGTGGCGTTGCCGCCCTGCTCTAGTATCCGGTAACCCGACGCGGTGGCCAGATAATGCCCCGCGGTTACCATGTGGGTAGAACCCGAAACCGTGGGACGGTATGACTTGATTCCGATTGCCACGTTGCACCCCTCTAATTCTTTTCAGTTTTACGGTTACAATTTATGCCTGCTAACGGCGATCCCACCTTTGAGGGAATGATACGAAGGGGGCTTGAGGGTGTCAATGTTTTAGCCGACAGTTATCAACTGTCGTAGTCCCTGACTACCAACCCTGTATCAAGTGATAGTATTAGGAAAAATTCTGAGGGGGCCGATACGAATGCTGGTTGAAGTGGAAGTGGTCGGTGGTGAAAACAGCCCGCTAGACCTGCACCGGATGTTCGATCTGCTGACCGCCCCGACCGAGGTCATTCGGGTATTCGCAACAAACCCGATGGGCGAGGATCTCTGGTGCCGCGTCACCGGCTGGAGTTCGGAAGGGCCGTGCATCGCCATGTCGGCATTGGCCGAAGATTCGGGCGAGGGCGTGGTGCTGTTGGTCTACGGCGGCGACGAGGGACTACGATTGCAGCCTGCCGGGTCTTCGGACGACTGGGACTTGGCGAACAGCGTTCAGTGGGGAGAGGCCTGCTTGATGTTAGCCGAGGGGACGCCGGTCGAGTAACTCGGTCAAAAGGGGGAGTTTGAAGCGCTTGACGCAGTGAACTCATGGACCAGTACGGAGAGAGCATCATCATAGCGGTCTTGGTCTTGCCAGCCACGAAAATCGACCACCACACCATTTCGCAATCCCGAACACAGTCGGTCCTCGCGCTGGTAGAACAGATCATCAGTAGGCACTGAGATTAAAGAGTCTGCCTGGGCGGCTCCCTGGCCGTTCACCAAGCTGGCGAAGTAGCGGGTGGTAATGGGGTTCTCCAGAGTACCAGCGGTGCAAAGCAAGACAAGCCGGTCGTAATAAACAGCATTATCCAGGTTGATCGCGCCGGATTGCAGAGACATCTCGTCATCGGCAGCCACGAACCATGTCGGCGCTTGCGCTTCTGCCAAGCTGGCCCTGATCTTGGCCGCGAACTCTCCGTCGCTTTCCGACCCCAGCAGCAACACCCGCGTGTAGGTAAAACCAGAGTCCCTGAAGGCTCCCTGGGCAGCGACCAAAGGCGGCGGGACACCGGCCCCTTCAAGAAACACTGCAGGTACCTGGCCTCGCGAGCGAGAGATTGTGTCCAGGGATATCATGCTAGGGCCAGCGTGTTTCACCGAATCAAGACCAATAGCCCTGGTCAGGTCGCAATTGGCGAAGGTGGTTATTCCACAGACGGCCTGCATCAAGCTGGTGCTATTTAGTTTAGTATTGATGATGGTTGCGCCCTGGAGGTCAGCCCCAGTCAGATCCGCCATGTCCAGATTGGCTCCCACGATTCGCGCGCCTCGGAGATTGGCGCCACTAAGATTAGTCCAGGAAAGGTCTGATTGGCTGAGGTCCGCGCCAGATAGATTGGCCTTCTCTAGGTCAGCGTTTGATAGGTTGGAGAAGGATAGGTTGGCCCCAGAGACATTGGCCAATGCGAGCACACTGTTTGAAAGGTCGGTTCGGTTAAGTGTGCTACCCACCATGTTCGCTTCTTTGAAGTTGGCCCGGGCCAAGTTTGACCGCCACAGATGAGCGCCTTGGAGGTTGGCCCCAGAAAGATTGGCCTCCCGCAAGTCTGAACCAGTCAGGTCGGCGCCGGCCAGGTCGTCATTGGCAAGATCGGCCCTGGGCAGTTTAATGGAGTTCAGCATCGCATTAGAAAGATCTAACGAGGGCCTGCCATACACGTAATCAGGAGTGAAGGTTTCGCCTGCTCCCCGATCTTCCAAACGATAGCCGAGGCTAAAGCGGGGAATCTCAGTGTTGGGCCTTCGCCAGGTAGCCTCCCGCCACCGGGAGATCTCGTTAGGCCCTAACCGGGCCAGGGATACATGTTCTGGGTCAGCCAATGGACGCTCCTGCGCCGGGCATGCTTGTCTGAGCAGCGTGCCTCTTAAAGCCTTACGCGCTTGGGTTAACCGCGATTGTTAAACGCGGGAATCACTCTCTGGGAGAATATCTCCAACTGATCACTGAGTTCGCTGAGAGGCATTCCTTCAGGCCACTGAAGGAATACGTCTTCTAGACCTGGATATTTCTCTTCTATTTCTTTTAGGGTCTCTATGAAGTGCTCGGGTGGTCCGCAGATCCAGGCTTTCTGCTGCACACCGTCCTCCACCTGAGGGGTTCGGGCGGGAGCGCCTGGGGTTCCCCACATCCGGCCATGCTCGTCGGTGTAGCGGACTAAGCCAAAGGGCGAGAACCACTTGTATCGCTCGTCATGGTATGGACGGACTTTTTCCATCGCTTCCTTTTCAGTATCTGCGATGTAAAACCCGAAGCCCAAGGACATGTCTTGACCTAAAGTCAGCGACCGGCCCGCTTCTAAAGCGGCGTCCCGGTATGTGTTGAAGAACTGCGAGACCACCTCCTCACCACAAAGGGCAGTCATTCCCTTAATCCCCTTCTTGGCAATAAATTCGATGCTGCGGCCACTGGTCATCGGCTGCCAAATATCGACCGGCAGATTGGTTGGCCGGGGAACAAGGGTGATGTCTTTCATTTGATAGCCCCGGTAAGGGACATCTGGTGGAATATCATAATGCTTGCCGTGATGGCTGAAGGACTCTTCGTTGAAGGCTTTCAGTATAATCTCGACCTGCTCTTCAAACAGTGATCGGTTGGCATCTTGATCGATGAGAGGGGAGCCAAAAGTCTCTACCTCCCTAGCTTGGTAGCCCCTCCCTATACCGAAGATCAGGCGGCCGCCGGTCAGGAAATCGCCCATTGAGAAATCTTCGGCCAAGCGCAACGGATGCCACATGGGAACGATATTGAACGCGGCACCGAATTTTAGGTTCTTGGTCTGCGCCGCCAAGTGGGTGCCCATCAAAGTCAGATTTGGAATGCATTCGTAGCCTTCCCGCTGGAAATGGTGTTCGGCCATCCACAAACAATAGAAGCCGGAGGTGTCCATCTGATTAGCCAAGGCTTGTGCGTTGGAGTAAGTCTGGGTCAACTGGTCGTTAGTATAGCGGCGGTCGTCGGGAGCAGTGCCACCGGCTCCCACATTCTCGAGGTCAATCTGCCCAACATACAGAACCGAAAATCGCTTGATCAAGAGATAATCCCCACAGTAAGATATCGGCCTGTCATAGATACTAACAAGCCTTAGTTATTCCAATAATTGCGAATCAACGGGCGTGTTTAGATGCGATTCAAACATTCATCGGAGTGCTCCAAGTATAGCACGCTCGGAGCCTAAACTCAGGTTGACTGAGCCGTTCGGAAAACTACTGCACGACTTGTCGGTTGACCAGATCGGCCACCGCTCCAGCTTCAAATCCTAGTTCCGCCAGAATATTCGCGGTGTGCTGGCCTGTGACCGAACCCAGATGCCCAACGTGGCCTGGCGTCTCGGACAGATGGATAGATGTCGCCACCTGGCGCACCCTGCCTTCAGAGATGCCCGGAGCCTCTATCTCAAGGACCATACCGCGTTGCTGGGCGTGAGGGTCGTCTAGCGCCTCTTGCAAAGAGTAGACCTTTCCTACAGAGATATTGGCGTCCTTCAGAGTTTCAAACCACTCTTCCCGAGTCTTCGTCATGAAAGCCTCTGACAGCGCTTGTTCCACTTCAATCTTCTTGGTACCCTGGGCCTCTTGGTGGAGTAGCAGGTCCTCTCGGTCCAGAGCCCGGCACAGGTTCTCCCAAAACCACGGCTCGATGGCCGCGATGGAGAAGTACTTGTCATCCTTAGTCCTGTAGACGTTGTAGTAAGGTGCACCGCCGTTCAGTCGGTTGCCGCCCCGTTCCGCGGAAATGCCCCGGGAGAGCACGTCTGAAACCAGACCTGAGAGCATGTAGAGGACTCCTTCGCTCATGGCGATGTCCACATACTGGCCCGTCCCGGTCTTTTCTCTGGCCATCAGGGCCGCTAAGATTCCAACAGCGCCACAAAGCCCGCCGCCTGCATAGTCCGCGATGAGGTTCAGCGGGATGATGGGCCTGCCGTTTTGTTCGCCAATCAACCCTAGCGCTCCTGCGAAAGAAATGTAATTTATGTCATGTCCGGCCATCTGGGAATAGGGTCCGTCCTGGCCATAACCTGAGACTGAACAATAGACGGTCCTCGGGTTTATAGAACGGACCTTCTCGTATCCCGCACCCAAGCGGTCCATAACGCCAGGCCGGAAGCCCTCCACAACCACATCGGCAGTCTCTGCCAACTTATGGAAAATCTGCTGAGCTTCGGATTCCTTAAGATTCAAGGCGATGCTGCGCTTGTTGCGCTGGAGAGCATTGAAGGCGGCGTGCCGGCGTTCATCATCCTCGCCTTCGATCCCAGCAACCAGCTTCTCGTAGGCAGACCGGGCTTCGTCCATAGGACGCTCGATCATCAGAACTTCAGCCCCCAGGTCGGCCAGCACAGTTGTGCAGAACATACCGGGCGCGTTACGGCAGAAATCCAATACCTTGATTCCTTCAAGCGCTTGCATAAAACCCTTACCCCTTACCTACAATTGCAGCCAATTATAGCCGACCCGAGCGCAACCGGATCCGATTTGCCAAGGTGTGGTGCAACGAAGGCCGACTGCATCTATAATCCCTGGGACAAAATCCAGGAAGAGAGATCAGGAGGCCGCAATGGACCTGTCGTTGCAGGGCAAAGTAGCAATGGTCACCGGTGGAAGTCACGGACTAGGGAAACAGGCTGCAGACTCACTGGCCCGGGAGGGTTGCAAGGTCTCGATCTGCGCCCGAGGACAGGAGAACCTGGACGCTACGGAGGAGGAATTCAAGGCCAAGGGGTATGAAGTCATCGCCGTTCAGGCGGACGTCATGAGGAAAGAAGACCTCAAAAACTTCCATGAAGAAACCGTAAAGGCCTTCGGCGAAGCAGACATTCTCATAAATAACGTGGGAGGCAGACGAGGCACCGCTGACTTCCAAGAAACCGGCGTCGAAACCTTCCGTGAAGGAATCGAGTTCAATCTGTTCAGCGCCGTTGAGTTGATCGCTATGGTACTACCCCACATGCGGGAGCAGAAATGGGGGCGAATCATCAGTGTGTCGTCCATCTACGGGCGAGAGTACGGTGGGTCCATCGACTACATGACCGGCAAGGCGGCGTTGATCGCCTTCTCCAAACACATGGCGCTTAACCTGATGAAGGAGAACGTCCTCGTTAACTGCATCGCCCCCGGTTCCATCGACTTCCCAGGCAGTAGTTGGGATCGCTTCCAGCAGAACAGCACCCCGGAGCAGGTGGCGGACTTCATCGACCGGAACCTGCCAGCCGGAAAGTTCGGCTGGCCCGAACCCATTGGCGACACGGTAGCATTTCTGGCCTCGGAGAAAGCCAACCTTATCACCGGCACCTGCCTGAACGTGGACGGTGGCCAGTCCCGATCGTTGTTCTAGGCTTTCTATCCCCAGAAAAACAATGATCCTCTCTTCCGCTAGTGTGGAAAGGTTTGCTGCCGGACGGTCGTAGGGGTTAGGGCAGACTTCAAGATAGGCAACAACCCCCACTACGTTCCAATGGGAAAACGGGCGTTGGTCCCTTTTTCAAGGACTAGTTTCCGCTAATCTCACCCAGGAACTGGCGCCAGGCTAGGACGCATTCTTCGGGGGCCGAGTGCTGTACATAGCCACTGGTTCTAGGGATGGTAGTCAACCTGCCATTGCTAAGTTTTTCGGCGAAGAGTGTGGTGCGATCTGGGTTATCCTTGGCATTCTGCTCCGATGCCAACACCAATGTTGGAATCTTGATTTGGGGCAGTAGGTCGGACAAATCCTGTGTAGCAAGATAGGCAAGTGTTTCCAAGACCACCCTCTGTTCCGTCTGGCCCATCTGTCTCACGTACCACTCATGGTGAGCAGGGTCCGACTTTCCCGGTTCCAGCCTTCGGCCACCGGTCTTCTGGGCCCAAGCCAGCACCCCTTCTTCGCTCACCATCTTGTAGAACTCTTTGTAGGTGTCTATACCGACGAATTTGTAGGGCGATGTGCAAGTAGTGAGGGTGTGCAGTCGCTCCGGGTGTTCGTAGGCGAACTGGAGCGAGATTGTGCCGCCCACCGTCTCACCAATAAGGTGGACTTTGTCCAGTTCCAGCATGTCCAGTAGCTTCAGTAGATCAGTGCCGAAGTTACTTAAAGACCAGTCGTAACCCTCAGGTGGTACAGAAGACTGGCCGAAGCCACGGGCGTCCAACCGGATGACCCGATATTGGCGAGCTAACAAAGGCACCCAGGCGTACCACAGCTTGGTGTTCTTGGAGTTACCGTGGTGGAGCACGACCGTCTCCGGTTCACTACGCCATGGGTCAGCGAAACAATCGTCCTCGTAAAACATCTCCAGAGTATCGTCTATATAAGCGAAAGGCATGTTTGACTCCGATTGAGAGATTAGGCGGGTTAATCGGTGACCGGAATGGCTACTGAGACTCGTTGCTTGTCGCCATAAACCGCTGTGGTGTGGCCTCGTCCGGTCAGGTCGTCAGCCAAAAGAACGTCTCCAGCACCGAAGACACGTTTGGTGCCGTCTCCGAGGCCGACTTCAACCTGACCTTCTAGGGTAATGACATATTGTCGGCGCGGAGCGGGATGCCAATCGATGAAACTGCCTGGCTGGTATCGGCGGAAGTGGATGTTCTCGGCGTTCTCAACAGCCGTCCTCTCCGATGTCTCCATCTGCTCATAGGGTAGATCAAGCTCTTCAAAATGGGACTCGTCGTCGTCTCCAGTGTAGATGCGAACTACTTGCATCAGACCTCCGTGTTTATGGGGTTTCCGGTGACCAAGGCATCATAAGCGCAGGTGTGTTAGGGGTCAATTTAGCCGTCCGCTTTCAGCCGGTGGCCGGTGAGGCAGATGTCCAGCAGACAGCAGTCCACGCAACGGGGGCTCAATTTGGTGCAGGCCTCTTTAGCATGGCGGTCCCACAAGGCGTGGAACTCATTGTAAAGCTGGATATCTTGGGGAACGTAGGTGTGGAACACAGCTTGGTAGTCGCCGTACTTGGGGCGGACCGTGTCAGGGGTCATGCCAATGCGGTCCATGATGCGGCGGGTGTAGGTGTCTATGACGAACGACGGTTGCCTAGCGGCGTAGACCATGATGTCGTCGGCGGTTTCCTCACCGATGCCGTGGATCAATAACAACTCCTCCCGAAGAAGTGCAGGAGGTTTGGCCAGGAACAGCTCCAAGTCTCCTTGATAGTTGTCCATCACATGGGCTGCAAACGCCTTCAGCTTCCGGGCCTTGGCGTTGAAGTAACCTGACGAGCGCACTAGCACAGCTAGTTCTCCTTCCGGGAGCCGATGCACTGATTCCAGGGACCAACAACCTGCGGACTTCATATTAGACAGAGCCATCTCCACGTTGGTCCACGCTGCCGATTGGGTCAAGATAGCACCAGCAATCACCTCGAATGGGCCATCGCCAGGCCACCAGTGCTGAGGGCCGTAGGCTGTGTAAAATCGGTGAAAGATGTCCATGAGCCTGACGGCCACGGAACTCGGGTCAGGCATCGCCAACTGCCTCGGCGTAGTCGCGGATTGGCAGGGACTGGTCGAGCCTGATCATGCGCTCGGTGACCTCACAGTTATAAGCGTAAGCTTCTACGCCAACGGCCATTGCTGACCGGAGAGCTGCCGCCAAATTAGGGTCAGACGGGTCGCTGGTGGCAAAGGACGTGGCATCAGGTCTTTGAACCACGAAGATCACGGCGGCACGGTGGCCGGCCTCCAGCACAGTCTCCAAAGTGCGCAGGTGTTTTGCGCCGCGAACGGAAGGAGCGTCAGGGAATAAGGCCACCTGTTTCTCCACTAAAGTCACAGACTTTGCTTCGATGTAGCATCTGCCGTTTAGGCCTTCTAGCATCAGATCCAGACGGCTATCACCAAAGGTCACCTCACGGCGCACCTCCGGGTAATCGCTGAACTGGGCCAAGTGTCCGTTGGCCACGCCCTCCGCGACCAAAGCGTTGGGCATCCTGGAGTCTGCCGAGGCCAGGGTGTTTCCCATGTCCACCAGAACAAGATCAAACTTGGTCTTTCTGTTCTCACCCAGAACGGGACGCAGTAGGACCCGCCAGCCAGGGACAAACAACTCTTTCATACGCCCTGAGTTGGCTACGTGCACGCCGATCTCTCGCCCGGCCACTTCAACACGGGCTAAGAATCGGTTCACCCGCTCTAGGAAGACACCCTCGATCAAGTCTTCGCCCAAGTTCAAATCATCCCTCTTCGCCTAGCCACGTTATGGTAACAACCAAGGTCGATCACTAGCAATATTCGGCCGTCCAATGATGGCGGTGTCACGTGCAGCTTCGTGTATACTTTTGCCACTTGCTGGTTGCGGTTGGATGAGGTGCATGAGGAGAGCGATGAGCGGCTTTACCGATCGGTTGGACAAGGCATCAACGGCAACCCAAAGCCTGGTCTGCGTGGGCTTGGATCCTGACTTGGCTAGGATGCCGATTCCTGACGTTTTCGAGTTTAACCGGGCTATCGTTGACGCCACTGCCGGGTCCGTCTGCGCCTACAAGCCCAACCTGGCATTCTACGAGGCCATGGGACTGGCAGGATTGGAAGATCTCCAAAAGACCATCACCCACATCAGGACCGCCGCCCCAACTGCAATAATCATCGGTGACGCCAAGCGAGGGGACATCGGCCCGTCCGCCAAGGCTTACGCGAAGGCCCTATTCGAGGTCTGGGGATTTGATGCCATCACCATCAACGCATGGGGTGGCCAGGATACGGTTGCTCCATTCATAGAAGACGAGGCTAAAGGCGTATTCGTATGGTGCCGTGGCTCCAATCCAGGTTCGGCGAATTTCCAGGACGTGCAGATTGTGGCGGACGGCACCTCCATGCCGCTCTACAGGAACATGGCCTTGGCCTGCCAAGATTGGAACATCAACGGAAATATAGGTCTGGTTGTGGGGGCTACAGTCCCTGAACAGTTGCAGGAGGTTCGGGCTGCCTGCCCAGCCATGCCGTTCTTGATTCCTGGAGTAGGAGCCCAGGGCGGCGATTTGGAAGCAGCAGTGAGGCACGGTACGGACAGCCGTGGTCGGGGAGCCTTGATCAACTCTTCCAGAGGAATCATCTACGCATCCAACGGGTCTGACTTCGCCCAAGCAGCGGCCCAGGAGGCAGATAAGCTGCGAACAAGCATCAACGAAGTGCTGGAGTCTGACGGGAAAGAATGGCCCTAGCGCTAAAAATCGGCGACGTTCTGCGGATGAAGAAAGCCCATCCTTGTGGCGGATCCCTCTGGACCGTATCCAGACTTGGGGCCGACATCGGTATTAGCTGCCAGGAATGCGGAAGGTACGTACTTTTGGCCAGGTCTCGGTTGGCGCAGCGGTTGAAGGAGGTAGTGCCCCCAGCGGGATTATCTCCGGAGGGCTCTTAGAGACTAACGCCCCAACGCATTAACCATCAGGTCCAACTTAAGCCAACCGTGCCATGGCCTCGTTCTCTTCCTTGGACCAAAGCTCCGCATGAAAACCTCTGATCTGCTCAGACATCATGTCTATGAAGTTTCTGACCGCCTGACCAGCAAATTTGCCCCGGAGGGTGCAGACACCTATAACGGAACTCGGGAAGAGGTGGTCAAGCCTCAGAACTCCAAATCTATTGTGGTCCTCCGCATGCAAAGTGAAATCGTTGCCGATGGCGATACCCATGCCAATTTCAACGTAACGTTTCATGGACTCGGTGTCGTCCAAAGCGAGCACCACATCCGGCAACAATCCTTGGGCCTTGAAGGCCTGCTCCACCCTCTGCCGCAATTGGCTTTCCGGCGCCGTGAGAATTAAGGGAAATCCAGTGATGTCATCAAGGCTGATTGGACGATCTTGTATAAGATCGTGTCCGGGCGGGGTCAGGAGTACGGTGTTGTATTTGAATAGCTCTTTGAACTCGAGCGTAGTGTCGTCGACCGGAGGTGACGAACAGAAAGCCAGGTCTATCTCTCCGGAGCGGACCAATTGAACTAATGGGTTATAAGATCGCGCCAGTAACCTGATACGTACGTCAGGGTAGTCTTCGCGGAACCTCTGGATTCCAGAGGGCAGATGATGGGTCACCAGGTCGGGGTATGCGCCGACGACGAACGAACCTCGCTTTTCGGAATAGTCCATCTGAGTTTTAAGTGCGTCTACGGAGGTGACCACCGGGGTCACCAGCTCCAGAAGCGTGATTCCTTCTGAGGTCAATTGGATAGGACGTTTGATACGGTCGAAGAGGGTTATCCCGAACTCATCTTCCAACTTCCTCAGGTGAGTGGTCACCGTTGGCTGTCCCAGCTCCAACGTGCGGGCCGCTTTCGACACACTGCGCACCCTGGCAACATGATAAAAACTAATGAGTTCCCTGAGTTCCATGTTATCCCCTCTTTTTGCACCACCGAATAACCGATATAATATATCATATACTATCCCTTGACAAAATAAGTTGGCGATTTGAAAATGGCTCTGATTGCCGGTTGTTTTTGGGGTAGTCCGCGTTCGATAATGCGCTGGCTAATGGCCTGCTTTCTGATAGCATCAAAAAAATCGATGACTCTAAAGGCTCATAATCTTTCCGCCAAGAGAATGGTATGCCCTACGTAATAACTGAACCCTGCATCGGGGTTAAAGACGCCTCCTGTTTGGAGGTCTGCCCGGTTGATTGTATCCACACTTTAGAATCGGAAGAGCAGTACTTCATAGACCCATCTGTCTGCATCGACTGCTCTTACTGCGTGGCGGCATGTCCTGTAAGCGCCATCTACGACGAGTTCAACATCCCCTCAGAGTGGCGCCACTACCTCGCGAAGAACCGGAACTTCTACAAATAGATTCCAGCCAGCCATCTCCTGCTTCACGCCGGCAACTAACATACCCACCTTGTAGCCACCGACTCTATGCGGTCGTATACTAGGCTGCACCAAACGGCCTTGGACTTTGTGCGTCACGGCGACAGCGGAGGTTTCCGGAATGACTCTTTTCCTCAAAGATGAAGATGTGGCCCAGTGCGTAGATATGGGTGCCATGCTCGGGGCCATTGAATCCATGCAACATCAATACGGCGACGGTCAAGCGCATAACATGACGCGCCGGAAGATTATCGCCGAAAGCGGCATGCTGTCAGTGATGGGCGGCGGCCTATTCCACCAAGGGCTCCTTGGCGTGAAGACCTATACGGTAGTCAAGGGCTCCTACTCCTTCCAGGTAAGTCTCTACGACGCCGACACTGGAGCGCTTCTCTGCTACACTCAAGCAAATCGCCTAGGGCAACTACGAACCGGGGCGACTACGGGTGTGGCGGTGAAGCATCTGGCCAATCCCGGGGACACCACTGTGGGAATCATCGGGACAGGCAGCCAAGCCCCAACCCAACTGGAGGCTGTGTCGATGGTCAGAGGCATCAAGGAGATTAGAGCCTTCTCGCGAAACCCAGAGCGTCGGGAAGAGTTCGCCCGCCGAATGTCAAACGCGATGGGCGTGGACGTCTCCGCCGCCAACAGCAATGAAGCCGCAGTGCGCGATTGCGACATAGTCCTCTGCATCGCGGCCACAATGGAACCAGTGGTCGAAGGAGCTTGGCTGAAAGACGGCGCCACTTTGATCGGGGCCGGTCCCACCACCTGGCGCGCCCGTGAAGTGGATGAAGCCACCATCGCCCGCGCAGACAAGCTGATCGTAGACTCAACCGAACAAGCGACAATAGAAGCTGGCGACCTCTGTAGCGCCGTAGATAAGGGAATAGTCCAATGGAGCAAAGTCCAAGAACTTAGGCACGTAGTCTCAAAAGCTGTAAAAGGACGCGACAACGAAAACCAGGTGGTCTACGCAAAAATCATGGGGACCGGGGTCGCCGACGTGGCCGCCGCCAAACTGGCCTACGATTCAGCCAAAGCCAATGGCCTGGGGACGGAGATGGATTGGTAAGGGTTAGTCGGCCTTCAGGTATTCTCCGATGGTCGCGATATTATAAGCCGCAAGTTCTACCGAGAGGCTTTCCGCCGCGGCCCTAGCGGTGTCCATAGAGGTGAAGCAGGGAATGTGCTTCTCCACCGCTGCTCTCCGGATGTAAAATCCGTCGCGCATTACCTCGGGTGAACCAGAGATGGTGTTGACCACCGCGCTGACGCTACCATCTTCAATCACGTCCGTCACGTTGGGATGGCCTTCGCTGAGCCGCTTAGTGGTCATGCTCACTGACAACCCCATTGCAGATATCATGGCGGCGGTTCCCTCAGTAGCGTACAAAAGGCATCCTGCAGCGGTGAGGTCTCGAATCAGAGACACGGCCTCAGCCTTGTGTTGGTCGGCAATACTGAGCAAGACTCCGGTTCCCGGCTTAATCTCCAAGTTGGCCGCCATTAGGGCCTTGGTCAGGGCCATCTGGAAGTTGCGGTCAACTCCCATTACCTCTCCTGTAGACTTCATCTCGGGACCCAAGTGCCAGTCCACTCCTACCAGCTTGGCCATGGAGAATACCGGTGCTTTGATGCCTACCAAGTCTTGCACCGGCCATAGTCCTCCCGAATAACCCTGCTCTCGCAGCGTGTCACCCAGCATCACCCTGGTAGCTAATTTGGCCACTGGGACTCCGGTCAGTTTTGATATGAATGGTATGGTCCGGCTGCCCCTGGGATTCACCTCGATAATGTAGATTGTCGTGGGTTCGCTCTCATCTTGAGGGGTAGCAGGGCTCCGGTACGCGCCGCCGCCATGGATTACGAACTGGACGTTCATCAGACCCTTAACTTCGAGGGCCAGGCCAATGCGGGTCGTGTAGTCGACGATGGTCTCCACTTCCCTGGAACTCAAATTAAGCGCCGGATAGATGGCCATCGAGTCGCCGCTGTGGACTCCAGCCCGTTCCACATGCTCCATTATGCCAGGTATCAGTACTTGCTCGCCGTCGCATATGGCATCAACTTCGCATTCTTTGCCTTCTAGATAGCGGTCAATCAACACCGGCTTATCCGGGGACATCTCGACCGCCGCAGTCAGGTAATGGATAAGCTCGGTGGCATTCTGGACTATCTCCATCGCGCGGCCGCCAAGAACGTAACTGGGCCGAACCACGGCCGGATACCCAATGTTCTGAGCGACCTGGAGCGCTTCTTCCACAGAGGTAACCGCTGCTCCAGGAGGCTGAGGGATACCCAATCGTCCGAGAAAATCTTCAAACTTGCGCCGGTCCGAGGCGATGTCAATCACCTCGGCGGTCGACCCAAGAATGGGTAACCCGGCGGCAGCAAGTGATTGAGAGAGGTTAATCGCGGTCTGTCCACCGAATTGCACAACTGAGGCCGGAGGCTCGTGATTCACCTCTTCGTTCTCAAGGATGTCCCTCACTGATTCTTCATCCAAGGGCTCGAAATACAATCGGTCGCTGGCGTCGAAGTCAGTAGACACCGTTTCCGGATTGGAGTTGATCATTATGCTGCGCACGCCGGCTTCTGAAAGGGCCGTTGCGGCGTGGACGCTGCAATAGTCGAATTCAATGCCCTGACCGATGCGGATGGGACCGCTGCCTATAACAACCGCCCGTTTACCTTCCAAAGGCAACGCTTCATTCTCTAGGTCGTATGTGCTGTAGTAATAAGGAGTCGCGGCCTCGAATTCTGCAGCGCAGGTGTCCACCGTCTTGTAGACGGGTCTCAGGCCCCATTCATGACGTTGATTACGCACCTGTTCCGGAAGCATGTCGGCCAGAGTCCCGATCTGGCTATCGGAAAAGCCCATCCGCTTCGCCGACTTAAGCAGACTCGGCGTGAGTTCGTCTCGCAGCAGTCGGCGCTCCATCTGCACCGTGCGCTCTAGAGCATTGAGGAACCAGGGCTCTATATAGGTGTGTTCAACCAACTGGTCAACGGTGGCGCCCTGGCGAAGAGCCGACATCAAACCCCACAATCGCTCGTCATTAGGTCCTAAGGGTAGGTCTTCCAGAGACAAGTCTCCTTCGGTTCGCCAAGTTGGGTCCTCCCAAAGGAGGGTGCGACCACTAAGTTCCAGGGAGCGGGCGCCTTTCTGCAATGCAGCCTCGAACGACCGCTCTATGACCATGACTTCACCAGTAGCCTTCATCTGGGTGGTCGTTCGGCGGTCGCCGTGAGGAAACTTGTCGAAGGGCCACCGGGGAATCTTGAGCACACAATAGTCCAGTGCCGGCTCGAAGGCCGCGGTGGTCTGTTTCGTAACGGCGTTCTCGATCTGATCCAAGGTCTTGCCCACGGCTATCTTGGCGGCGACCCTAGCTATTGGATAGCCGGTGGCCTTACTAGCTAAAGCCGAGCTTCGGCTGACTCTGGGATTGACCTCGATCACATAGTATGGTGACTCTGGATTCCATTCTTGACCCAACGCCTCGCAGACTCTGGGATGTGGCTGCAGGGCCAACTGGACGTTGCACCCGCCCTCAATGCCAAGACCCCGAATTATCTTTAGACTGGCCGTGCGGAGCATCTGGTACTCCGGATCACTTAATGTCTGGCTTGGTGCCACAACGATGCTATCACCGGTATGAACGCCCATAGGATCGAGGTTTTCCATGTTGCAGATGGTGATGCAATTATCGGCGGCGTCCCGCATCACCTCGTACTCGATCTCTTTCCAGCCGACCAGCGAACGTTCTAGCAGAATCTGAGAGATAGGGCTGGCCGTCAGTCCTGAGCGGGCGAAGTTCTCGAATTCCTCTTCAGTGTTGGCGATGCCCCCGCCGCTGCCGCCCAGGGTGTAGGCAGGGCGCACAACCAGAGGCAGGCCCATGCGCTTGGCCACGTCCCATGCCTCTTCCATGGTGTTGACGCTTTCGTTCTCTGGCTCGGGCTCGCCTATCTCGTGGAGAAAAGTGCGGAAAAAATCCCGGTCTTCGGAGCGCCTTATCGTCTCGAGCGGAGTGCCCAAGAGGCCCACGCTGTAGCGTTCCAGAACTCCGGCATCAGCCAGGGCCACAGCCAGGTTCAGACCCGTCTGGCCTCCTAGGGTAGGTAAAATACCATCAGGCCGCTCCCGTTTAATAATCCTTTCCAGGACTTCCACGGTGAGCGGCTCGATGTATACACGGTCTGCTATGCCCTGGTCGGTCATGATGGTGGCCGGATTGGAATTGACCAGGACGGTCTTAACTCCCTCCTCACGGAGAGATTTGCAAGCTTGGGTGCCAGCGTAATCAAACTCGGCAGCTTGCCCGATAACAATGGGGCCGGAGCCAATCACGAGCACTTTTTCTGGTTTTACGGGAATGATTGTCTCCCTTTCCGCAGTGCTCTGCGGCCACAGCCCCATCTGGGGTCTAAGAAATACGCCTATCGATGTTATACCCGGCTGGACTTTTTGGCTACGCAGCCGCCAAGCCCCGACGGAATCTCCGGCGAGTTAACCAGTAGGGAGCATGCCCGGCAGTTCTATCAACTGTCGCGTATGCAATGAATTTAACAACTGTGAGACGAATGAGCCGAAGAGTTTGCCGTCCCAATCGGCAGCATCAGCTCCGTGAACCGTCTGTTCTAACCGGGGTGGAACCCTCAGGTTCACCATTCCCGGGCCTTCGGGTTCGACCTCTATCCGTCCTAAGGGAAATAAGGGCTGGCCCTCCATGCTCGGGTCCATGGCGTTTACCACGAGGTCCCAGTGCTGCCCCAGAGTCCCTCTGCCTGCTCTAATCTTGTAAATGTACTCACCACATGAGTATTGGGACGTTTCCTCTTCTAGAAAAGAGGCCACGTTGTCAAAGTTTACTGCCACCGCCACATCCACACCCCCCTCCAGCAAAAACATGGCGAATGAAGACAAAATAATCCTCCAAAAATCAACACGCCTGTTGGGGTTGGAATAAGTAGGTCGGGCTTTTTAGTTCGCCCTATCCGTAAATCGCCTTGGTTCCAGTTATTTCCTCCTTGTTTCGAAGGCGCAGTTGCGCCTGATTATAAATCTTCTTGGCTTCTAGGTATCTGAGGGTTAGCCGTGGAAATCCTCGACCATATCGATGAACTGGTCGAAGAGATATTCGTTATCCCTGGGTCCAGGTGAAGCCTCGGAATGATATTGTATGGTAAACAACGGTAGGGATTTATGGCGAAATCCTTCCACAGTTTGGTCATTTAAGTTGATATGTGAGACTTCCAAGCCTGAGGGCAAGTTGTCGGGACTGACAGCATAACCATGGTTCTGTGCCGTTATGTAAACGCGGCCGTCGTCCAAGTCTTTTACCGGATGGTTCCCTCCCCGGTGGCCGAATTTCAGTTTGAAGGTATCAGCCCCAAGCGCCCGGGCGATAATCTGGTGCCCTAAACAGATTCCCATAACCGGGACCTGCCCCAAAACTTTTCGGGTGTTATCCACCACGTACTCCAACAACTTAGGGTCTCCAGGACCAGGAGAGAATAAGACCCCGGACGGTTCCATAGCCAATAGCTCCTCCGCAGGAGTGGACGCCGGCACCACAGTTACCCTGCAACCGCGGCGGCGCAGTTGCCGCAGGATGTTGTACTTGAGGCCGCAGTCGGTAACCAATATTCGGTGCTTCGCTTCAATCAGGTCTTCGTTATCCCCATCCCAGTTGTACCCATCCGGCGTGGTGACGGTGGCCACATAATCCCGGTGGCCGTAAGGCGGAGAGTCCTGCAACCGCCTCAGCGCCACGTCCGGATCGCCGTTTGTGATGATGCCCAACATCACTCCTTGAGACCGGATCTGCCGAGTGATAGACCTGGTATCAACCTCCGCGATTCCCGGGATGCCCTGGCCGGCCAGGAATTCATGCAGGGTCAGGTCACTACGGCCGTGGCTCGGCAGTTCGCAGTTCTCCCGGACGATTAATCCACCCACCTGTATCCTGTCGGATTCAAAGTCCTCAGGGTTAATGCCGTAATTGCCGACCAGCGGATAGGTAAGAGTCACGAGTTGTCCTGCATAGGACGGGTCCGTCAGGACTTCCTGATAACCGGTCATGCTGGTGTTGAACACCACTTCTCCAAGGCCATCTGCCTCGGCACCGAAGCTCACACCTTCGTGGACTGATCCGTCTTGGAAAACCAGATACGTTGAATCGTGCATTCTAGTGCACCCATCCCAGTATCATGATATCCGATCGCTGATTTCCGCCCGCCATTACACGTTCGACCTGGTATGGTTCTCATTGAACTTCAGGCTCGGGCTCTGATACACCAGCCTGCCTAAGGCGAATGTGGCCATCACTCGGCCCTTGAGCTTGGTACCGTCCAAAGGAGTGTTCTTGCCTTTGGACTCGAACTCCGCGGTATCTACCGTCCATTCCTGTTCCGGGTCAAAGAGGACTACATCAGCGGCAGTGCCCGGCTGCAACGAGCCTAAGCCCGAGTAGCTCTCGCCGAGAACCTTGGCAGGGCCAGCGGTCAACCGGTCGACCAAAGCCCCCATACTCAGATTCTTTGCATGGACCAACTGCAGCAACGAACCCAGAGCGGTTTCAAGCACGCTGATTCCGAAGGCCGCTTCCTGGTAGGTTACCTGCTTACTGGTTAAGTCGTGGGGCGCATGGTCGGTGGCTATGCAGTCGATGACCCCGTCAGCCAATGCTCCAATCAGGGTGTCAACGTCCCTTTGGGAGCGGAGCGGCGGGTACACCTTGGTGCTGGTGTCATATGCCATCTCTCCGGCCGCCTCGGACGGTTCTCCCTTCCGGCCCATGGCCCATTGGTCTGTGATAGTCAGATGATGAGGGCAGACCTCGGCTGTAACCGCAAGCCCTCTGGCTTTAGCTTCGCGGATCAGCGGAACGCTGCCGGCAGTGCTGAGGTGGGCCACATGGAGGAGTCCGTTAGTAGCCTCAGCCAGGGCGATGTCCCTGGCAATCATAGCCTCTTCCGCAGCAGCAGGTATACCCTCCAATCCCAGATGCGTCGCCACCGGGCCTTCGGCCATCACGCCGTTACAGGAGAGGGATTTGTCTTGGCAGTGGTTACTAATCGGCAGCCCCAGGTCCCGACTGTAGACCAACGCTAACCGCATGAGGTTGGAGTCGTAAACCGGATCGCCGTCGTCGCTGAAGGCCACCACACCGGCACTGGCAAGTTCTTCCATTTCGGACAGTTCGTGGCCTTTGCGTCCCTTAGTGACGCACCCGATGGGCAGTACCCGCACCACAGAGCCTTGTCTGGCTCGCTCATGGATGAATTCAACCACTGCAGCATTATCTATAGGAGGATCTGTATTGGGCATGGCGCATAGGGTGGTGAACCCTCCCTTGGCTCCTGCCTTGGAGCCAGCGGCGATGGTCTCTTTATACTCAAAGCCCGGCTCTCTCAGATGACAATGCAGGTCTATGAAACCAGGACAGGCCACCAAACCGGTACCATCGATGACAAGACTGTCTTCTGGTATTCGATCGAGGTCTAATCTGCCAGCGGCGACAATTTCTCCACCGGCAATCAACAAATCACCCACCAAATCCAACTGCCCATTAGGGTCAATTATCCTGGCCTGGCGAATCACAATGTTATTGTTTTCCACTCACCGCTCCCTCTATGTGTCTATCCATTATCTGAGCCTAAGCCTCTTGGCCGGGTCCGATGGTCAGTTTGTAGAGCAGTGCCATGCGCACGGCCACACCGTTAGTCACCTGGTCTTCGATCACAGAGTTACCGCCGTGAGCGATGTCATTGCTAATCTCTATGCCTTCGTTCATAGGTCCTGGGTGCATAACCATAACGCCAGGTTTGGCTCGCTCCAGCCTTGAATCAGTGACCTGCCAACGGCGGATGTACTCCCTCAAGCTGGGCAGGAAACCGGCGTTCTGCCGTTCCCGCTGCAGGCGCAAAGCCATGACTACGTCCGCGTCTTCGATGGCCTCGTCCAGGTTAGTCTTAACCTCCACCAGCGATGCAAAGAGCGACCGTGCCAGGTTGGCACTGGGACGTATCAGGTCCGGCGGCATCAGTGTGGCTGGCCCTGAGAGGACCACTTTGGCGCCCATCTTGGCGAACCCCCAGATATCTGAACGGGCGACCCGACTGTGAAGCACATCTCCAACGATTACAACCTTCTTCCCCTCAAGGCTACCGAGCTTGTCTTGAACCGTGTATAGATCCAGCAGCGCCTGCGTCGGGTGCGCGTGGAGGCCGTCGCCAGCGTTTATGACGCTCACTTTGTCTAGTTGCTGGGCCAACAGATGGGGTGCGCCAGAATGGGGATGCCGTATGACGATGGTGTCCACGCCCATGGCCTGAATAGTCAAACCAGTGTTCAACAGCGACTCGCCCTTCTCAGCGCTGCTACCGGAGGCTGACATGTTAATCACGTCAGCGCTTAGTACCTTCCCTGCCTCTTCGAAAGATATTCGGGTGCGGGTACTGGCCTCGTAGAACAAAGTGACTACCACCTTGCCGCGGAGGGCAGGGACCTTCTTGATATCTCTTCCCAACACCTCTTTCATACTACGGGAAGAGTCCAAGACTTCGGCGATTTCCTTCTTCGAGAAATCGTCAAGGTCCAATACGTGCTTTCTGGCCGCTGAATCCTGGGCCAGTAGGTCGGCAATTTCCAAGGCTTCTGTGGCTCTGGAGAGGCTCATATCAGTAATTCTTAATTCTCCCCATTTCGTTTAGCCATTAACTCATTCAACTTCATCAGTAAAGTCGTCGAAGACCAAAGCAACCTCGTCGGCGCCGTCAGTCTCCAACAGCCTGACTTTCACACGCTCTTCGATAGCCGTTGGCAGGTTCTGGCCCACGTAATCCGCCCTAATCGGCAATTCTCTGTGACCTCGGTCCAGCAGGATGGCCAGTTGAATCAGCTGCGGCCGGCCAAAATCCACCAGCGCGTCCATCGCGGCTCGGATGGTCCGGCCGGTATACAGGACGTCATCGACAAGAACCACCCGTTTTCCCTGGATACCTATGGGGATGTCCGTAGGCTGGAGCTTGGTCTGTGACTGGTCACGAACCCTAAGGTCGTCCCGGTAAAGGCTGACATCCAGAGTGGCCACCGGCACCTCGACACCTTCAAACTCCGCCAAATTGGCAGCAATTCGGCGTGCCAGATACACCCCTCTCGTGTGAATGCCCACAATAACGAGATCTTCCGCACCACGATTGTGCTCAAGTATTTCGTGGGCCACCCTAGTTAAGGCGCGCCGCACGTCCTCTTGGCTCATTATTTGTCGCTCTTGCATTCTCTTACCTAGGTGAATCATCGGCGGACAACAAAAAACCCTTGCCTTCAGCCGGCAAGGGTATGAGCAAATCGCGCAATAGGTGCACAAGACGCACGCTGCGGAGATTCGGGACGCTCTACTTTGCCAGCCTCACGGGACCGTCTTAAAAGTGTGGCCAAGTCTGACTAAGACCGGCCGCACGACCCACCGAATATTCAATTGTCACACCATTCTACCAGAACGGAACCCTTTCCATAAGTGGGTTAACGGCCAGATTCTTTTTAGGCCGACACCCGTTTTCGGTGGTTGGTTACGTAGTCCACCAGCAGGTATTCACCAAGGTTGTCGGCGCTACTGTAGAAGGCGCGGCCGCTGTTGATACGGGTCATGCGCTCCACAAAGTTGACCAACTGGTAGTTGTTCTCCAGCATGAAGGTGTTGATCAAGATGTCTTCCTGGGTACAACGGCGCACCTCTTTAAGGGTCTCCAGTTCGGTACGGTGGCTGGGCGGATAGGCGAAGAACGCCCGGTCGCCTTCCAGGTGGGCGGTGGGCTCGCCGTCGGTTACCACCAGTATCTGTCGAGTACCGCCCTTTTCCTTGGAAAGCAGCTTTCTGGAGAGTATCAAGGCATGATGCAGGTTGGTGCCGGACACCCAGGAGTTCCAGCTGCATTTGGCCAGGTCCTCTTCTTTGATCTCACGCGCATAGTCCGAAAATCCTACGATATGGAGGCTGTCTCTCGGGTATTGGCTTCGCATAAGTGCCATCAGAGCCAGAGTGACCTTCTTGGCCGCCTGCCAGTTGTTAAATAGGCCCATAGATCGGCTTTGGTCTAACAACAGAACGGTTGAGGACCGGGTCATGTGCTCGTTCCGGTAAACTTCAAAGTCCTCCGGTCTAAGACGAACCGGCACTTGAGGGCCGCCTCGGAGCACGGCGTTCTTGACTGTAGCTTGCAGATCGACCTGGAACGGATCGCCGAATTCGTAAATCTTAGTTTCACCAAGAAGGTCGCCATTAGCGCCACGGGCGTCCATCTGATGGTTACCCATGCGGTCTTTCTTCAGGTGGGTAAAGACCTCTTTCAGGGCTTTCTGGCCGATACGGCGGATGCCCCGGGCAGTTAGGTCCATCTTTTCGTTGTCAGTCACATAGCCCGATTCTTGAAGCATCTTCCGCAATCGGTCCAATTCGTCGTAGATGCGGCGGGCATCGTCACCCAAGAGTTCGGCTAGTTTGTCGGGGTCGATGTTTTCCATGTTCCCGGTACGCATGGCTTCTTGGAGGGATTGTTCTAGTTGGTCCAACTCCTGAAGGTCTCGCATCATCTCCTTCGCCTGTTCCATGGTCAGGCTATCCTCGCCAAGAAACGGGTACTGACGGCGCAGGTCGTCCATCGGCATCAGCTGTTCCATCAACGATGCAAACTGAGCCATTGCCTGCTGGGTCTCTGGGTCGAAGGCTTGGGATAAGGCGTCTTCCATCTCGCGGCGGGCTTCCGGAGACATACTGTCCAGCATGGACTGAGATTGAGCCAACTGCTCTTGTAATTGCTGCATCAGCTCTTCAAAACTCTGAGGCGGATTGTCACCGAACATACCGCCGAATTGCTGCATGAATTTGTCGAAGTCCGGTTCACTACCGGACAACTTGTCTTTGATCATCTGGTTAAGCTGATCCATCATGTCTCGGGTAGCAGCCATGTCTTCAGGCGACATGCTCTTGATCTGGTCCATCATCTGCTGGCCCGTGTTCTGAGCCATCTGGCTCTTCAGCGAGTCTAAGAGCTCTTGGAACTTCTGCTGAGCTTCTGGGTCTATGAAGTCGTATTCCAAAAGCTCTTGAATCTGACCTCCGAGGCCTTCGGGGAGGTTGTCCAGCTTCTCCTGGTTGTTATCTGCGCGCTTCTTCAGCAGGTCGAGCAAACTCTGCTGTTGATCCTTGTCTTCACCATCGTCGGCGTCAACTTGGCCTTGGGCTTCGTCCAGCCGGCGTTTGATGCCTTCTCGTTCGGTTTTAACGACCTCTTCCAAGCGTTCTTTGAGGTCATCTACCACCGAGTCCATGTTGTGTTGCTGGAGTTGCTGGCGGCGCTTGTTCTTTAGTTGTTCCATCAATTCGCGCAGGCCAGGCATCTGCTGCCCATCGCGATTCTGGGGTCCCTGGCGCATCATGTCCCGCAGGGCCTGCATAACGTCGCCGTGGTTGAGGATATCTTCGGAGAGGAGGTCCATTAACTGGTCGGCGTCGAGTTCAAAAATCTGCTGGCTGCCGTCCCATTGGGAGTACCTACGTGTACGGTAGAGCATCGCGCCTTCCTAAATTGAGGACGGGTGAATCTGGGCCATCATACCCGGGGTTTTCCGGCAATAGCAAGGACGAAAGACCGGTCTAGATAACGTTTGCGCCGAGGATGTCTCTGAGATGAGATAGCGCCCAATCGTGGGCGTCGGATTTAAAGCTAGCCACACAATCAGCGGGCACTTCAACAGAGTAGTCGCGGTTGCGGGCATCTGATGCAGTATGGAGAACACAGATGTCAGTGCAAACTCCGCAGATGATGACCTTGTCCGGATTCGCTGCGGACAGTCTGGCTTCCAAAGGCGTGTTGAAAAACCCGCTGTAGCGGTTCTTGGGAATTACATTGTCCTCAGTCACAAACCCTGAAAGTTCCGAAATGACGTGGGGCTCTTCTGTCCCTTTCACACAGTGAACCGGAAATATCTGGAACTCCAGGTCTCCTGGGTCGTGGTGGTCCGATATGAAAAGTATCTTGGAGCCCTCCGCTTGCTGTCTGAGCAATAAAGCATGGACATTGGGGATTATCTGCCTCGACTCATCTCCGCAATAAAGATTGTGGCCCGGCTCTAAGAACCCTTTAACCATGTCGATAACCAAAACTACATTTGCCATGTGCAATCTCCGTTGCTAAGGTTGCCGTTGAGGAGGAGGGACAGTTGTCATTTCACCGGAGTCGTTAGCAGGTATCTCCGGTAAAATAGGAATACGTCCGTTACCAGGTCTCCGGCCACCACCTTTCCACTGGAGCGGTGTCGGAATCCTAAGCGTGTATGGCGAATTGGGCGTCCTCGGCCAGCATGCTGGAGAGACCCATAGCTTCGAAGCAGTCTTGCAAACTAACCATGCTATCCATCAGATGGGCGGTGGTGCCCTTTTCCTTCAATTGGGCCATCACTTGCTCCACAACATGGGTTACCGACAGTAGGGCACTGGCAGGATAAATAACTATCTTGAATCCGAGCCTCTCCAATTCAGTAGCCGATAGCAATGGTGATTTCCCCGACTCAACGAAATTGAACAGCAGCGGAATGTCGAGGTTTTTGCCGGCCCGCTCAACCTCTTCCGGGGTGCGTAGCGCTTCGACGAACAGCGCGTCGGCACCAGCTTTTACGTACTCATCGCAGCGGTGCATGGCATCGTCCCATCCGGTGACTGCGATGGAATCAGTACGCACTATAATGGTGAAATCATCGTCGGTGCGGGCGTCCACAGCTGCCCGTATCTTCTGGACCATGTCTTCTGTGGAGACGACTTTCTTATCGTCCAGGTGGCCACAGCGTTTCGGCATCTCCTGGTCTTCTATATGGATGGCCGCCACACCGGCCCGTTCGTACTGTCTGACCGTCCGACGCACGTTCAACACTCCACCGTAACCAGTGTCAGCATCGGCGATGAGTGGCACCTCCAAGATGTCGGCCAACGCAGCAGCGTTCGCAACCATCTCAGTCATGCTCGCCAGGCCCAGGTCAGGGCGACCGAGTTGGGCCACTGACGTTCCTGCTCCAGTCATGTAAACGGCTGGAAAGCCGGCCTTTTCGATCAGCTTTGCCGTAAGGCAGTCATAAGCTCCAGGGGCTTGAATGATTCCTGGATCGTTGAGCAATTTCCGGAACTTGGTGGTGATGCGCATGCGGGCCTCCGATAATGGTGCGGGTATAGAATCGTAGAACGTGGCGACATTATACAGGGCGGTATTCCAGGGTTCAGATCAGGGAAGGGACAAGACCAGGGGACGGAAATCAGGCGATCATCCCGCCATCGATTGTAAGCACTTGGCCGGTGATATAGCTCGCCCCGTCACCGGCCAAGAAAATCACAGCCTCGGCTACGTCCTCGGGTGTCCCGAAGCGGCCCATGGGAATGGTGGATAGTATCTTGTCCTGGGTCTCCTCACTCAGTTCGTCGACCATGGCCGTCGTGATGTAGCCTGGAGCCAGTGCATTAACCGTCACGTTGCGGGAGGCAACTTCTCTGGCGACCGCCTTAGTCAGACCGACTAATCCGGCCTTGGCGGCAGCGTAATTGGCCTGGCCTGGGTTGCCTGAGAGACCCACCACCGACGACATGTTAATCACACGGCCGGAGCGTTGCCGAATCATATGGGTCATAGCGTATCGGGTGCAAAGGAAAGCACCGCGGAGGTTCACGTTCATCACACTGTCGAAGTCTTCTGGCTTCATCCTGATCAACAGTTGGTCCTTGTTGATGCCAGCGTTGTTGACCAGGATGTCGATGCGGCCATAGTGGTCTACCAAGTCCTTAATCACTTTTTCAGCGGGTTCTTCCAGAGATACGTCTCCGCCAACTAGAATGGCCTCTCCTCCGGCCTTATTAATGGAGTCGACAACAATCTCGGCGGCATCTGAGCTGGCGTGGAAATTAACGCCGACCCTGGCCCCAGCCTGGGCCAGACGATGGGCGACAACGGCGCCAATCCCCCGGGAGGCTCCGGTAACCAGTGCGACTTTACCGTCCAGTTGGATACCGCCCATATAGCTAATCTACCTGCTCGCGCCGCTACCGGCGGCTTTGGCCGCAGCCTCTTTATTAACACTAGCCAGGTCTTCCGACATGATCTCGATCATTCCCAGGTCAACGTAGCGGATGGCAGTGCTCACTGCAGCCGTAATCTCGTCGGCCTTACTGGAACCGTGGCCCACGATCACTGGGCCTTTCACGCCGAACAGCGGGCCGCCGTTGGAGCGTGTGCGATTGGTCAATTGAACCATCTCGGCGGCGAATTTTGATACGGTTGTCTCGTCTAGGGCGGTACCTAAGCTTCTCTGGGCATAGGCGGCAAACGCCTGGCCAAGACCCTCGGTGAACTTGATCAGGATGTTTCCGACAAAGCCGTCGGCTATGATTACTTCAGCCTTCTCGGTGAAGAAGTCCATGCCTTCTACGTTACCCACAAAGTTCATTCCGCTGTCTTGGAAGACTTGGTAAGCCTCCTGTACCTGTTTATTGCCCTTGGTCGATTCTGAGCCTACGCTCAGCAGGGCAACTCTAGGGTTTTCTATGCCCATGTAAGTGCGGGCCCAAGAAACGCCCAGGGACGCGAAGTTAAGCAGGAGGGCCGGACGGCAATCTATATTGGCGCCGATGTCCATCAAAACCGTATTGGGGGCCAAGCCGAGAAAAGGGCCACCGATACAAGGCCGGTCGAGGCCCGGCATCAAGCCGAGGTTCAATACCGCGCTGACCATCGACCCGCCAGTGGAGCCCATGGAGACCATGACATCGGCATCGCCGCTCTTGACCAACTTGGTCGCGACCACCACCGAGGAGTTGGGCTTGGTACGCATAGCTTGCAGAGGGTGTTCGTCATCGCCGACCTTACCTTGGGAGGGGACCACACTGATGGAGATGCCGGTCGTGTCATGTTTGGCTAGTTCGTCTTCAACCGGGCCTTGGTCTCCAACAAGAATTATCTCGACACTATCAGCTTTAGCTGCGGTCAGAGCCCCTCTTACCGTCTCAATCGGTCCATGGTCTCCGCCCATGGCGTCCATAGCTACTCTAACTGGCGCCGATCGGATATCCCTAGTGTTCTGCATTATGTTCCTTCCTCGTCTTACCAGTGCCTTAGGCAGTGCACTGGTAGGATCGCTAAAAGGTTATTACTCCTGAATTATCGTGAGACCGGCAAATCCGGTTATCAGTTCTTGCCCAGTGTCGCTCTGCCTAACACCCACAGCGTAGGTCAGAGATGAGTCTTGTTTTTTGGCTAGATCCCCCCAAGTCTCCACCTGGTCGCCGAGGTAAGCGGCACCCTTGAATCTGGCCCGAAGACTGCCGGTCTGGAGCCAGTCTTGTCCATGAGTTGCTGTCATCATTTCCGATACGAATGCTAGAGTCAACATGCCATGGGCGATTATTCCGCCGAATGGAGTCGTGGCAGCAAACTCTGAGTCTAAGTGCAGCGGGTTGTCATCCCCAGATATTTTGGCGTAAGCGTTCAGGCGTTCTTGGTTGATACTTCTTGAGATAACCCCCAGGCCACTTTCCGCCCATCCAGTATCCTGGTTTCTTTCTTCTTTTTTAGGCGGTGCCTCTGGCGAGTTCTCGCCGGGTACGAGAACAGTACTTCTAGACTTGAGAACTACTGCCCCAGCAGACTCCACGGTGCAAACAACAGTCAAAAACTCGAGCCCAGCGCGGCGGCGAGGTTTCTCTACCAGTGCCTTAACGCTAACCTGACTGTTGATAGCGACGGGGGTCACGGTCTCGACTTCCTGGAGGCTGTGGATAGCACCTGGTGGTAGTGCCAATTCCTTGAGCAAAGCACCTAAGGCAGAGGCGGCTGAGAATAATGGGGGCGCGATGCCGGTCTCTTGATAGATTGGGAGAGCATCGCCGACCGAGCGCAGGTATTCGTCGACCGAGTCCTGAGTCGCATATATGGAGCCCAAGTCCAGATTTTGTTCAGACTCAACCAACTATGCCAGCCATCCTCTCTACGCCGTTGCCTTGCGGCAGGCCCGATTATACGCAGGGCCAATGTGACCAGCAAGATTATGTACACCCAGCTTAACCAGCTTTGCGGCTATAAGCGGGGATTATTGAGTTAAGCGGCGTCTCCGAAGTTTTCTAACGCCAACCCCGCTATGTGTTCACCGATAGCGAGCGAGGACGTTGCCCCCGGAGACGGGGCGTTCAGCACGTGGATGGCGTTCCGCCCCTGGATGATGCTGAAGTCGTCCAACAACGAGCCGTCTCGGGCCACCGCTTGAGCCCGGACCCCAGAGCCACCGCTGTCCAGGTCAGAGTTTTGAATCTCGGGTATCAAACGCTGAAGGTCATGCAAGAAAACCCGTCTGTTGTAGGAGCGGTAAATCTCACCCATGCCAATCTTCCAATACTTGAGGGCCATCTTCCAGAAGCCGGGATAACCCAGATTGCCTAGGCTATCGCCGAGGCTGAAGTCCCGCTTCCTGTATCCCTCCCGGCGCAGCGCCATCACCGCGTTGGGGCCGGCCTCGACATGCCCTTTGATGTTACGGGTAAAGTGGACGCCCAGGAAGGGGAACTGGGGGTCAGGCACCGGGTAGATCAACCCGGACACCAGATAGTGGCTCTCCGGCCTGAGTGTGTAGTACTCGCCCCGGAACGGAATGATACGTACGCTGACCTTTTCCTCGGTCATGGATGCCACTTTGTCGGCGTACAGCCCACCGCAGTTGATGAGGTGTTTAGCTTGGAGTGTGCCCTTGGTAGTCTCCAATGTTACCGAGCCGGAGAAGCTTTTGATGTTCTTTACCTCGGCCCCCGTGAAGATATCTCCACCCGCCTGTTGAAACCTGTCAGCGAATGCGGCGGCCACTTTGGTGAAGTCGACTATCCCCGTATGTGGCGCCCACAGGGCTTTTATCCCGGCGGTGTGGGGCTCGATCTCTTTCAGTCTTTCCGGGCCGACCATCTCCAAGTCAGGGACACCGTTGGCCGTTCCCCTTTCGTAAAGGTCCTGCAAGCGGCCTAGTTCCGATTCCTCTAAGGCTACAATGACCTTGCCGCACTGCTGGTATTCGATCTCGTTCTCTTCGCAGAACTTCACCATGTTGTTTAGGCCGGCTACGCAGAATCGAGCCTTGTGGGAGCCTGGGCGGTAGTAGATGCCAGAGTGCATCACCCCACTGTTGTGCCCGGTCTGGTGGGTCGCTAGTCCGTCTTCTTTCTCAACGACCGCCACCCGCCACCCGGAGGCGCGTTCCAACAACTGCATGGCGGTGGACAACCCCAAGATGCCGCCGCCGATAATCGCTACGTCATATTGACTCGATTCCATCTGTCGCCTCTGTTTATTCCGTTTGACCGTCTGATCGCAATCAATTGAGACTCAGGGTAGTCTGCAAGGCTGTGCCGGTCAAGGAACGACAGAAAGGCTATATTCTTGACCCTTGCCCTCCCATGAAGTAGTTTGGAACGTACTGCTTACCAGACGGGAACTCCTATCTGGTGAACGTGACATTACCCAGGCTGCTGGTTGCCGTTTGCGCCTGGCCCAATCTCAGCAAGTAATGGAGCTCCTTATGCATTTTGGCGCATTCATGGAATTCGGTAATCGGGACGGGGTCAACGAAGCCCAGGCGTTTCAAGAAGGTTTCAGAATGGTCGACGCGGCCGAAGAGATGGGTCTGGACGGCGTGTGGCTGGCCGAACTCCACTTCAACCCTGCTCGGTCAGTACTCTCATCGCCCATCGTCGTCGCCACATCCATAGCCACCCGCACCAAGCGGCTCCGAATCGGCATGGCGGTGTACGTTCTTCCGTTGAGTAACCCTCTCCGCATCGCCGAGGAAGTGGCCACCGTCGATCACATCAGCGAAGGGCGTTTCGAGTTTGGCATCGGCCGCAGCGGATTCGCCCGGTCCTACGATGTCTTCAGCATCCCCTACATTGAGAGCCAGGAACGGTTCGCCGAATCCCTAAAAATCATCCTTCAAGCCTGGGAAGGGAAGGAGTTCTCCTATCACGGGAAGCATTACAACGTAGAGAGCGCCATCATATCGCCCGTTCCATACCAAAAACCGCACCCGCCGCTAAGGGTCGCTGCCAACTCCCCTGACACCTTTGTCAGGCTAGGCGAAGCTGGGCGTCCTATATTTGTCGGCCTGCGGGGAATGGACATTCCCGAGCTCCGGGAGAACGTGGATCGGTACCGTCGCAGTTGGAAGGAAGCGGGCCACGACGGAGAAGGCGATGTGTCTTTGCGCATACCGGTATACGCCGGTGAGACCATGGAACAGGCCATGGACGAACCCTTCGAGAGCATAAGCGGTTACTTCGGGCGTATGGGAAACTTATACCGCGAACGGGCCGGGAAGGCTGGACTGGATGCAACCGAGTTGTCCAACGGGCGGGCAGACCAGATAGAAGCCCTCAGTTATGAAGACATGCTGGAAACCAAAATCGCCTTTGGGACTGCAGAGAGTCTAGTCGACCGGTTCACCCAACTGAAAGAAGAGTTAGGGTTAGACGGAGTGGTCGCCGAGTTGAACGCAGGTGGCTTAATACCAGAAGAGCGAGTGCTTCGAAGCCTGCGCATCGTTACTGAGAAGGTCATGCCGGTCTTTAAGTAGGACCTTATCCGATAATCATATAGAGAGTTGATCGAGTTGAAACTAGCGATATTGGACGATTACCAAGGAACTGCCAAAGACTTGGCCGATTGGTCAAAGCTACCCGCCGGGGTCGAAGTCGAGTTTTTCCAAGACCACATCGTCGATGAAGACCAGCTTGTAGAAAGACTGGGAGATTTCGACTTGGTGCAGGGCATGAGGGAGCGCACTCCGTTCCCACGCTCCGTGCTGTCCAGGCTGCCCAACCTCCGGTTGTTGATTACCACCGGCCGCAGAAACGCGTCTTTCGACATAGAAGCGGCCAGCGAATTGGGGATTACGGTCTGCGGAACCAACGGCGGAGGTGAAGGCACAACCGAACTAACTTGGGGTCTGATACTAGCAATGTTGCGGCACATCCCAGAGGAGGAGCGGAGATCTCGGGCCGGCAGTTGGGGCACCACTGTCGGAATCGGCGTCAAAGGCAAGACCTTGGGACTGATCGGGTTAGGCCACATAGGTTCATTGGTAGCTAGGGTCGCTAAGGCCTTCGACATGAACGTCATCGCTTGGAGTCAGAACATGACCCACGAGCGCGCCAATGAATGCGGGGCTACTCTGGTGGACAAGGAAACTTTATTCAGAGACTCTGACATCGTCTCGGTCCATCTGGTACTCAGCGACCGTACTAGGGGCTTGGTAGGCAAATCAGACCTAGCTTTCATGAAGCCTTCGGCCTACATCGTAAACACTTCCCGGGGGCCGATCATCGACGAAATGGCACTAATCGATGTTCTTGAACGGAAGGCCATCGCCGGGGCGGCGTTGGACACATTTGTTATTGAGCCATTGCCTAAAGATCATCCGTTTTTCAAGACACCAAACACCTTGATCTCCCCTCACCTTGGCTACGTCATTGACGACAGCTACGAGGCTTTCTACGCTGGGGTTATCGAAAATGTACGGGCATTCACCAGCGGGGAACCCGTCCGAACCATCAACGAAGACGTGCTTACTTCTTCACAGTTCCGGGGCTACACGTAGAGTTCTCCTCTAAGTACAACGTTGAGAAGCAAAGCCCCAACCCTAACACTCCTCCTTGCAGGAGAGAGGGAATATCGCACCATATGGAGGCCCCTCAGATGAAAGCGGTCAGATTGAACGAGTTCGGTGGCGTGGACAAGCTCTTGATCGAGGACGTTCCAGAGCCAACTCTCAGACCCCACCATGTGATGATCAAAGTGGATTCGGCCGGAGTAAATTACGCTGACATCCTCCGTAGAGGGGGCAACTACCCCGGTCCCGGCTTGCCTTCATCCATGGGGCTTGAAGCCGCAGGAACGGTCACTGCCGTAGGTTCCGAGGTCAGCAGAATATCAGTGGGCCAGAAGGTGATGGCCATGGGGCCGGGCAGCCAGGCCGAATATGTGGGGATCAACGGCAACTTGGTGTTCCCTTATCCCGACTCTCTTGACCCTGTGGAAGCAGGGGGCATGCCCATAGTATTCCTGACCTCGTACCACATCCTGAAGAGCAGAGGGCACACGCGGCCGGGTGACACTGTACTGGTGCAGGCAGGAGCTTCGGGTGTGGGTACTGTCCTTATCCAGCTCGCCAAGGCCTGGGGCGCCAAGGTTATAGCCACGGCGTCAACCCAGGACAAACTGGACCTCTGCAAGTCCCTCGGGGCGGATATCACCATCAATTACACTGCGACCGACTTTGAAGAGGTGGTCAAAGAGGAATCGAAGGGTGAAGGCGTCCAGTTGGTGGCCGAGTGTGTGGGCGGTGAAGTATTGGAAAAGAGTGTCCGATGTCTTGCTGCCTATGGAACACTGGTCAGTTACGGAAACGCCTCACAGACATCAGCCAATCTGGTATCTTCGGATATCACGTCCAATAACCGGACCGTTATTGGGTTCAGCATGGGCCGGTCTCCGGTCGGCACACTGGACCACCAAGGGGCCATGGCGGAGATGTTCCCCATGATCAGCGAAGGCAAAGCCAAACTGATTATTGACCAGATACTGCCATTAGCCGAGGTCGGCAAGGCCCACCAGCACCTGGCCAGCCGGGGCGCCCACGGCAAGGTGATCCTCACTCCATAGGTATTCTAGCTACTCTCCTTTCTGCCAGATGGCCTCAAGGACTGTGCCGGGGGACATAGGCGTCTCTGACATGCGAATGCCGATGGCCTGGTTGATGGCGTTGGCTATGGCGGGAACCGGTGGAATTATTGAAACCTCACCCACTCCACGCACACCGGTTGGGTGTTCGGGATTGGGCACCTCAACCATCTGGGTGTCGATCATCGGCAGGTCCTTGGCGATAGGCATTCGGTAGTCCAGCCAACTGGAGTTCAGCATAACGCCCTGGTCGTTGGTCACGTATTCCTCATTCAAGGCCCAGCCGATCCCTTGAACCGCACCACCCTGGATCTGACCTTCCACATAGGTGGGATGGACCGCTGTGCCAGGGTCTTGGAGGGCGGTGTACCTGACTATGTCCGTCTTGCCTGTATCACGGTCAACTTGAACGTCCACGATGTGCACCGCGAAGCCAGGACTCTCCCCGCCCCAGGCACCGCCGGCCCGGCCGATCAGCGGCCCTCCGGTAGCATTCTGCCGGGCAGCTATTTCCTTTAGAGTCAGCTGTTGCTCCGGATTGGAGCGGCGGGTGAAAACGCCGTCGGCGATGTCCACTTCCTCTACCGGAACATCCCAGACCAAAGCGGCCCTGGCTGCCAGTTGGCTCAGCAAATCGCGAGCTGCCTCGAATGATGCCCAACCGGTCTTGTAAACAGCACTGCTACCGGCACTGATGGCTGTGTAGCCAATGGAATCCGTATCTCCGATGGAAGGATGCACTTCCTCAGCCGAGACGCCCAGGACCTCGGCCACGTGCATGGCTGCAGCGGTCCGGCTGCCGGCGAGGTCCGCTGAACCTTCAACCAATCCGACGCTCCCGTCCTGCTGCAAGCTAACCACAGCGCTAGCCGGGCCAGTGATATTGGCGCAGACGGCGGTTGCAATACCCCGACCTCTGTTGGGTCCGCCAAGGGGTGCGTTGTAGTGGGGATGGTTCTTGGCGGCTTGAAGAGTCTCCACGTAGCCCACTTTCTTGTAGGGGATGCCGGTGACCCGGCGCGTTCCCTCTTTGGCGGCGTTCAATATTCGGAACTCAATTGGATCCATGGACAACTTGGCGGCCAGTTCATCAATCAGGGTCTCTCCGGCAAACCCGGCGGGTGGGCCGAGCGGTGCGCGGTAGGGCGCGACCTTGGGCCTGTTAACCACCACGTCGTAACCTTCAGACCGGACGTTCGCTATGTCATATGGCGCGAAGACCGTAAGAGACGCAAGATTGACCAGCGCTCCAGGGAACGCTCCAGACTCATATACGAAATGAGCGGCGGCGGCGGTGATGCGGCCGTCGTTAGTAGCACCTATCATCGCCCTGATATAGCCACCTGCAGTGGCGCCGGTAGCTTCAAAGACTTCAGCCCGGGTCATGGTAATCTTTACCGGCCGACCCGTTTTCTTAGACAACACGGCCGCCACAGGCTCGACGTAAACCACCAGCTTTCCGCCGAAACCGCCTCCCACTTCCATGGGCACCACTTTGACCTGAGATACGGGCACGCCAAGAACCAGAGCAGTGAAGTCGCGGATGGCGAAATGGCCCTGAGAACTGCCCCAAACGGTCACACGTCCATCACGGTCCCAACGGGCAGTGGCGCTGTGTGGCTCTATGTATCCTTGGTGCACCGGTTTGGTCCGGAACTCGCGTTCCACCACAACGTCAGCATCTCTGAAGCCCTGCTCAGGGTCGCCTAACTCAAATACGAAGTGGCTAGCGATGTTGGTAGAAGAGCCATCATCATCGTCATCTCGAAGCCCGCCGGGGCGGAAGAATTCACCCTCAGAGTGGAACAGTCGATCGTGCAGGATCGTCGAGCCTGGCTCCATCGCCTTTTTCCCATCCAATACGGGAATTAAAACCTCGTAATCTACCTCGATGAGAGAAAGTGCAAGCTCGGCGGTATGCACGCTGTCCGCAGCCACCGCAGCTATGGCATGACCTTTGTATAAGGCCTTGCCACTGGCCATCACGTTGTTACTAAGGAACCTTGGGTTCAGGGGAGACCCTTCGGCCACGTCCGCCGGTCGGCCAGACAGTACAGGCAGATCGTCAGATGTCATAAACGCTTTTACACCAGGCAGTGCCAGGGCTTTGGAGGCGTCGATGGTCTTTATCCTAGCATGAGCGTGAGGGCTTCTCAGTATCTTGCCGTGAAGAAGGCCAGGTAGGCTGATATCGGCGCCGTAGCGGGCCTGTCCAGTGACTTTATCCGTGGCGTCGTGGCGTATGGGAGAGGTGCCAATAACTCGGAATCCGCCGTCGTTGACTGATGATTTGTCTGTCATATCAAAGCTCCTTCCTTAACACCAATCGAGTTGTTATTCATAGCGCAGTGCCTCGGCGGGATAGATGCGTGAGGCCTGGCGCGCTGGCATGAAAGTGGTCGCCAGAGAAAACACGTAAGCGATTGCTATTATGATGCCTATCTGGAGCCAAGGGATAGCGAACCGGATTGTCTCGACGTCCTCTTGTATGTCCTGCACTATGTTCCATGAAATGATCGTGCCCAAGCCCACTCCGATCGCTATTCCCATCAACACGACGAAAGACGACTCTGTGAGGAAGCTAAATTGAACCATCCGCCTACGGTAGCCGATGGCCCGCAGCACGCCAATCTGTTGCCTGCGTTCCACCACCGCACGCAGGCTTACCACTCCCAGCGAGGCTATCCCCACCAACAAACCCAAACCCATGAAACTGGTGAATACGTAGTTGAAAGCCCTGTTGGCGGAAGCGATGTCATCCACCAGGTCAGACAACACATCGCTCTCCATTCCGTTCTCCCGAAAAGCCGATTCAAGGTTCTTAGATAGCAGATCTACATCAACACCTTCGGCAGCCTTAAACCGATAGGTAGTCGTTGGTATGCGGAATGGAATGGCCTCATCGATTCCGTTCCTTGATGCGATCATACCCACGCCCAATTGCCCAAAGGCATCGGTAAGCCTGTCCAGCACACCGATGACTGTCATGGAAATAACTTGGCCAGTGCGAGGCTCTCGCACCTCAATATCGATAGCTTCCATCTTGGTGTCCTCGTAGTAAACCCCTTCAATCTCGAATGGTATCTCGTCGTCGGAGAATCCCTCCCTGGATGGAACAACCAGAGAATCGACAACCACCAGATTAGAGTCTTCCCGGATTGCCGCCCAAACATCCTTTTGGGTCTCGTAGCCGCTAGCGAACAGCTTCAGATTGGCCCCGGTTTCTTGTAGGAATCTATCGTCGGCAGCACGTATGGCGTAGAACTCCCACCGCTGGTCGTCTGCTCCAACGCTTCGGGCCTCCACAGGGAAAGTGGTGTAGCCGCCGATGGTCGTAATGTCCTGGTTTTCCAGGTCTGGTTTTCCATCTATGGCTCGGCGGATATCGTCTATAGGGGTACTGCTATTGACGGAGGCTTGAATGTCCCATCCGCCGGCCACTCGCTCGGAGTCACCTACCGCGGCGCTGAAAGCCTCGGTGAGGATAGACATCACTATCAATGTGAAGATAACCAAGGCAAACATGGCCAAGGTCAGTCCGGTCCGGAATTTGGCGGACATTGGGTAGGCCACAGCAGTAATTAGCACCGGCCTTAGTTGACCGAAAGGACCAGTCATATAAGTGAGGAATCTCAGGAGAAGATCGGCATTGTACATCACCGTCCAGACGGCCGCACCCACCATGGCGATACCGGAGATGAAGAACATCTCTACCCCGCCATCAACGTCCCCAAAGATCGATCTCAAAACCCCAAACGGAAGAACCCAGAAGGCCAGATTCGCTACGCCCATGAACGTGTAGGCGGCACGGTCTCCTACATCTGGCCGGAGTCTGGTGCGGTGGGAAAGCGTCCTGACGGTTAAGCCAATACCTATGATAACCAAAGTTACGCCGATTCGGATCGGAGCGGCCTCACCAGACGAAACCCCGAGCCACGTGAATAGAACTCCTGCCACCGCGGTTAGCCAACCATGGCTCATGGGCACCCAAAGGGCCTGAGCCACTTCACCGAAAAATCTCGGAGGAGAAGTAGTGGCTGCCCATACAGACCTGAGCAATAATCCAGTCCCCTTAGCCACATCCAACTTGACTAAGGCCCAGACTCCAGTACCGGCCAAAGCTGCCGGGTGGTAGCACACCCGTAGGAGGGCCAAAAGACGGGCGCGGAACGGAGTTTCAGATCGGCGCGTCGATGAGGGCAGTCCGCGGACCGCTGCCACAATATTTAACCGGCTAACCTGGTATGCCGATATTCCGACAGTGCCCATGGTGATGACCATTCCCAAACAGTACGCGACAACTACGCTTCTGATCTCGTAGTGTGCGAACATTGTGAAGTTCTCCGGAGCTCCGGCGCCCCCTGATGCGAAGATCCTATTGACTGTGAAAACGATCACAGAGCTAGCCCCCAGGCCTAGTACTACACCTACCGCGCCGGAAACGATGGAGTAGGCCGTGCCCTCAAAGATAAACATCTGGACCAGGTGACGACGTTTGGCGCCCACGGCCCTCGCCATACCCATCTCAGAACGCCGGGCAGCCGCCAACATGACGAAGATCAAAAAGATCAACAACACCCCAACCATGATGGAGAACAGGCCCATGATGACGAAGATGCTAGTCACTCCGGAGCCGGCCCGATCCGCTTCATCCAGCACCTGTTTCTTGATATCGAGCACCCGGAACTCAGCCAGTCCGGAAAATAACGTGCTAGCCTGACGTCCCACCTCATCCAATTCGGCCTCGCTGACTGCGCTCAAGACTACTTCTTGGACACCATCATCGGCCAGAGCGCCTACGAACTCGTCGCTCATCTCACGCCCACCAAGTCCATCCAACAATGCACTCAGATCGCTGGCCAATTTTCCACTCAGAGTGGGTGCCAAGAGGTTCAATTGCTGGATGACATCTTCTCGATTGAGCAAGGCCTGAAGTTGGGCGGCGTTGGCCCCATCGGCGAACAATACCCGGAGAGCGTCTGTGACCTCATCGCTCACCTCAGCCCCTTCGAAAACCCCCCCCAGGTTGGAGACGGCCACCGAGTTGATAAGTCCTTCTTTGCCAAATATCTTCTGAGCCCGGTCAAGCCGGACGAGCAACGTTGGCCCTTGCCCAGCCAGTCCACCGCTGTCCACCACGCCATGGACCCGGAACGTAACACTGGAACCCGCCACAAAGATCACCAACTCATCACCGGCCACCGCATCCAGTTCGTCGGCAGCTTCTTGGTTGATGAACGTATCATTCGGGCCCAACGATTCGAGACGTATCGTCTGTCCATTGGTCAGCTTGAACCGGCCAAATCCAGCTAACGAATCTGGGTCTACACCAGTGACCTGCATCTGGCCTTCGCTCAGTTGGGTCCTAGTGTTGACGGTAGGGGCAAACTCGGCGATGCCCGGTGCCAAGCCATCTATCAAATCCATGCCAGCCAGTTCTCTCTTCAACTGCTCGTAACGTTGAAGAGAGAAGTAATTGAAACTGCCGATAGTGTCTGAGTCGTCAGCTCGGGCGGAAACGATGATCGCATCAATGGTGCCGAGGGCATCAGCGGCGTTCTTTCGGATAGAGAAGGTGATTGAATCGCCGGTGCCGAAAGCGGCCGCCATGATCAAGGTGCTGATCATTATGCCAACTATGATGAGTATGGTCTGGGATTTGCGTCTAGGAATGTTGCGGAGGGCCAGTTTCAGCATCACCCGATTGCGCGATGCCACAATCCCTACTCCGGCGGTAATCGGCAGGAAGAATGCCAACAGGACAACCATGATGATGTCCATGTCCAAGCCAAAAAGTTCTTCCATATTCGCCCCGGAACTAGACTACGGGATCCGGCGATTACCGGTGTCGACTATCTCGCCATCACGCATCCGTATTATTCGGTGTGCCCTGGCTCCGACATCATCCGAGTGAGTCACGAGCACAAAGCTCTGGCCGTTTTCAACGTTGAGTCGGCACATAAGATCCATTATCTCCGATGCGGTCTCGCTGTCCAGATCTCCCGTGGGTTCGTCGGCCCACACTATGTACGGTTGGTTGACTAGAGCCCTGGCGATAGTTACACGTTGGCGTTGGCCTCCAGAGAGTTCGCCGGGAAGGTGCTGTGCCCTCTCGCTGAGCCCGACAATATCCAGCAATTCTAAGGACCGCTTTCGGGACTCACCAGGGCTTACCCCGGAGACCAACAGAGGTAGCTCTACATTCTCCGCCGCGGACAGAACGGGAAGCAGGTTGTATAGCTGGAAGACGAATCCCATACGGCGGGCGCGGTAGTCGCTTCGTTCATCATCAGGGAGGTCGTGAAGCACTACGCCATCAATCAACACCCGGCCGGAATCAATCTCGTCCAAACCGGAGAGGCAGTTCAACATAGTGGTCTTTCCGCAGCCGCTGGGGCCCATGATGGCAACCATCTCGCCACGTTCAACGTTCAGGTCAACGCCCCTCAAGGCATCTACTTTAACGGTGCCGGTGTCGTAGGTTTTATGAATATCGGTGGCTGTGATTATGGAATCGGGCATCTATTCGCGGGCCGACTTACCTCAGATTACTCTCAGCAAGTATATCTGAACAACGGGTGCACAAATACACCGCCAGCCATGATGGTCCACAAAAAAGAATCAGGGTTGTGGAAACTATTCGGCTATGGTCCGCCACCAATCCTCGCCTTCACCACTTCCAGCAACCACCACATCCGGCTCCAGACTAAGCGCCGTTCATTGTCGGCCAGGTCACGGCCTGCGTGTCCTCGAACGGTAATCACAGCTTGACCGGCTAAGAACCCCCATGAACCAGGCTCGCTCTTGATCCAGCCAATCACCTTGTCCTGGTTGTCCTTCACCACATCGACCAATAACAGGTCGATCTCATCGTTGTTTAAAGAAAAAGCCTCAGCCATAAGATATATAACTCGCACTGTGCCGGCCGATATCGGTTTAAGAATCGCCGCCGAGATACCCGCCACCCATCCTAGCAGGTAATCAAAAATATCACCGATCACATTGGCGGAATGTGGTGACAGAAGGCGGCACGGCTTATCGGGTCGGCTACCAGGATGCGCGATTAGCTCAAATCATCGAGTTTTGACCCAAAGTCCGGAGAACCCCGATTAATCCAACGCCTTTAGGTTTGGAATAGCTGGCATCAGCAATGAGGTCGTTGGGTTCCATTCGACCATTGACGCCAATGGCGCCTACGTCTTGATCAACCTATGATACGACGGCGGAAGCGGTCAAAAATCTTGACCTATGACACGGTGAGTCAGAGTGCCATCGTAGTCGATATCAAATTCCATTTCGTCGATGTGTAGATGCTTTTTCCCGAGGTATAAGAAGTTATAGTTCGAACTCTTTAACCTCCGGCGACACGGTCAACTTGGCCCCGGTTAATTGCTGAACCTGTTCTGGCGTCCAATCAGGAGCCACTTCTTTCAGGGTAAGACCTTGACCATCGCACTCGATTACTGCGAGGTCGGTGACAATCAGGTAGACACACCCTTTTCCGGTCAGTGGGAAAGTGCATTCTTCCACTATCTTGGGGTCGCCGTTCCGGTCTGTGTGCTCCATGGCCACGATGACACCACTTGCTCCTGTTGCCAGATCCATGGCGCCGCCCACGTTGCCCACGCCTCGCTGTGGGAGCATCCAGTTGGCCAGGTCGCCAGTCGAAGACACTTGGTGGGAACCCAGAACCGTAACGTCCACATGGCCGCCCCGGATCATGGCAAATGCCTCCGCCGAATCAAAGAAAGACATGCCACCGACGCTCCTCAGGTACTGGCCTCCGGCATTAATAAGATCAATGTCTTCTTCGCCCTCCTCTGCGATGGGCCCACAATTGAGAATGCCACTTTCGCTGTGGTAAAAGACAGTCCGGCCCTCCGGTACGAAGGAAGAAACCAGAGTAGGTATTCCGATACCCAGGTTCACATATGCGCCGTCCGGCAGTTCTTTGGCCACCCGCATGGCGACGATCTCCCTGGGCAAACGTTCCTTGTCAAATAACGAAGTCATTGGGTGGACCCTCTCAGATAGATCATAGATAAGCCGAAAAATCCCGTGGCCGAAGCACGATGCGGTCGATGAACAATCCGGGAGTGACTATCTCTTCGGGACCCAATTGACCTGGTTCGACTATCTCATCGACCTCAACTACGGTCGTCCGCGCGGTGGTCGCCATCACTGGGTTGAAGTTCCGGGAGGTTCCTTTGTAGACCACGTTTCCCAGAGTGTCTGCTTTGTAGCCTCGGATTATGCAGAAATCGGCACGCATCCCCATCTCAAGGATGTATTCTCTTCCGCCGATGTTTCTCGTTTCTTTGCCATCTGCCAATAGCGTCCCGGCTCCGGTGGGGGTATAAAAAGCGGCCACCCCAGCCCCGCCGCTGCGCAGTCTTTCTGCCAAGGTGCCCTGGGGCACCACTTCCAACTCCGCCTCACCTCGGTTGAAGGCATCCTCAAAAGCACTGGGTCGGGATGCCGACGGTGACACCGGATACGAAGCGGTCGCCTTGGCAACTTGGTTATTCTCCACCAGGATACTGTGGTCAATGATATTCGGAGTTCCAAAAGCGCTAACTCGCGCAACGCCCGCCGTGTTGCTAATCAGATGCAAGCCTTTAACACCAAGGTTTCGGAGTCCAGTCATCAAGTAGTGGGCCATCCCTCCTGGGCCTGCAAATCCGTCCACGTTAACAGTTGCCCCCTCGGGCACATCCTTGAGAGCCTCCATGGCATCAGGAAAGACCTTGTTCGGCGCCGCTAATTTAGGGACCTGGAAAGTCATCTCCTTCAAATCAGGAGAGATAGAGAGCGGCGCATCAGTAATGCCCACCACCTCGTCAGCGGTCCATCCTGGGGCGGTTTCCATCAGCTCCAGCCCATCTCTATTCACCTTAATAACTGCTTCCGTGGTGATGATTAAGTTAACCTTTCCAACTCCGTCCACTGGGAGGTTACATTCCTTAACAATATTGGAGCGGCCTACCGAGTGGCGATTGGGCATGAGCGCCACCACCTTCGAGGCTCCATAGGCCATGTCAACCGCCGAGCCGGTGGCCAACAGACCTGGGGTTTCCTCGGTGGTCCAATGGACGAAATCACCGTTGGAGGCGACCTGAGACGGTTGCAGTACTGCGATATCTGTGTGACCACCACGCAGAATACCCGCGACGTCGACAACCCCAGTAAAACTACCACCAAAGCCCGTAGCTACCGGATTCCCTCCTGCGTCTAAAGTGTCCGCGTTCGCGTTAATTCCGTCGTTGCCCAAGAGCCCACTATCAGCGATGAACCAGACGCCAGCGGCGGGAACCTCACTTGGGATATGGCAGGGCAATCCCATACCCAAGGCTACGACTGCTCCTGGGAACAACTCTTGGGTGGCACGGCGGGTCATGGCGGTAGCGTCTAGTGGCACTCCGGGCATCTGGAACTATTCTCCTTCGACTAAGCGGCCAGGACCAAGCGATCGATAAATATGGCCTGGGTGATAACCAATTCTGGGTTTATTCCACCCGGATCCTTAACCTGATCTACTTCAGCTACTGTCACGGCGGCGGCCATTGCCATGGTAGGGTTCCAGTTGCGGCCCGTTCCCTCGTAAACCAAATTGCCGAGGGTGTCCGCTTCCTTGGCCCGGAGTAGGGCAAAATCGGCATTCAGTGCGAATTCTAGGACATGCTCTTTGCCGTCAAATATGCGCAGTTCCCTGCCTTCGGCGAACCTGGTCCCGGCGCCGGTTGGTAGAAACACTCCGCCAATTCCCGCTCCTCCGGCTCTCATCCGCTCTGCCAGGATTCCCTGAGGGACAACCTCTAGCTCCAATTTACCCAACTCCCAGAGTTCTTTCACCGCGCCGCCCGACTCCGGATGAAAAGGCATCGGCGAAATCATCTTCTTTACCTGCCCTGCTGCCACCAAGTCGTCGATCCCAAACGTACCCGCCTGGGGCAGCCAAGCCCCTTGGCAGATGAGGGTTAGTTCTGATACTCCGGTCGCCGCCAGGCCACGGAGCAAGGATTGGGGCGCTCCTAAGCCGGCAAACCCGGCGATCAGCACGGAGGCCCCATCTGCGATGCCGCCCAAGGCCGATTGGGCTGTGGAGTAGACCTTTCCCTTTGCGGCGGTGTTTTCTGGGTGATTGATCATTGGAGATACCTGATTCCATCTGCGATCTGAGGCGCTGACTAATCGCAGCAGCAACGAATTATAACGGCCTATGCCCAGATATACCAAGACGCCGTCGATGCGTTTGGCTCGGCTAGCCGCCGAGTGGCGTAGTACCATCCTGGCAATCGCCAGAAATACGGAAAGGTAAGTTCCATCTCCCCAATTAGAGTGGAGACGACAACTGTCAGCAATTCTACCTACACCGAAGAATTTGGTTAGACTGAATTTCTGGTTTCCCTTGAATGATATGCGGAGGCGGGATTAGAACAAGATCCACAAAAAAACCGCCCCGTTAATCACGGGGCGGTTTTTGATACTTGGCTGGGTACTGGAAGTCCAGAAGGAGTTTTGCCTCTCCCTAGAAGTCCATTCCGCCGCCGGGAGGCATCGCCGGCATGGCCGGTTTGTCCTGGGGAATCTCGCTGATCACGGACTCGGTAGTTAACACCATGGCCGCAACACTGGCTGCGTTCTGCAGAGCGGACCGGGTTACTTTGACCGGGTCGACGATGCCACGTTCCATCATTGGACCGTATTCACCGATGTCGGCGTCGTAACCGTAGTCGTCAGCCTGTTGTTTAACCTGGTTGAGGACAACCGCGCCCTCGAATCCAGCGTTCTCTACGATCAGCTTCATAGGCTGTTCGAGGGAGTGGCGGATGATGTTGACGCCAACCTGTTCGTCGGCGGGAACGTCTTTTAGGCCGTCCAAGCCGCGACTGGCGCGGACAAGGGCGACTCCGCCACCAGGGACGATGCCTTCCTCCACCGCAGAACGAGTGGCGGAAAGGGCGTCTTCGACGCGGGCTTTGCGCTCTTTAAGCTCTATCTCGGTGGCCGCTCCAACCTTAATCACGGCTACTCCGCCGGATAGCTTGGCCATCCGCTCTTGGAGTTTCTCCCGATCAAATTCAGAGGTGGTGTCTTCAATCTGGGCTTTAATCTGGTTGATACGGCCCTGGATGTCAGCCTCGGAGCCCTTGCCCTCAACGATGGTGGCCTCGTCCTTGGTTGCCTGGATACTACGAGCGGAGCCAAAGTCTTCGATGGTCGCAGTGTCCAGTTTCTGGCCGGTTTCCTCGCTGATGACGGTGCCGCCGGTGAGAATGGCGATGTCTTCGAGCATGGCCTTACGGCGGTCACCGAAGCCAGGGGCTTTGATGGCCAATACGCTGAGGGTGCCGCGGAGTTTGTTAACCACCAAAGTGGCCAAGGCTTCTCCATCCACATCTTCGGCGATGATTACCACGTTCTTCTTACCGACCTGGAGCAATTTCTCCAGTGCGGGAAGCATATCGGCAACGGCCGAAATCTTCTTGTCAGTGATTACGATCGTGGGGTCTTCTAGGACCGACTCCATGCGGTCGGGATTGGTAATGAAGTAAGGGGAAATGTAGCCACGGTCAATCTGCATTCCCTCCACGTATTCAATCTCGTCGGCCAAGCCCTTGGACTCTTCAACGGTGATGACACCGTCTTTGCCGACCTTCTCCATGGCTTCGGCGATAGTCTCACCGATGGCTTCCTCGTGGGCGGAGAGGCTGGCTACCTGGCCGATGCGTTCCCGGGTCTCCACGATCTGGGCCATGGACTGGACTTCCTCTACCACTGAGCTGACGGCCCGCTCGATGCCGCGCTTAATGGCCATGGGGTCAGCGCCAGCGGTGACATTCTTGAAGCCCTCGTTGATGATGGCTTGTGCCAAAACAACGGAGGTTGTAGTGCCGTCGCCGGCGGCGTCATTGGTCTTGGTGGCGGCTTCTTTCAGAAGCTGCGCCCCCATATTTTCAAATGCATCAGGCAGTTCAATCTCTTTGGCGATTGTCACACCGTCACTGCAAACCTGTGGCGGGCCAAATGATTTGTCCAACACCACGTTACGGCCTTTGGGGCCAAGGGTGACTTTCACTGAGTCAGCCAAAATGTCGATTCCGATACGGAGCGACTTTCGGGCTTCCTCGGCGTAGGCCAACTTCTTTGCTGGCATCCTGTTCCTCCTGTAAGTAGCTCGAGGCTGGGCTGGTGCCCGCCTTATTTCATCATTCTAGACTGGGTATATCGAGCTTTGGGTTAGCTGATCTTCGCTAAAATATCACTTTCTCGAAGGATCAGAAGCTCGTCGTCGCCGTCTTTATATTCGGTACCGGCAAACTTGGAGTAGATAACTCGATCTCCCTTGGCAAGTTCCATCGGAATCCGGGATCCGTCTTCGGCAACCCGACCGGGTCCGACTGCGACGACCTCACCTTCTTGGGGCTTTTCCTTGGCGGTATCAGGCAGATATATCCCGCCCTTAGTAGTCTCTTCACCCTCGCTGGGCTTCACCACCACACGTTCTCCCAATGGCGTAAAGTTTGCCACCCTGGCCTCCTTCTATCTCGCCGGGGAATCTAGTAGCCCGGCATTAAAATCAGATGGGATTGACACCCCCGGTTTGAGAGCGCCAAGTAATGTTAGAGCGGGCACAAGACCTTGTCAAGATTGAAGTGTCCGGCCTAGTATTTATAGGGTTGTTTATTGGACAAATTTTGACGCCATTTCCTGGCACAGAATCATGGGTCTAAAGAGGAGCCGCTATCACTTCCGACACACTAAACATGGGCCCATTGATCCTGACCTTTGACGACACCGTCGCCACCATCACACTGGACCGACAGGGCAACGGCAATAGCATCGACGACGAGATATGCTATGCCTTGTCCACTTCCTGTCAATTGATAGCTGAGAATGACGGTTTGCGGTTGGTGGTGCTCACCGCAAAAGGGGAAGTCTTTTCGATAGACCAAGCAACCAAACCCACGGGAAACCCCGCCAAACAGTTATCTGGCCTGTCAGTCCCGGTGTTGGTTGCCTTGAACGGCGACGCCACCGGAACCGGATTGGAGCTGGCGCTGGCTGGAGACATGCGAGTTTGCGTTCCATCCGCCAAGTTCGGCTTTACAGGTCTGGCACAGGGTGTTCTGCCCCAGAATGGCGGTACACAACGGCTGCCTCGGCTGATTGGCCCGGTCTGGGCAAGAGACATGCTACTTACCGGAAGATTGGTGGACGCCAACGAAGCCATGTCTATAGGTCTGGTTAACCGGGTCTCTGAAGACCTCACCGGAACAGTAGCTGAGATCTCCTCCCAGATCACCGCGGGCAGCCCCATAGGTGCTCGCTACGCAAAGGAAGCGGTTAGCAAGGGAATGGACCTAACGCTGGAGCAAGGGCTAGGACTGGAAGCAGACCTAAACGTTATACTGCAGTCCACATCGGACAGGTCCGAGGGGCTGAAATCATTCTTCGAAAAACGCGGTCCGAAGTTCACCGGCTCTTAGCTATGAGACCAATCGCATATACGGAGAAGGAACCCTAGTGAAACTAAAACTGGACCTCCACACCCATGTGTGGGAGGCTTTCAACTTCGTGCCGCCAACCGTGGAGATTGCCGAAAAAGTGGTCAACCAGATTAAGTCCAAAGGCATAGACGGCATCGGCATCACCGACCACCACAACAAGGAATGGAGCATGGAATTCCGCCAGATCGTGGAGAAGCACTTCCCCGGTCAGGTGACGATTATCCCCGGCTGGGAGATAGAAATTCGGCCGGAAGCCAATCCCTTTGCCGAATATCAGGTGGCCGAGCTTTTCCTGCCCAACGCCGGCGGGGTCTTCCGGACCTACTGTCATCCGGGATACTACTCACCGGAGATATTGATCGAGCCGGATATCCACGCCATCGAGATAGACAACTACATCCACAATTGGCACATCCGGAAAGACCAGGTGGCGGAGGTGGCCTCCAAACACAACCTGATGCTGATGGAAGTGAGCGATGCCCATAACCTGGAGAACATCGGGCTGCGCTACACAGAGATAGAACTGGACGACCTTTACGCTAGGGCAGTTCCCGTAGCTTAACCACCCATGCCCTATTCCGCCGCTACAAGTGCTGTAGGCTACGATACCATTCTGTTCGAGAAACACGGCCCAGTGGCCCATATCTCTCTGAACCGCCCTAGGGTGGTGAATGCCTACAACATACAAATGCGGGATGATCTCTCTGAGACCCTGTCGGCAGTCGAACTAGACGCAGAAGTCCGTGCTCTGTTAATAACCGGCGAAGGCAGGGGGTTCTGCGCTGGGGCTGACCTCACAGAGTTTGGCTCTGCCCCATCTCAGTTCATAGCCCGCCAGGTGCGTTGGGAACGGGACGTTTGGGGGCAACTGATAAACTTAGATAAACCAATCGTGGCCGCCGTTCACGGGTTCTGCATCGGCTCTGGTCTTGAGATTGCCCTTTTATGCGATCTGCGGATCGCCGCCCTTGGCACAATATTTGCTTTGCCGGAAGTCCAGCTAGGGATGATACCAGCAGCCGGAGGAACACAGACCTTACCAAGGGCTGCGGACACATCACAGGCCTTGGATCTGCTTTTGACCGGTAGGCGCATAGAATCAGAGAAGGCACTCACCATGGGCTTGGTCACCCGCCTGGCCGCACCGGATTCTCTTCGGGATGAAGCTTGGGAGTTGGCCCAAAGCCTGGCTGAAACCCCTGCCAAAGCGATGGCGGCAATGAAGCAAGTCTTGCGGAAGGGTATGGATTTGGACCTGCCAAAGGCGTTGGACCTAGAAAGACGAATCGTTGCCCGATTGGATAGTTAATTACGAGAGCACATAAATGAACACATCGGAATTCTTGACCATCGCCAGCGCCATCGTTCCCGACCGTCCCGCGGTGATATTCGATGGCCAGACCATCTCCTTTGAACAACTGGCAGAGCGCGTCAACAGGTTGGCCAATGGGCTTTCGAACATGGGGGTCGGCACCGGAGACCGAGTCGCCACCATGCAGGTCAATACTAACCAGTGCATCGAGGCCTACTTCGCGGCAGCGCAGCTTGATGCGATCTATGTGCCCATCAATTTCAGGGCCAAGACCGACGAACTGGCTCAAATGCTCGAGATCGCCCAACCTTCCCTTTTGCTGCTGGGCGAACGCTATCTTCCGCTGGTCCCCGAGGGCTCTATGTCATCAAAAGGCATCATAATTTTGGACGGAGAAACCAGCGGTAACAACAAGAACTACGAGGAACTTCTCGCAGTGTCTCCTCCCGACCAGATGCACTTTCCGGAGGCAGGCGACGAAGACACGACGGTGATCATGTTCACCGCTGGCACCACCGGAGTGCCCAAGGGCGTGATGTTGACCCACGACAGCTTCTCTTCATACTTGCTGGCCACGGTTGAACCCGCTGATCCAGACGTGGAAGAGAGCAACCTCATCACCGTGCCCTTCTACCATATAGCAGGACTCCAAGCCGCTCTGGCCGCGGTATACGGCGGGCGGACACTAGTCGTGATGCGGCAGTTCGAGCCTGTAGAGTGGCTGCGCCTGGTTCAAGATAATAGGGCAAACCGGGCAATGCTGGTGCCGACCATGTTGAAGCACCTCATGGAACACCCAGACTTCTCCCACTATGACCTTTCATCGCTCAGCGTGATTACCTACGGCGCCGCTCCCATGCCACTAGAGGTGATCAGGGAAGCCATCACCAAGTTCCCTAGTTCAAGGTTCATAAACGCGTTCGGCCAGACCGAGACCGCTTCGACCATCACGATGCTACCGCCTGATGACCATGTGCTGGAAGGCAGCTCCGAAGAGATCGACGCCAAGCTGAAGCGTCTCACATCGATCGGAAAACCCCTGGACGACGTTGAAGTGACCATCGTGGACGAAGAAGGGCAACCGGTGGCCGAAGGTGAGACAGGAGAGATAGTGGCCCGGGGTTCTCGAATGATGGCCGGCTATTGGCAGGAAGAATCGGCGACCCGAGACACCATACGCGGCGGCTGGATCTACACCGGAGACCTGGGATATCAGGATCAAGACGGATACATCTTCTTGTCGGGCAGGGCCAAAGACTTCATCAAGCGCGGCGGTGAGATGATCTCTCCCGAAGAGGTGGAACAGGTCCTCCGTTCCCACCCAGAGATCGACGACGCTGCGGTCATAGGAGTGCCAGACGTTGAATGGGGCGAAGAGGTGCGCGCTTTGGTGGTAAGCCGCTCTGACCAGGTTGATGAAGAGCTGATCATAGAGTTCTGCAGGGACAAGATGGCCGGGTTCAAGAGACCCCGCTCTGTGATATTTGTGGGAGAATTGCCCCGTAACGTCATGGGCAAGGTGCTTAAACGCGACCTTCGGGAAGAATTCAGCCACCCGGTAGAAAACCGGGACTAGGCAACGGAGATAGAGGACACATGGTCACTCAACCAAATGAAAACCTTAAGGTGGCGGTCTTTGGGGCCGGCGGGGTGGGAGGTTACTTCGGTGGCCTCTTGGCCCGGGCCGAACACGATGTAACCTTCATCGCCAGAGGGGCGCACCTGAAGGCTATCCAGGAAAACGGGCTAAGGGTTGAGAGTCAACTGGACGGCTCATTCACTGTTACAGGCAACGCGACCGACAACACTGCTGAAGTAGGCGAACAAGACCTAGTGCTCTTCACGGTGAAAATGTATCACAACTCAGATGCGCTAGATTCATTGGCGCCGCTGATCGGCCCGAACACCGTCGTCTTGACGCTGCAGAACGGCATCGATAACGGCGACATACTAGCCGAGGCAGTGGGCGAAGAACACGTCATGATCGGATCATCCTATATGGAGGGCCGTGTTTCAAAACCCGGGGTCGTCACCCAAGGAGGCCCGGGCATAGCCGCTTTCGGCGAGACGAAAGTAGGCATTAGCCGCCGGGGCGAAAACCTGCTCCAACGATTCCAAGAATCGGGTTGGCGTGTGAACCTCCATGAGAATATGCCCGGTATGCTCTGGAAGAAGTTTGCATACATAGCGGGGTCAGCAGCCGTTTGCGCCGCGGCCAACTGCGTATACGAAGAGATGCGGACCAAGCCCGAGACGCGGGCCTTGATTCGTAACGCCATTGAGGAGGTATTGGCTGTGGGAAGGGCTAAGGGTGCGCCGATCATGTCCGACTCTTTGGCTTGGGCCATGGACTCGCTGGACCGATTTCCCGGCCAAGGAAGAGCGTCCATGGCAAAAGATTTCACCGATCAGCGCCCCGTGGAGCTGGAGGGTCTGACCGGCACGGTAGTCCGCATGGCCAGAGAGCTTAACGTTCCCACTCCCGCCAACGATTTCCTATACGCCATCTTGAAACCGATGGCAGTCCGCATAGAGACTCTTAACAGTACTGAGAGCTAAGCCACCCCAAGCTAGACCTGAGACCCCTGGATTCTGGACGAGCGGCCGGCCCACTCTTTCTCCCTCAGGACGTATTTCTGAATCTTGCCTGTTGATGTCTTGGGAAGGTCTCCGAACTCCACCAGCTTCGGCGCTTTGAACCGTGCGATCCGCTCTTGCGTGAAGGAGATGATGCTTTCCGCCGTGGCTTCCTGACCTTCTCGGACCACGACGAACGCCTTTGGGACTTCTCCCCATTGGTCGTCAGGGACACCAATCACCGACACTTCTAGGACGGCTGGATGATCCATTATGACCTTCTCGACTTCCTGTGTTGAGATATTCTCGCCGCCGGATATAATCACGTCCTTCGCCCGATCCCTGAGTTCGATATAGCCGTCGAGGTGCCACACGGCCAAGTCCCCGGAGTGGAACCAGCCCCCCTTGAAAGCCTCCTCCGTAGCCTCCTCGTCGGCGTAATATCCAGCCATCACGTTGTTACCTTTCATGACCACCTCACCCATGGTCTCGCCGTCTTGGGCAACGTCGTTCATCTCTTCATCAACCACCCGTAGGCCGATTCCATTCACGATGTAAGGGACACCCTGCCTGGCCTTGATCTGTGCTCGGTCGTCTGGGGAGAGGTCCTTCCAAGAGAGCTGAGGCGCGCATACCGTGTGTGGCCCATAGGTCTCGGTGAGTCCGTAGACATGGTGGATTCTGGCTCCCATCTGCTCGATGGTCTTAATCACCTGCGGGGCCGGCGGCGCGCCAGCGGTCATTATGTTCAGTCCAGACAGGTCCTGCCTGTCAGCAGCAGGCGATGAGTACATGGAGGTAAGCACTGTAGGGGCAGCACACATGTGCGAAATGCCTTCTTCCTTGATCAATCGGTACACCTCATCTGGGTCGACCCGCCGTAGGCAGACGTGCGTGCCGCTGACAGCCGTTACCGCCCACGGAAAGCACCAGCCGCTAGCATGGAACATCGGAAGCGTCCAAAGATACCGGCTTTCCCAATTGAGTCCTATCTCCAGAATCTCCCCAATGGCATTCAAATAGGCGCCCCGAGAGGTGTACTCAACTCCTTTTGGGAACCCTGTTGTGCCGGAGGTGTAATTGATGGCGATGGTGTCCAATTCTGAGTCAGGGCCGTCCAACGTCGGAACCGGATTAGACCCGGCGATGAAACTCTCATAGTCTGGTCCAGGTATGTCGGGGTCCTGGGGATGGGTATCCAGAATCTGGACGTACGCCTCTACCCCTGGAGTCTCATCGATGAAAGATTTAACGGTGGTTGCGAATTCAGAGTCAAAGATCAGCACCTTAGCTCCCGAATGGTTCAAGATGTAGGCAATCTCCCCGGAAGAGAGCCTAGTGTTGAGTGCCACCAGTACCGCTCCGATCCCCAAAGGCCCGAAATACCCTTCCAGCATCTGCGGTAAGTTGGGGCACAAAAATGCCACCCTATCGCCCTTTCCTACGCCCACACTCTGCAGCGCAGAAGCTAGCCTCCTGGACCGTTCATGATATTCGGCATACGAAAGCGACCTGCCGTTGTAGACCACCGCCGGTTTATCTGGATAGACCATAGCGGCCCGTTCAAGGAATAATGCTGGATTCAGATTCTGATAGGAGACACTGGTCATTGACATCTTCTCTCCGTCAAATACGAGGGCAAGTCCAAAGAAACCCCTTGGTGGCAAACGTTATCAGAGCGATTCTAGGCTGGTCAATCGGACTCAGAACAAGCTCTTGTGCAAAAGCCGCCGTACACTCAAGCCTAGAGTGACCTGTGCCCATTATAGGCCCAGAACGAACGGTAGGTGTCTTGACCGTGAGACGTCAGAAACTTATGTTAATGCCGTTGCACCTGAGCGGTGGTATACTGCCCGTGGCTAAAAACCGGGCTAGGCGCAGGCCTATGTTCCACGCACAGTTTCCTCACGAAACCCGAGGGAATTAACTGTGATCCAATCCACAGATTTCAGGAGGCGGCCCCCATTGAATACCATTGAAGCCATTACCGAGATTCTCAAGCGGGAAGGCGTTGAGTACCTACCTTGCTTCCCAACTACACCTGTGATCGAAGCCGCTGCTCTGGGTGGCATCCGGCCCATCATCTGCCGACAGGAGCGGGTTGGGGTGGGTATCGCCGACGGCATCAGCCGTGTCTCCAACGGCGATAAGATGGGTGTCTTCGCCATGCAGTACGGACCTGGAGCCGAAAACGCCTATCCCGGTATCGCTTCCGCGTACTCAGACTCTGTGCCGGTCCTGCTTCTACCATTGGGGCATCCCCGCGACCGGGCAGGTATCAACCCACATTACAGCTCTCTCAAGAGCTACGACGATGTGACCAAGGCCATCGAACAGGTGAACACCGCCGATCGGACATCGGAGGTTTTGCGCCGCGCATTTGCCGGTTTGCGTCAGGGCCGAGGTGGCCCTATGGCCGTGGAGATTCCGGCTGACATCGCACTCGAAGATGTGAGTGAAGAGGCCTTCTACTACATTCCCAGCAGGCCCATGATTTCTCAGGGCGACCCAGGAGATGTCGAAGCGGCAGCTAAGGCACTCTGTGCCGCCCACTACCCGGTGATAATGGCTGGTCAGGGAGTCCTTTACGGAAAGGCAACCGACGAATTGATAGAACTCGCCGAACTACTCCAGGTGCCGGTCTGCAGCACTCTCCTGGGTAAGAGCGCCTTCCCTGAGGTCCATCCCCTGGCGCTGGGAAGCACTGGGCCGACAATGTCTGGGCATGCCTATCACTTCATCCGGCGGGCGGACCTGATGTTCGGTATGGGTACCAGTTTCACAAAACACGGCATGGTTATGAACATCCCTTCAGGCAAGACCCTGATCCAGGCCACAAATGACGCCTCCGACATCAACAAGGACTACAACATCGATCTGCCAATCGTCGGCGACGCCAAGCTGGTGCTGCGCCAAATGATTGACGCTTGTAAGGAAATCGTGGGCAACAGCCGCAAGGACGACCAGTCCACCGCCAAAGAGGTCCAGACAGAGCGGGAAGGTTGGCTCAGCGAGTGGCGGTCCAAACTTTCTGATAGCTCCACTCCCATGACCCCTTACCGTGTCATCTGGGACTTCATGCACACCATCCCGCCAGAAGAGGCCATCGTGACCCACGACTCAGGCAGCCCACGAGATCAGATAACTCCGTTCTACCGTTCGAACGGCCCCCGGACCTACCTGGGATGGGGCAAGTCACATGGTCTGGGGACTGGCTTGGGATTAACCATCGGGGCCAAACTGGCAGCGCCAGAGAAGGTATGTGTCAACTTCATGGGCGACGCTGCCTTCGGAATGGTTGGTTTAGACTTCGAGACCGCCGTCCGCAGCGGTATACCCATCATCACCGTTGTTCTGAACAACTCTTCCATGGCTGTTGAGACCAGGCAGATGGCTGACTCCCACGAGCTCTACGGCACCCGCGACTTGGGCGGCAACTACGCCGACCTCGGTAAGGCGATGGGCGGCTATGCCGAGCGCATCGAAGACCCGAATCAGATTACCGCTGCCTTCACCCGGGCTCGCAAGGTCACCGAGGAAGAAGGCAAGGCCGTGCTTTTAGAGTTCATAACCAGTGAGGAAACCGAGGTATCCCACCGTAGAGCATTCTAGAGGCCGAAGTTTAACGATCCAAATAAGCCGGAGGTTGGTCATGGCCCCGAAATCTAAATACCTCTTCATAGCAAGCATGGACGTCGACCCGTCCAAAGAGTCTTTGTTCAATGATGTCTACAACACGGAGCATTGCCCCGAGTTAAGCAAGGTCGCCGGTGTGGGCGACATCACGCGGTTTGAGGCACAGGCCTTCCAGGTGTTGATTGGTGGCCAGGCTCAGACCGTGTCGCCAGACGGCCAGCCCCGTTTCCATGCAATGTATGAGATAGAGAGCCCAGATGTCCTTTCATCTCAGGAATGGGGCGAGGCGGTAGAACTGGGCCGCTGGCCGGAACAAGTTCGGCCCCACACCATCAACCGTCGGCATACTCTGCTTCGGCTGACCTATCCAGAAGGCTAGTCCAGAGTAGCAGCCCGCCTTGGCAAATACCCAGGAGGACACATGGACCTCGGTCTTAACAAAGACCAACTAGAGTTGGTAAATACGGCCGAGCGCATCGCAAAGGAATGCCTCGAGCCCCGTGCCGCTGAGGTAGACGCTAGTTCCACCCATCCGAAGGAAAGCTGGAAGGACGTCTGGCAGAACGGCCTGCTAACTATCGGCGTACCCAAGGAATATGGCGGTCACGGACTGGACATGCTCACATACGTCATGGTAATCGAGAAACTGGCCGGCGGCTGCACCAATACCGGCATGACGGTGCACATGCACTCCACTGTGATGCGGTTCATCGAAGCATTGGGTACGGCTCAGCAAAAAGCAAACCTCTACCCAGAGATCGTCGATGAGGGCAAGCTTTTCGGAAGTTGGGGCAGCGAGCCTGAGACCAGAGGCGGCTCTGCGTTCCGTTTCACCACCATCACCGCGGATGACGAAGGCTACGTCATAAACGGAGTGAAGAACTTCTGCACCATGTCAGGCGGTGCCCACCGGTACATGATTCATTGCAACGCTCAGAACACCGACGACCCCGTCGGCTCCCAACAACTGGCACTGATCCACCATGACACGGCTGGTTTATCCCAGCTTGACGAATGGAACACTTTGGGTATGCGCGGTACCATCAGCCCAAGTATGAAGTTGGACAACTGCGTGGTAGGCAAAGATGCCGCACTTGGAAAACCCGGAGAGGGATACCACACCGGAGTGACCCAGGGGTTCGGGCTCGGGTTCGCAGCGACATACATCGGAGCCGCCCAGACTGCCTTGGACTTCACTAAAGAATTCTGCATGAACCAGACCTTCGCTCCAGACCCCGGAAGGGTGGCCGACGGACTAGTGGTGCAGCGAACCATCGCCGAGATGGCGATGTCCTTGAATAACGCCCGTAAGGCCCTTTATGACGCTGCAGGTCACTGGGAAGGTAAGACGGCCAACGAGAAAGCCGTTATTGCAGCTCGACCTAAATACCTTGCTACCACCGCATCACTGGAAATATCAGCCAAGGCCATCCAGATAACCGGAGGCCGAAGCGTCCGAAAGAGCATGCCTCTGGAGCGCATCTTCAGGGACATCCGCACATCGACACTAATGCCGCCCAATCTGGACCGTTGCCTTGAGATGATTGGCCGCGCCGAATTTGGGCTGGATACACCACTGAACCGGGACGCCTAAAGACTGTTTGCCGATATCAGGAGAATACCCTTGCCCGAACGCGCCCTAGACGGGGTTAAGGTTCTAGACCTCACGCACCACATATCGGGCCCATACTGCACAAAACTGCTGGCCGATTTCGGCGCAGAGGTATTGAAAATAGAGCGGCCCGGAGGAGATCCTACCCGGAGGATGGCGCCCTTCTACCATGACGAGGTAGAACCGGAGAAGAGCCTCGTCTTCGCCTATTTGAACACCAATAAAAAAAGCGTAACGCTGAATCTAAAGTCGGAGAAAGGTATCCAGGTCCTGAAGTCTTTGATCGAAGAATCAGATGTTCTGGTGGAGAATTTCTCCCCTAGAGTCATGTCTTCATTGGGGTTGGACTATGAGTCCCTTCAGGAGATAAACCCTGGTCTAGTTATGACCTCTATCTCCAACTTTGGGCAGACCGGCCCGTACCGGGATTACAAAGCTGCGGATATCGTCGAATACGCCATGGGTGGACTGATGTATATCTCCGGAGCTTACGACCGGGAACCGCTCAAGCACGCTTTCAACCAGGCACAGTTCAAAGCCGGGACTGACGGCGCATCGGCGACTCTGATGGCCATGTACCACCAGCGGCTGACCGGCGAGGGACAAAGGGTGGACGTCTCAATCCAAGAGGCCGTTGCCACTGGTCTCAGAGATGTGGTCAACAACTTCACATACACTGGGGCGGTACGGCGCAGACAGCCCAACCATAGCGGAGACCTGAGCCGACTCAGGGCCAGCTCCGACGGCCATCTCATCCCCAATCCAGGCATAGGCGCCGGACTGAATTGGAACATCATGGTCGATTTCATGGGACTGCCGGAACTGAGCGATGACAAGTTCAACACCCCCTCGGCTCGGCTGGCCAATGCCGAAGAGCTCGGCCAAATTCTGGACGACTATTTCATCCAACATAACAAGTACGAGCGATTCTATGCCGCCCACGAGAAGCGGTTCATCTTCGGAGTGGTACAGTCACCTGAAGAAGTCATGGCCGACCCACAATTCGAGGCCAGGAACTACTTCGTGGATATCGAGCACCCATCCCTGGGAACCCTCAAGTATCCTGGCGCTCCCTTCGAGATGAGCGGTACGCCTTGGGAAGCCCGCAGCCCCGCACCAACTCTTGGCCAGCACAACCAGGAAGTCATCGCCGAACGCCTAGGCCACACAACTGAACAACTGGCCCAAATGCGGGCCATGCAGATCATTTAACGGAGAATCACCGAACCATGCAAGGTCCCTTAGAGGGTTTAAGAATAATCGAGATGGGCCAGCTCATCGCCATCCCATTCGCCATGAAGATGTTGGCGGATATGGGTGCCCAGGTCATACGCCTGGAGTCCACAGGGCGGCTGGAGAGCTACCGCAGCGACTCGGTTTACCAGAATGACGTGTCCGGCGAGTTCTGGAACAAAGGAGCCAATTTCTATGAACAAAACCGCAACAAACTGGGCATCACGCTGGATCTGAGCAAACCCGAGGGATTACAGATCCTGTTGGAACTCATCTCAGTGGCCGACATCTTTGCCGAGAACTTCACCCCTAGAGTTATCAAGAATTTCGGGCTTGAGTACGAAGACCTTCGGAAGTTAAAACCGGACATCATCATGGTGTCTTCTACAGGCTACGGGTTCTACGGACCCTGGGCTAACTTCGGTGCGACCGGCCCTGCCACCGAGGGTGCGGCGGGGCTTGCCTATCAGACCGGCTATCTGGGCGGCCAGCCGGTGATGTCCGAGATTCCCTACACCGATTACACCTCTGGAGAGCACACGGTCTTTGCCGTGATGGCGGCACTGATGCACCGCCTAAAAACCGGACAGGGCCAATTCGTTGACATCTCACAGACCCAAGCCACCAGCTCTACCATCCCGGAGGTTCTGATGGACTTCTCGGCCAATGGGCGCTCAGGCCAGCGCATAGGGAACCAGGACGTCTCAATGTCGCCTCACGGCTGCTATCCCTGCAAGGGTGACGACCGCTGGATAAGTGTCGCCGTCACCACCGACGCCCAGTGGCAATCCCTCTGCCGCGTCCTGGAGGAGAGCAATTGGGCCACCGATATCAGGTTTGAGGACTCCCTCAGCCGCTGGAAGAACCGGGATGAATTGGACTCACTGATCGGGCCGGCTACCGCCGCCTGGGACGCCCATGAACTGATGAATGCCCTACAGAGTGAAGGGGTTGCCGCCGGAGCTGTTTTTGACAGCAAGGACCTGCTGTTCGACCCTCACCTGATCGAGCGGGGCTTCTACGAAGTTGTTAACCACCAAGACAAAACCGGTATCCCACCGCTTCCCTACGCTAGCCGGCCCTGGAAGCTTTCAAAGACCCCCGCAGTGAAGGGTAAATCGGCCCCGTTGATGGGCGAGCACAACTCTTTGATTCTCGGAGAACTGCTGGGCAAGACCGCCGAAGAAATGACGGATTTTGAGAAGACCGGAATCATCGGATATGGACCGAAAGACCCGCGGCCGGTTCAGCGCCCATCCCTAGATGAACAGGTACGGCAGGGCCGCATGCAGCGTTACGAGGCTGACTTCGAACAACAGGTCAGGCGGGCGTTCCCGGCGTAGACAGCTAACAGATAAGAGCTTAACGAGAAATCCCCCGACCTGCCTTATGGGTCGAGGGATTTCTTTTTGAAACGAGGTTCGCGACCAATCTACTGAAGCACGAAGCCCTCGTAGCCTTTAGCTGCTACTTCTGCCCGCTTTGCCCGCATGGCTGGGGCTGTAGCTGGTGCTGTAACCAGAGCACGAGCCTTTCCTGGTATGTTAGCTCCCACGAACCAATTGGCTGCTTTGGTCCGTAGGATTTTCTCCCCTTCGTCGTTGACGTGTTGGACCCAACCATCTTCGGCCTCAATGGTTGGTTCTATGCGACTAAATCCACTCTCGCGCACATGGGCTATGCACTCCGATACCCAGTCTATCAGCGGCTCGGCTGCCCGTACGAAGTTTCCGACCGACGCGGCATTCACGGTGAAAAGATTAGGGTACCCAGCGCTTGAGATTCCCATGTAGGTGCGAGGACCTTGTTCAAACTTGTCCTTCAGCAGCGCCCCACCTTCACCGTAGATATCGATGTTGAGGAGCGCGCCGGTCACAGCGTCATAACCGGTGGCGTATATGATGACATCCAGGTCATAATCGGAGGCGGTGGTCTTCACGCCGGTAGGGGTTATGCGCTCAATCGGTGCATCACGGACGTCGACCAGTAACACATTGTCACGATTGAAAGTGTCGTAGTAATTGGTCTCGCACGGCACCCGTTTTGCGCCGAACGTATGGTCCTTGGGTACCAGCAATTCCGCGACTTCCGGGTCATGGACCCGCTCGCGAATCTTATTCCGGACGAACTCTGCGTAGTCATCGTTGGCTTCTCCTGGAACCATAACGTCGTAGAAATTAGATAGCCATTTACCGAATCCCGGCTTCTGCCACAACGTCTCGTACTGATTGAGTCTTTCCTCCGGAGTCACTGACATGGCCGACCTCGGGTCGAACTCGTGCATAAACGAGCCAGCGGTTTCGTTGCAAATCCGAAATATCTCTGGATAATTTGCCTTTATCTCCTTCTGTGCCTCATCGTCGATGGGGCCATTTCGGAGAGGTGCGCAGTAGTTGGCTGTCCGCTGGAAGACCGTCAGATGGGCAACTTCTGGAGCGATCATTGGTATGAGTTGAACAGCGGTCGCTCCGGTCCCGATGACTCCAACGCGTTTCCCAGCCAGGTCCATACCTTCCTTGGGCCATCGACCGGTGTGACACCACCGGCCCTTAAAATCATTAATCCCTTCGAACGCTGGTATGTAGCCAGCAGACAATAGGCCGACGGCCGTAACGAAGAATTGTCCCTTGACCAGATATCCGTCGGTCCCTTCTATCTGCCAGACATTTTCGTCTTCAAGATAAGTTGCAGATTTGACGCGAGTCTTGAACCGGATGTCCTTACGAAGGTCGAATTTGTCGGCCACGTAGTTCAGGTAGCGTTCGTTCTCGGGCTGGCCTGAGTAATGCTCTTTCCAGTCCCATTCCTGAAGCAACTCTTCCGAGAATGAATACCCATAAGAGTAGCTCTCGGAGTCGAAGCGGCAACCCGGGTAACGGTTCCAGTACCAAGTCCCGCCTACCCCAGTGGCTTCGTCCAGGACCTGGACAGAGAGACCCAACTCTCTCATACGGTATAGCGCGTACAGCCCGGTCACTCCGGCTCCAATGACTACTACATCGTACTGTTCGATGTCTCCGGATTTAGCTGAAGCGGCTGCTGGTTGTTCCTGTAGAGAATCTGCCATGTCGTTACTCCTTCGGCTCTCTGGGTTATCGGCCTGATTTGAGAGGCTTTCTTCGTGCGACTACGACCAGCTCTTGGGGTTATGTCATATGGTAAGAATTTACACTGTTACAGAAGTGATAAAAATAGTCTAGATGGCAAAGGCTGGATAGCCCTTGGGACTCCGGTGATGTGAGGGCTTTGTAGCTCGCGGTCCGCGTTTGGACTCGCGTAACGAAATTCTTCAGCTAGCGCTTTGGAATGAGCTGCTTTCTGTTGTTAGCCCTGACTAGATTATGATTCCTCAGGGTGCGAGCTGGCCGCTATTTGGTTTAAAGCCCATGCCTGGCCTCGTAGTCGCCGATGTCGTTCTCCATGCGGAGGGTAAGGCCGATGTCGTCCAGACCGTTGACTAAGGAGTCTTTGCGGGCGGCATCTATATCGAAGGAGATGGATATCTCTTCGCTTTCGTCCCAAACCTGTTGGCCAACCAGATCAACGGTCAACTCGATACCGGCGTCGGTTTCGGCTTTGTCCATAATCTCCCTCACTTGTTCGGAGGACAAGACTAAGGGCAGTACGCCGTTCTTGAAGCAGTTGTTATAAAAAATATCGGCGAAACTAGTGGATATGATGCATTTGATCCCGTAGTCGCGCAGCGCCCAAGGGGCATGCTCGCGGGAAGAACCACACCCAAAGTTGGGACCGGCAACGAGAACATTAGCATTCCTGTATTCCGGCTTGTTCAGGACGAAGTCTGGATTATCGGAACCATCAGCGTTGTAGCGCCAAGACGAGAACAGTGCTCCCTCGAAACCTTTCCGTTCGATGCTTTTTAGGTACACCGCCGGGATAATCTGGTCGGTGTCGATATTGATTCGGTCGATGGGTGCAACCACACCGGTTATTTTCGTGAAGGCGTCCATGGTTTATCTCCTAGCTTAATGGGCCTAAAGGGCTCTGACGTCGACGAAGTGTCCGGCGACCGCCGCCGCTGCAGCCATGGCGGGGCTGACTAGATGGGTACGGCCGCCCTTGCCCTGTCTGCCTTCAAAGTTGCGGTTGGAGGTGGAGGCGCAGCGTTCGCCCGGCTTCAATATATCTGGGTTCATGCCCAGACACATGGAGCAACCAGCGACCCTCCAATCAACTCCTGCTTCTACGAGTATCTTGTCTAGGCCCTCATCTTCGGCTTCTTTCTTGATCTTGGCCGAACCTGGCACCATCATGGCATAGACATCGTCGTGGACCTTCTTGCCCTTCACGACATCTGCGGCGGCGCGAATGTCCTCCAGTCGCGAGTTGGTACATGCGCCGATGAAGACCCGATCCAGTTTGATATCTTGAATCGCCATGCCGGCTTTCAGGTCCATGTACTCGAGGGCTCGGGTCAGGGCATCACGGGCGTTGTCGTCCTCTGCATCAGCCGGATCCGGAATCTTCCCAGATATCGGCGCCACCATCCCTGGAGTTGTACCCCAGGTTACATGGGGTTCAATCTCGGACGCCTCAAACTCCACCACTTTGTCGTACTTGGCGCCGGAATCAGTAGCCAGGGCCTTCCAACGTTCCACCGCAACGTCAAAGTCGGTACCTTGGGGTGCGAATTGTCGGCCACGCAAGTAATCAAAGGTCGTCTGGTCGGGGGCAATCATACCAGCCCTGGCGCCAGCCTCGATACTCATGTTGCAGACGGTCATTCGACCGTCCATGGACAGATTGCGGATAGCTTCGCCGGTATACTCGATGACATGGCCTACACCACCGTAAACGCCGATCTTGCCGATGATTGCCAGGATGATGTCCTTGGCGGTAACGCCACGGGGCAACTCGCCATTGACCCGCACCTCCATAGTGTCCGGCTTGAAGGAGCGGAGGGTCTGAGTTGCCAGAACGTGCTCAACCTCTGAGGTCCCGATGCCGATGGCGAAAGCCCCTAGAGCACCGTGGGTTGAGGTGTGGCTATCGCCGCAGACCACCGTCTTGCCGGGCTGGGTGTAGCCGAGGTCAGGACCAATCACATGGACGATCCCCTGCAATGGACTGAAACGGTCGTAGAGAGTGACTCCGAACTCCGCGCAGTTGCGGTCCAAAGCGTCCAACTGTTTCTTGGATATCTCATCGGTCACCGGAAGTGAGAGGTCCCAGGTGGGGGTGTTGTGGTCGGCAGTGGCGACGGTCAAATCAAGGCGTCGCACCTTCCGACCAGCGTCCCGGAGGCCGTCGAAGGCCTGCGGGGAGGTCACTTCATGGACCAGGTGCAGGTCTATATAGATAATCGGCGACTCGCCGGGCTGTTCTGCCACTATGTGGTCTTCCCAGATTTTTTCGAACATCGTCTTGGGAGGCATTTAGGTCTTCCTTAAGCAAAATCAGATTCGATTGCCCGGCCTTAGTTATTTAGAGAACACCACCAAGAAACCCATCCCACGCCTAAACCAGACGCCGGAAACCGCGACGTATTATAGCATCAAGAGGGATGGTAGCCATGGATAGGCCCTAGGACGCCGCTGGTAGAGCCGCCAACCGGTTAATGGTACACTGGCCCTACGCCTAAACCGGCGGGCCCAGAGCCCGTGTGACCGCCATCGGATTCGCCGCTAGACGGCCCCTCAGCGCCTGCCCTACATTGCACTTCATCCAGCCAAAACCCTGGGAGGAATATAGTAATGCCCGCAACCGACGCGGTAGTCCTACCCGAAACGGCCTGCCCCAGCAAATACCGCATTAAACTCCATCCCGATCTCACTGATTTCACCTTCGACGGCGAGCAAAGTGTTGACATCCAAGTCTTGGAAGCAACCTCTTCTATAGTGCTCAACGCTATGGATCTCAAGATCGAGAAAGCGACTCTTCACGCCATGGGAACCACTCTGACGACCCATGCGGTGAATTTCGACAAAGATGCCGAGACGGCGACATTGGAATTTGGAGAAACGATTCACGCCGGCGACGCGCGGTTGGAGATGGCCTTCTCTGGCGAACTGAACGACAAGCTGATAGGTTTTTACCGCTCCGAGTACACATCCCAGGACGGCGAGACCCGGTACCTGGCAACCACCCAGTTCGAACCCACCGATGCCCGCCGAGCTTTCCCATGTTGGGACGAACCTGCGAAAAAGGCGACCTTCGAAGTGACACTGGTCTTCGACGATGAATACCAGGCCGTATCCAACACGCCGGCGGTGGAAGAGATTGTCCCCGGGCCCGGGCTCAAGTCGGTGCGGTTCGCCGAGACTCCCATCATGTCCACCTATCTGCTGGCGTTTGTTGTCGGCAACCTGTCGTCTGTGCAGGAGAGGACGGCAGGCGGCACCGTAGTAGGCGTTTGGACGACCCCCGGAAAGGAGAACCAGGCCAGTTTCGCGCTAGACACATCGGTAAAATTACTGGGGTATTTCAATGAATATTTTGGCATCCCTTACCCCTTAGCAAAACTGGACCACATCGCCATACCCGACTTCGCCGCGGGTGCCATGGAGAACTGGGGCGCAGTCACCTACCGGGAGACAGCTTTGCTGGTCGACCCAGACAATTCTTCAGCCGGTACTCGGCAGAGGGTGGCCGAAGTCATCGCCCATGAGATGGCCCACATGTGGTTCGGAGACTTGGTGACCATGGAATGGTGGGACGACCTGTGGCTGAACGAGAGCTTCGCTTCCTGGATGGGCAACAAGGCCGTTGACTGGCTTTTCCCTGAATGGGAGATGTGGACCCAATTCGTGAATATGGACACCAACCGTGCGCTAAGCCTGGACGGCCTTAAAAATTCTCACCCTATCGAGCAAGCGGTTAAGAATCCGGCCGAAGTGAGTCAGCTTTTCGATGCCATCAGCTACAGCAAGGGCGCTTCAGTGATTCGTATGCTGGAGAACTTCCTCGGCGAGGAAACGTTCAGGAAGGGTTTGAACCGGTATCTGACCGGCAATATGTATGACAATGCGCGGACCGAGGACCTATGGTCAGCTCTGGAGGAAGAGTCGGGCCAGCCGGTGACCGCCATCATGGACTCCTGGGTAAAGCAGATGGGATACCCTGTGCTTCAGGTGGAGTCCGAACGCAGCGGAAATCAGACTAGACTTTCGGTAACCCAAGAACGGTTCGTCTATGACCGGCTCTTGGGAGAAAGTGAGCCGGACACTGAAGTCTGGCGGGTCCCTATCAGCGCTAGCCAGGCAGGAGAGGATTCCGGGATCACCGTCATGGACGGACATCAAGCGCAATTGGATATCCCGGGCGACGGAGCCGGCTGGGTCAAGGTCAACCCACTCCAGACGGGGTTCTTTCGGGTGAACTACAGCGCCGATGACTGGCAACGTCTAGTTCCCCCGATCGAATCTTTGGAACTGCACGCAACAGACCGGCTGGGTATCCAGAACGACGCTTATGCTTTGTCCCGGGCCGGACTATTGCCGGTGACTCAATTTCTCTCACTTGCACAGGCCTACCGAAACGAAGACGACGCATCGGTATGGAGTGACCTAGCCAGCAATCTGCGCGACATCGAGCAGCTGATCTCCGAGGAACCGATGCACGCGGCATACCAAGGTTTCGCTCGGGACATATTCGGTCCGGCGGCGCGTAAGATAGGCTGGGAACCCACGTCTGGCGAAGGCCATCTGGACGCCCTGCTCCGGTCTACTGTCCTGAGCCAGGCCGGTAGTTATCTGGATTCCGACGTGACCACCCAGGCCACCGACCGGTTTAATCAATATATGCAAGACCGGGAGTCCCTCGCGCCCGATCTTAGAGGCGTCGTCTTCGCCCTAGCTGCCCAAGGCGGCGGGAAAGAAGTCTACGACCAGATCTGGCAGCTGGAGGGTGAGACCGACCTTGCGGAAGAAAAGATCCGCCTGCTGATGGCTTTGTCCCGGTTCCAAGAACCGGAGATTCTTAACGCCGCTTTGGCCGACACCTTATCACCCAAGGTACGCTCGCAAGATAGCATCACATTGGTGGCCGGCGTGGCCGCCAACCCCAAGGGCCGCGACCTAGCCTGGGAGTTCGTGAAAGACAACTGGGTCGAGTTCGACCGGCGTTACGGCGGCGGCGGCTTCGGTCTTATGCGTCTGGTTTCTATCTGCAGCCACTTCAATTCTCAGGAGAAGGCGAACGAGGTGGACAGCTTCTTCGCCGAACACCCCGCGCCAGCCGCTGAGCGCACCATCCGCCAGGCATTAGAGCGGGTTCGCCTAAACATCAAATGGCTTGAACAGAACAGACAGGAATTATCCGACTGGTTCACCCAGTAGACGGTTGAACCAGTCGTACAAACTTTTAAGGGTAAGATAGGCGGATGTCATTAAAAAGAACTTCGGAGCCTGAAAACTGAACCGGCATTGGGAACTCTCAGACGATGAAGAAAGGACCTCTGTCAGCCGACTCCAACGTTCCGGGCTTTCACCGTCCCGGGAGAAAGATGGCATCGCCGCAAATCGATGGAGGGCTTTGCTCGTAAGCTGGAGGCCTTGCACAGGTCAGGAGAGTATGGAAAAGAGTTGGCCAAGTTATCTGAGGATTAGAATTTTCGTCGGAACATGAGTCTGATACACGCTTACCTTAGGTTCCCCCAGCCGTTGGCTGGTGCTACAATCGTAGCCTCGCGCTAGGCGAATCCCATCTATATACTAAACATTTATGTCAACTAATTCCTATAACGATGAACTGAAATCGGCATTAGGTCAACGCTTGCTGGTGATTGACGGGGCCATGGGCACCGCCATCCAAGCCCTCAACTTAGGGCCCGACGACTTTGGCGGGGCAAAATACGAAGGATGCAATGAGTATCTGACGCTCACAAGGCCCGGCCTTATCGAAGATATCCACCGAAGCTACTTGGATGCTGGGGCTGACATTATCGAGACCAACACTTTCGGCTCGACTCCGGTGGTGCTGGCAGAGTACGAACTAGCCCACGAAGCCCGGCGTCTTAACCGGGAGGCAGCCACCTTGGCGCGCCGTGCTGCCGATGCCGCATCGACTCCAGACAAACCGCGGTTCGTTGCCGGTTCCATGGGACCAACCACGAAAACCATCTCGGTCACCGGTGGTATCAACTTCGAAGAGCTAGCCGGCGACTACCACATCCAGGCTGCCGGGTTAATCGAAGGCGGCGTCGACCTATTGTTGTTGGAGACCAGCCAAGACACGCTGAACGTCAAATCTGGATTGGAGGGTATCGATCGGGCATTCGCCGAGTTAGGCAGGGAAGTGCCAGTTGCGGTACAGGGCACCGTTGAACCGATGGGCACTTTGCTGGCCGGTCAGGACGTTGAGGCCTTCTATACCTCTTTGGCCCACCGCGACTTGCTTTGGATCGGCCTGAACTGCGCCACCGGCCCCAACTTCATGACCGATCACATCCGAACATTGGCTTCTCTGTCGAAGTTCCCGGTTGCTTGCGTCCCCAACGCCGGTATGCCAGACGAAAACGGTAACTACAACGAGACCCCCGAAGCCATGGCCGAAACTGTCGGTCGGTTCGTCGAGTCCGGTTGGGTCAACTTGGTTGGCGGCTGCTGCGGCACCGTCCCCAGACACGTGGAATTGCTGGCTAGTTTGGCGTCTGGGAAGCCTGTCCGCTCCGGAATCGTCTCTGAGGAGACCCGGGTTTCAGGGATTGAAACACTGCTGGTGGACGACGAAGTACGACCGGCCATAGTCGGTGAGCGCACTAACGTCTTGGGCAGCAGGCGGTTCCGCCGCCTAATCGCTGAAGACTCATTCGAAGAGGCCGCCGAGATCGGCCGCCGACAAGTAAGGAATGGCGCCCATATCTTAGACGTCTGCCTTCAGGACCCGGACCGCGACGAAGCTGCAGATGTGTCCAAGTTTCTTGACCTGGTAACCAAGAAAGTGAAAGCGCCCTTCATGATCGACTCCACGGATTCGGCAGTGATAGAGTTGGCGCTCAAAAAACTCCAAGGGAAGTCCATTATCAACTCCATCAACTTGGAAGATGGAGAAGTCCGGTTCCAGGCGGTCGTACCGTTGGCGCGGCGTTTCGGAGCGGCCCTGGTTGTCGGTTGCATTGACGACGACAAAGATCAAGCCCAGGCCATCACCAAGGAACGCAAACTGGAAGTGGCAGTCCGTTCTGCCAAATTACTCACTGAAAAATACGGAGTGCCCATCGGAGACATCATCTTCGACCCCTTAGTGTTCCCTGTAGGCACGGGCGACGAAAACTACGTCGGCTCGGGCGCGGAGACAATAGAAGGGGTTCGGCTCATAAAAGAAGCGCTGCCCGGCGCTAAGACGGTGCTCGGCATCTCTAACGTATCGTTTGGCCTGCCGTCCGCAGGCCGGGAAGTCCTTAATTCGGTTTTCCTCTACCACTGTGTCCAAGCCGGGTTGGACATGGCCATCGTCAACTCAGAGGGCATGGAGCGGTATGCTTCCATCCCTGACGACGAACGAAAACTGGCCGAGGATCTTATCTGGTACCGGGGAGAAGATCCGGTGGCAGCATTCGCGGATCATTTCCGTGAGAAAGCCCCCAAGGCCACCTCGGAAGAGCGACTTAACCTGCCCTTGGATGAACGGCTCGCTTTAGCCATCATTGAAGGCTCAAAAGAGGGTCTAGCAGAGGACCTAGATGAAGCTCTAACCGGCCGATCGCCTTTGGAAATCATCAACGGCCCCCTTATGGATGGTATGGCCGAGGTGGGCCGTCAGTTCAACGCCAACCAGCTGATCGTGGCGGAGGTCTTGCAGTCTGCCGAGTCTATGAAGTTCTCGGTCAGCCATCTTGAGCCGCATATGGAGCAGTCGGAGACGGCGGTCAAAGGCAAGATCGTGCTCGCCACTGTGAAAGGTGATGTCCACGACATCGGCAAGAACCTGGTTGAGATCATCATGGGTAACAACGGTTACAAGATCATCAACCTCGGCATAAAAGTGCCGCCCCAAGACCTGATCGAAGCTTACCGGGAACACCAGCCCGACATGATTGGACTTTCCGGACTGCTGGTTAAATCGGCTACCATGATGGTGGAGACGGCGCAAGACTTCCGGCAGGCCGGCATATCATGCCCGGTGCTGGTAGGCGGCGCTGCGCTGTCCAACCGGTTCACCCGGCTCCGCATCGCCCCTGAATACGACGGCATGGTGGCCTACGCGCCAGACGCTATGTCTGGCCTTGCGCTGGCTAACACCATCCAAGACGCCGACGAGCGTGCCACGCTTATGGCATCTTTAGACGATGAAGCCGAGTCCATGTTGGCGGCCGACATCGCCTTAAGAGAGGGCGAAGACGACGGAGAAGATGTACCGCCGGCGCAGATGAGGCACGATTTCGACATACCCAATCCACCGGACCTACGGCTCCATGTCCTGAACAACCATCCTCTGGAAGAGATATTCCCACTCATCAACCCACAGATGCTCTACGTTAGACACCTAGGGTATAAGGGCAGGTTTACTGACGACCTAGAATCAGGCAAACAGGCAGCCATAGAACTCCAGGACTCCGTCCGTCGTGTGGAAGACCTTGTGTTGGCCCGGGAAGACATCCAGGCTAACGCCGTCATGAAATTCTTCCCGGCTAACTCCGACGGACAACGGATACTCATATACGGCTCGGAAGATACGCAGACCGCTGAGGAGTTTTACTTCGGTCGTCAATCCCAGAGAGATGGGCTGTGTTTGGCGGACTACCTGCGTCCCCAGGGAGACGGGCAGGTCGATTACATCGGCATGTTTGTCGTATCCATCGGCAATGGAGTCCGGCGACTGGCCGAGACCTGGATGGCTGAAGGACAGTTCTTGAACGCTCATATATTGCAGGCCCTGGCCCTGGAAAGCGCCGAGGCTTTCGCCGAATTACTGCACCAACAGATAAGACAGATGTGGGGCTTGGGAGACCCGGCGGGAACAACTCCACAAGACCTATTCCGCACGCAATACCGTGGCAAACGGTTCTCATTCGGGTATCCGGCTTGCCCAAGATTGGAAGACCAGCAGCAGATTTTCCGAATGCTGGAAGTGCCATCCAACCTGGATGTGGAACTGACAGAAGGCTACATGATGGACCCCGAGTCATCGGTATCGGCTCTAGTATTCCATCATCCGGACGCCAAGTACTTCAACCTGAGTGAAAAGGACATCGAGCGGCTGGAAAAAGAGATCTCGCAGCGATAAACGGCGATAGCCGAGTTTTGTTCGCGCTGAGCCTGTCTATCCGCCGCACCGTCAACCAGGGTTGACGGAAACCTCTATCTTCGGCATATAGTCCATATACCCCGACTGCCTGCCGGTGTCATTCATATTTAAATCTGGTGCCTGGAGACAACGTGGAGCCGATAACTAAGATTGCCGAATCCCTTGGCCTGAACCCCGACCATCTAGTGCCCTACGGCCGGTATAAAGCCAAAATATCCCTGGATGCCCTTAAGCCCCCCGCCGACTACCGTGGCAAATTAGTGGTGGTTACCGGCATCACTCCGACTCCCGCAGGAGAGGGCAAGACCACCACGGCCATCGGACTGACCCAAGGTATGGGCCGTCTTGGCCACAAAGTCTCTGTCAACCTGCGTGAACCCACCCTGGGCCCCATCTTCGGAATCAAGGGCGGCGGGACAGGAGGGGGTAAGGCCAGAGTTGTCCCGGAAGACGAGATCAACATTCATTTCACCGGAGACGCCCACGCCGTTGGCTCGGCCCACAACCTTCTAGCCGCGCTAGTAGAAAACGCTGTGTTCCGGGGTTCGGTTCCTGGCCTTAACGCCAGTGGGCTAATGTGGAACCGTGTCACTGATGCTTCAGACCGGGGCCTGCGGCAGATAGTCTCTGGGGTTGGCGGTTCCGGGTACGGCCCATTGCGGGAGGCCCGTTTCGATATAGTGTCTGCCTCTGAGATCATGGCCATCCTGGCCTTAGCCGACGGCCCTGAAGACCTGCGGGCGCGGCTGTCCCGCATCGTCGTCGGCGAAACGACCGACGGCGAGCCAGTTACCGTTGACCAACTGGCGGTGTCCGGGTCGTTGATGACTCTGCTACACCAGACCGTGATGCCCAACCTGGTCCAAACCATGGAAGGCCAACCGTCTATCATTCACGCCGGCCCCTTCGGCAACATCGCCCATGGATGCAGTTCCATACTTGCCGACAAGATGGCTCTAGGGTACGCCGATTACGTGATCACCGAGGCGGGGTTCGCCTCCGATCTAGGCTTCGAGAAATTCATGCATATCAAAACCCGACAGAGTGGACTCTTGCCTAGCGCCGCCGTGCTGGTGGCTTCTGCCCGGGCGCTTAAGTGGCACGGAGGCACCCGGCGGCGTGACCTTGGCAACCCGGATCCAAAAGCCGTCCTAACCGGCGGGGACAACCTTGCCCACCACGTCGGCATCGTCTCTGGATTCGGCCTGCCCTGCGTTGTGGCCATCAACCGATTCGGAACCGACAGCCCTGAAGAATTGGCGGCAGTGAAGCAGATCGCCATGGACTCCGGTGCTACCGCGGCAGTGGAATGTGATGGGTTCGCACAGGGCGGGGCCGGAGGAGAAGACTTGGCTCAGGCCGTGGTAGACGCTTCTCAGGGCGACCCACAAATCGCCTACGCATATCCTACAGACGACTCTGCTGAGGAAAAAGTCTTGGCGCTGGCCCAGAAGATCTACAACGCAGCCGATGTCTCATGGTCTCCCGAGGCCCGCCGCAAGTTGCAACACTTCGAAGACAAGGGTTGGGGGGGCCTGCCCATCTGTATGGCCAAGACCCACCTGTCTATATCTCATGACCAGACGCTGAAGGGACGGCCAAGTGGCTATACCTTCCCCATCACCGACATTCGCGCCTCCGTCGGGGCTGGCTTCCTGTACGCCTTGGCTGGGCGAATCGAGACACTTCCTGGACTTCCCACCCGGCCTAGGGCGCTGGACATGGACGTAACATCGGAAGGTGAAGTTCTGGGGTTGAGCTAGCGGTCGGACGGAAGCTACGAACAGACGCAAGACGACAGACCAACCAAGGTTATAATTATGAGAGCCGCTGGCCTGGACTTCCAAAACTCCAACTTGGCATTGCAAAACAGCCGTTTAACCCGTGTGGTCACCTTCACCGGAGCCCAGAACTGGATATCGCCAACAGGGCCTTCCACCCCGAGCTCAGCGGGCCGCTCTATCCAGATGGATTACCATCATCTGGAGGGTGAGTGAGCATGCCTGGCCGCCTAGATATGACTGAGGAAACAAGATGCGAGTAACGATGATTCACGCTATTCCCGAGTCCATCCCTCCGGTGCGGCTGGCGTTTGACGGGGAATTTCCTGAGGCCGAAATCATCAATGTTCTCGATGAAACATTGCTAATCGACTTCAACGACCAATTGACTCCTCCTCTACGACAACGGATGAGCAAGCTCATCGCGTATTGCCGAGACAACCAGGCCGATGCCATCGGACTGGCCTGCTCGGTCTATGCGCCAGTAGTCGATACTGAAAAAGACCAGATCGACGTCCCACTGGTTTCATCCTATGGCCCGGTCATGGCGGACGCTGTGGCTGCAGGGAAGCGCGTCGGGCTGATTGCCTCCGTCGCGGCCACTCTGAGCGACGCCGAGTATTATCTGAGATTGGCTGCCAAAGAAGTGGGGAAAACCGTGGAACCATATTTATGTCTAGCTGAAGACTTAGTCACGGTGATGCGCGCCGAGGGCCAAGCTGGTCTGGAACGCCGTTTAGAAGAAGAGGTCATGAAGTTGGCGCCCAACGTAGACGTGATACTCCTCGGCCAATTCTCCTTCGCAGCCGCGCTCTCGCATCTTCAGAATGTCTCACCCGTGCCGGTTCTGTCCGCCCCCCACAGCAGCGCCCGCGCATTGAAGGCGTTGCTGATCTAAGCTCGCCTTCCCTGGTATCAATCACTTACATCTCTGCTGGCCTGCGAACCTTCCTCGGTCGTCCGTTTACAAATAGGGCAGAGGGGATTCCTCTGCCCTACTTCAGACCGGTCCCTTGCGGCACATTCCGCCCGGTACTATCATTGCCCTCAATCAAAGTCGGCCCCAGGAGGCACGCCATGGCACCCAGCAAAGAATTGGATACTGTACTGGAGATGATTCGGGTTAGGTCTGCGGAGGTACGGAAGACCACCGACGACGATCGCCTGTCCTACGAGCGAATCATGTCGTCACTCCCTTTGGACGACGACATCGAGACTGAGCGCGTCGGCGCCAATGGGGTTCCAGCAGAATGGATCACCGCCCCCGAGTCCCAAGCCGGCCGGGTAATCATGTATCTCCACGGCGGTGGTTATCTATTCGGCTCGGTCCGCACTCACCGTGTGATGCTGGCCCACATGGCCAGAGCGGCCAAGGCAAAGGTTCTGGCGTTAGACTACCGCTTGGCCCCAGAGATTCCTTTCCCTGCACCGGTGGAAGACTCGGTTTCCGCATACCAGTGGCTGCTCGGTCAAGGTACCAATGCAGAGAAGATTGTGATTGCGGGAGACTCGGCTGGCGGCGGCCTGACCGTTGCCGCGCTAGTAGCCTTGAGGGGCGTGGGAGAGCCCATGCCGGCCGCCGGTGTCTGCATCTCGCCATGGACCGATATGGAATCCACGGGCGAGTCCATGACCACAAACGCGGAAGCGGATCCCTCAGTATCCAAGGAACGATTGCTCAAGATAGCCAGGGTGTACCTGGCTGGTAAAGACCCCAGGGCTCCGTTGGCATCACCCATCCATGCCGACCTCACAGGATTGCCTCCATTACTGCTCCAGGTAGGCGGTATCGAGGTCCTGCTAGACGACTCATCATTGCTGAAAGCCAGGGCCAACGAAGCCGGAGTGCCGGTAGAGATGGAGGTCTGGGACGACATGCCACACGTGTGGCATCACTACGCGCCCATCTTGCCCGAAGCGAGACAGGCAATCGGAAAGATCGGGGAGTTCGTACTGCAGCATACGGGGTAAATCCGCATGCACTTATGGTGTTCTAGTTGAAAATTTAGGAGAGATAATATGATCTACGATTTTCGGGTTTATACGCTAAAACCGGGCGCTACCGCGGACTACAGGGCCGGAGTCAAAGAACTTAGTCTACCCATCCGACAGCGCCATGGGGTTGCTCTGGCCGGGTGGTATTGGAGCGAGATCGGCGCGTTGAACCAGGTGATACACATATGGGGTTATGAAAACGCCCAGCATATGGAGAAAGCCAAGCACGCCTTCCACACGGACCCGGAATGGACCGGGAAATACATCCCCAGGGCCCAGGGACTGGTGGAATCCCAGAAGACCTCGACCATGAACACTTCTGATTTTGCGCCGGTCTACCCAATCCACGCCGACGTCCCAGCCGACGGAACCCCGGAGTTCATCCGGAAGAACAACATGGTTTTCGACTTCCGCACCTACACCTTCAAACCGGGCGGCATCCCAGCCTACATGGCAGCGGCGGGCGAAGTCGCCCTGCCCATTCGCAAGCGCCACGGAATCAAGCTGGCTGGTTGGTTCTACAGCGACGTGGGTGACCTGAATCAAGTAACCCACATATGGGCCTACAACGATCTGAAGCACCTGAAAGAGGGCAAAGACGCGGTGGCGGCTGACCCTGAGTGGACCGGCACCTACATCCCCAGGGTCAGCGGACTACTCGTAGCCCAAAACACCTATCTGATGAACACATCAGAATTTGCGCCGGTGCCGGAATAGCTTTCAACTTTTCGGTGGTCCCACCGATGTCATTGCGCTGAACTTAAACAAGAAAAGGCCCGGCATATTAACCGCCGGGCCTTTTTGCTTGAACCCATCAAATAGTTGACGGCAGAACGCGGTCATCTACAACTAGTTATGACATCCCCTAGCTTGGATGTCCCAGACCACTTCCACCTTACCTTTGCGGAGGCCGATGAAGCGGTCCCAACGACTAACCATGGCGTCCTGCTGGGCAGGTATTAGTAACACCTGATCGCCGACCTTCAGGGTGGCTCCAGATTCCACTTTGAAGACGGAATGATCGCTGTCCAAAGATTCCACCGACACGCCGGGCCGATCAAATACCGTGGGCATACCCGAGATACTGCTAACGGCCCGTACGCCAGCGTCTCCGATGGCCAGGCCGGGATTGGGGGTACTGATGACGGTGCTCAGTATCTTGGCGGCGTAATGAAACTCGGTCATATAGCCGTAGTGTGTCTCCATCATCAGGTAGCTGCCGCCCTGAATCTCAGTCACGCCTGGAATTTCCGCAGCCACATCGTAGCTCCAGGTCTCGCCAGTGGACACGATATCCATGGCGATGCCCTCGCCTTCGATGGCATCTTTGAGATCGATCACACCTTTGATGGTCCGGTTGGCTTCCACAGCCCGGTCCTCACGGTCTGGCATGTCGGGGATGGTCTGGTGGCTCATGACTCCCCGGAACCGTAGGCCTGGCAATGAGGTGATCTCTTTGGCCAGAGCAACACCTTGGTCGATCTCCCGGACACCGCAGCGGCGGAGCCCGGTCTCCAGCTCTATGACAACACCGACCTCCACTCCACGGGCCTGGGCGACCTTGGAGAGGTCCCTAGCGTTGGCAGCCTGGTCACAGGCCACCAAGATTTCGGCCTGGCCAGCCAATGCACAGAGCCGGTCGATCTTCATGTGTTCGACGATCTCAGAGGTTATGAAAACGCTCTGGATTCCACCATGAACCATGACTTCGGCTTCGGACACCTTGGCAGCGCAGACCCCGCCTATGGTTCCGCCTCGCCGTATTTGCCGGTGAGCTATGGCCGGTGTCTTATGATTCTTGGCATGCCCTCGCAGTTTGGCTCTCTTGTCACGGTAGGTATCGGCGATGACATCCATATTGTTATCGAGGTCGTCCATGTCAATAACCAGACAAGGTGTGTCCAAGTCCTCCATGAGCGTGCCTGGAGTGGGCCGGTAATGTTCGTTCATGCATTAACTCCGGGTTGAGTGGTCGCGAAAATTTCCCTTAGCCAAACTTTTCGCAAGGGGGAGTGGATTTACGCCAATCTTCCCCTCGCTGAGATGGGCCAGAATCCTTCCAATTTACCGTTCTTGGCTGCACGGAAGTAGTCGTATTGGTTCACACTAGCGCCCAGTTCGTAAGGGACGAGCCAAGCTTTGTCTCCGGCGTTCAGTTGTTTCTGAGCATCGCCTTCCAGTTCAACAATGCCGTGCTCTGCGCTGAATCTGGTAGCGCTTCCGCCCTCCAATCCTTCCAGAACAGGTCTTCCTTGGTCGGGCGCGGTAGATTTGTGCCCGGCGTCCAAGACCGCCATGGCTTCGATGGGGTGTGAGATAACCGACGCTAATATCTTGGCCGCCGGTTTAAGCTCGGGCAAAAATGATTTCAGTCGGTAGTCCATCAGTGGATAACGGCCAGCCCGAACCTCGGTCACTCCTGGCATCTGTACTGCTTGAGCGTAGCAATGAGTCCCGCCAACACTGACGACCTGGACGTCCACTCCCGATTGTTCAATGGATTCTTTGGTATCCAGAACAATCTGGAGGTTGGCCCTTGTTTCGGCATCATGCTCAGATGGGTCGTCGTCACCCTTTGGCCCGGGGACAGAGCCCATGATGCCCTCCAATTTCAATCCGGGCAGAGCGCTTACCTTTTGGGCCAATTTTATCGCCTTAACCCCCGGAGATATGCCACAGCGGCCCATTCCGGCCTCGATCTCGATCAACACCCGCAGTTCCACTCCCATCTCCACTGCCCCAGACGACAGCTGCCGGGCGTTGTCGGGGTTGTCCACAGCGATGCCGATGCTGGTCTGGCCAGCCAGGGCGCATAACCTCCGTATCTTAGATACGGTCACCACCTCATTGGCCAGAAGTATGTCTGCGAACCCGGCGTTGGCAAAAACTTCCGCCTCTCCCAGTGTGGTCACCGCAATGCCACCGTTGGTCCCGCCTACGGCCAGTTGTCGCCTGGCGATCTGAGGGCAGAGGTGACTGGTAACCACTGGCCTTGCCTTGGCCGCCCTGTCCGTAAAATAGCCTTGAAAGATCTGGATGTTTCGGTCCATGACATCCAGGTCCAGCACCAGTGCCGGTGTGTCCAGTTGTTCCACCGGAGTGCCCACCGGTTGGAATATAGGTCGTTCCATAAGGGTTGTCTCCAACGGCCACGAAGGCTGCTAATCGAGGGATCAAACTCAGTGGATGATGGGCAGAAGAATACCATAATCGGAGTCAGAACACAGGCACGGTTGCAATTCCAAACAGCCGGTGCAACAATCGCACCGGCTATCGAAGCAGCGACTTTGTGGAGATCGAACAATGCCAGGATTATTGGATGGGGTCAAGGTCTTGGATCTTACCCATTATATCGCCGGGCCGTACTGCACCAAACTCCTGTCAGGCCTGGGCGCTGACGTTATCAAGGTGGAACGTCTGGAAATAGGCGACGGTGGTCGTTGGCTGGGACCTTTTGCTTCAGGAATGGAAATCTCCGCTGGAAATCAGGCTCCCGAAGACGGGGCATGGTTCTTGTATCTGAATACTGCCAAGCAGAGTCTCGCGTTGGACCTGAAGTCCAAGGAAGGGCAACTCGTTGTTTTGGAGTTGGCGGCCAAGGCTGACATCCTTGTTGAGAATTTCGCTCCTGGGGGCATAGAGAGCCTCGGTTTGTCGTATGCAGAACTGGAGAAAGCTAACCCGGCGTTGGTTGTTACTTCAATATCCAACTTCGGCCAAACCGGACCTTACCGCGACTGGAAGGCGTCAGAGTTAAACCTTTATGCCCTTGGCGGACTCATGAACATCACTGGAGAGCCGGAACAAGAGCCCTTGAAAGAAGGGATGCCGTTGGCTCAGTTGGGCGCCGGACAGAACGCATTCGCCGCCACCATGGCCGCCTTGATGTACGCCGAAGAAACAGGCCAGGGCCAGCGGATAGACGTTTCCATCGCCGAATACGCCACCAACATATTGGAAAACGCCCTGATGCAGTTCAGCTACTCCGGCCAAGAATACAGTCGGGTTGGCAACCGGGGTTATGGCCGGGCGGCCTGGGGCATCTACCCCTGCCAGGACGGCCACGTCGGAATTATCGCCGGACCAGACCACCGCTGGCCGGAGGTGGCTCGCATCATGGAACGAGAAGAACTGGCCGACGAGCGATTCTTGTCGCGTGCTGGGAGGCTGGAATTCGCCGACGAGGTGGACGCATACATGCTGCCCTTCTTGATCGACAACAACAAGTTGGACATCTTTAAGGCCGGGCAGGAGGCAGGATTGGGCTTCAGCTTCGTCGCTACAATGCAAGACATTCTTCAGATGGAACAACTTCTGGACCGAGACTATTTCGTCGAATTAGAGCATCCGGTAGCTGGAAAGTTAACCTACCCCGGTGCGCCAATCATACCCGAAAAAGGCGTGAATGCCTGGGTTTTCCGACGTGCTCCCTTGCTCGGTGAGCACACTTCGCAAGCCCTGAATTCTTGGTTGGGTTACTCGAACGACCAGGTCTCGGAGTTGGTACAGGCGGGAATACTCGGCCAGAACGAGGTGGCCTAGGCATGCAGAAGCCAACGCAGGGTATGCCCCTCAAGAACTACCGGGTCCTGGACCTCTCTCGCATCTGGGCCGGGCCATACTGCACCAAACTCTTTGCCGACATGGGCGCCGAGATCATCAAGATGGAGTCGCTTAGCGTTTACGACTCGCACCGGGGCCCGGTGAGTCCGGCCCCGGGCATCGCCGCATATCCAGATGCTGAACCGGGCGAAGAGCCCTGGAACCGCAATGGCTGGTTCAACTGCCTGCACATGTCCAAGTACGGTGTGACTTTGGAATTGACGAAACCCGAAGGCAAGCAGGTCTTCGAGCGACTCGTTTCTATCAGTGACGTTGTGATCGAGAATTTCCGGCAAGGGAGCCTCGAGAGATTGGGTTACACCTATGAGGAATTGCGCAAGCACCGGCCAGACCTGATCTACGTATCGATGCCGGCCTTCGGTAATACCGGTCCCTGGAAGGGGTACCTGGGCTACGGCATCGGACAGGAGCAGCTCTCCGGAATGGCTCACATGACCGGATACAGGGGAGAAGGGCCCATGAAGTCGGGTATAAATCACGGCGACCCCATCACCGGCTCTCACGCCGCGGGGGTGCTGATGGCCGCCCTGCGTCATCGACGCAAGACCGGCAAAGGAATGTTCATAGACGTCTCTCAACAAGAATCTTCTGTGGCGCTCATGGGGCCAGAAGTTCTGGCCTACCAGATGACGGGACGAGAGCCCGAACGACTCGGAAACCGCTCCTCCTGGTACGCCCCAGCCAACAGCTATCCCTGCGCCGGTGAGGACCGTTGGGTAACTATCGCGGTCACCAACAACGACCAATGGGCAGGCCTGGCCCGAACCATGGGCGCACCGGGTATGGCAGAAGACCCTCGATTCGCCACTGCTGACAAACGCCAGGGGAACCAAGATGAGTTGGATGCAGTAATCTCCGAGTGGACCGTAGGTCAGGAAGCTTCAGAAATCACCAATCAGCTTCAGAATGCCGGAGTCCCGTCAGGACCGGTACTCCGCGGTCCTGATCTGCTGGAAGACCGCCATTATACGGATCGTGGCACCTTCGTCACGGTGGACCACCCTCAGGTCGGCCCCAAGCAATACCCGGGGATACCTTGGAAAATGTCTGGAACCCCTGGGACAGTCCGCTGGCCATCACCAACCCTTGGTCAGCATAACCGGGACGTCTACGGCGAACTGCTGGGGCTTACTGGCACTGAAATCGACCAACTGGAGAAGACCGGCATCATCGGCACCAAGCCTACCGGTTCGCGAATAATATAGCTTGCGTCCCGACGGCCCTCCCTCGTCCAATACTTCGTACAACGGCATCTTCTACGGTTGGGTGATCGTTGCTGTCATGTGGCTGGTCAACTTTTCGACCATGGCCACGGGCAACCTCAGTTTCGGTCTTTTCGTGATTCCGATGGGCGGTACCCTCGGTATGAACCGCAGCATGTTTGGCTGGACGGTCATTACCCGCAGGCTGGCCGCCGGCTTGTCAGGGTACATCGTTGGTCGTCTTCTTGATCGCTATGGCCCCCAGGTCATGATTCCCGTGTCACAGGGGTCATCATCGGCCTCGCCTTGCTCGGCGTCAGCCGCGCTGATGCGCCCTGGCAAGTGGTAGCCCTGTTCGGCGTTGCCGGCATGACCGGGTTAGCCGCACCCCAAAGCATCATGACCTCGGTCCCGGTCGCCAAGTGGTTCCGACGCAAGCGGGGCTTGGCACTAGCTGTGGCGACCAGCGGACTAGGTCTGGGCGGCGTATTTTCTTACCCCTAACTCAGCTCTTACTGGGAAGCGTAGGCTGGCGCACAACCTTGGTGGTCATGGCCATGGTGTTCATGGCTTTATCGGTCCCTCTTTCAGCCATATTCCTACGGAGGCAACCAGAGGACATGGGCCTCACCGTGGATGGAGTTCAGCCATTGCCGCCAAACAGCAATCGTAGCCCGGGCGGAGACCAACTCGGCGAGGAGGCAGCCTGGACGGTTAAGCAAGCTTTCCGCACCGCCACCATGTGTAAGCTGCTGGCTTTCGCGTTGGCCGGGGTAGCTCAGGGGGCAAGCGTCCACCGCATCCCGTATTGGATCGAGAAGGGGTTCGATGCCCAGACGGTTTCTTTTTCCTTC
>JAKUNK010000100.1:0-3911 GCA_022451945.1 Dehalococcoidia bacterium
GCAACTGCTGGTAGAGCCAATGGTTGATGTCCTCGCGGCAGACCGATTCTAGCATTCTGGCCGCTCTCTCTTTTCGGTCTTCGGCCGACATGGTGATAGCTTGGTGCAGCGCTTCCATAGTGCCTTCGATGTCGGTGGGCGAGACACTTAGAGCGCCGCTTGCCAGTTGCTGGTATACGCCGCTGCTGTGGGACAAGACCAGAACGCCGTCTCGGGTGTTCACCACCGGCCCTTCTTTTGCCACAAGATTCATGCCTTCGATTATTGTGTTTACAAGCAGAACATCATAGATTTTCATGCCTGCGATGGCCTGTGTGTAGTTGTTCTCTATGAACGGTACGATGGGCTGCCAGTCCAGCGTCCCATGGTTGTTGTTGATCTGTTGGATCACTTGCTGTATCTCGTCCATATATCTTTGGTACTGGCGGATGTGAGTACGTGAAGGCACGAGGAAAGCTAGGAATTTGACCTTGCCTTTGATTTCCGGATAGCGATTCAGCAGCAGTTCGTAGGCCCGGAATCCGCGGACAACGTTCTTGTTGGGCTCGGCGCGGTCGATGCGGACTATGGTTACCTCGCCGGTGTCGTTGGAGAGCCGGGCTTCGTAATCCAGGGCACGGGGTGTGTTGGCTATACGCTGAACCTCTGCCACGTTTATGGATATGGGGTACACCTTGACTGATGTAGTACGGCCATGGTGGGACACAGTATGGTTGATCCGGTCAACGGTCACACTGGGCACAAACTCTTCGGCCGTGTCTAGGAAGCAACGGGCGTCGTTGATGGTTTGGAACCCCAACAGATCGGTGACGCACAGAGATTCGCAGATGCGTCGGGTGATGTAATCGGGGATCATGCGCCAGTACTGGGGCGTTGGCCAGGGTATGTGGACGTAATGCTGGATAATGGCCTCGGGCACTCTCTGACGTACGAATTCCGGCATCAGATACAGATGGTAGTCATGGCCGATGACTATGGGCGCTTCTTCAAGGCCGCGGGCCTCTTCAATTACGGCGTCGGCAAAAGCCTGATTCACCGGTATGTAACCGCCCTCCCAAGCGTCATGAACAGCAGCGTCAACGTTGGGATTGTAGGGCGGGTTCCACATGTAGTGCTGGAGGAACCAGAGCAGCGGATTGCAGATGATGTTGTAGTATTTGTGGTAGGCGCGCCTGGGTGTCACAACGTACCGCAAGTTGATCTGGTGGCCAGGGAGGGGTGATCTCAAGTGGGGACTCTGGCCGCTATTTGAGACTACCCTATCGCCCTCACCCATGGCACTGGCAACCCAGGTAAATTCGAAGTTCTGGGCTAGGGAGCTGAAGGCAGTGACGACGCTTCCGCTACCCCGTCGGGCCTCGGGCCGACCGTCGCCGGATATCTGGTGTTCGACTGGTCCGCGGTTGCTTACCAGGATAAGCGGCCGCTTCGCGAGAACGGCGGCGCAAAGATCATTAAGTTCGGCTGCATCAGCCATGCTGCGTTCCTGTCAGGATTCTTTCAAGCATCCCGTCACCTAAGTCAGATACAAAGTTAACTGGCGCCGTTTGCTCTGAATCCACTTAAATTGTAAAAAATCCGCCGTGATTGATCTCTAAATATTGATCTCGGTATAATAATCGACCAGGAAATGCAAGCCGGGTGACACTATCACTCGCAGTGTATCACGGTCAAGAACAGCAACGTGCCTGCCTATCATCCAGGAGCCGCTTTGCCAGCGAGCTTAGATACGGCGGGCACAACGGCCGCCAGTGTGTCCACTGTGATGTCGGGTTCAGTTTCAGGGTCGTTGAGGTCTTCCCGCTCGTAAAAACCTGATATCCAGACCGTTTTCATGCCACAGCGTTTGGCGCCAACAACGTCGTTAATCACGTGGTCGCCAACGTGGATAGTCTGTTCCGGTCTGGCGTCCATCGCCTCCAGTGTCATCATAAATATCTCACTGGAGGGTTTGGCCAGCTTTACCTCATCGGAGAACGTCAGCGTGTGGAAGTACTCCAACATCCCGCGTTCTTCCATGTAGCTGCGGAAAGTGAACCCCGGTGTCATGCCGGTATTCGATATCAGCCCCATCTTGAAGCCCATCTCTTTGATGGCCTCTAGGACATGGAGGGCATCCTCATGGGCAGGAGGTGGATGTGCCAGGAAAGAGTCGGCGTAAAACTGGGCAATCTCGTCCATGATTGCGCGATCAAGACGCTCGGCAAGACCGGGGTTTATATGGTTGACGAAAATGGAGACCTGCTCACGGAAATCGACGTCTAGCCCTCCGTTCCGCACCTCCCGACATTGCTGGAAGCAGGACATGTAGGCGTCACTGATTTTTTCCAGGTCGAAGTCCTGGCCAAACTTGGCTAGGGCCGACTGGGCTCCTTCCAGTCGGACCATAGCACGTGCCTGTCCTAGGTCGCGCTCGTCCAGCAATAGGGTTTGCCAGAGGTCAAAAGTAACTGTGGTAATTTCCGCCAATACTGCAGTTCTCCAATTCGTGAGGCCAGCCCGATAGCGGACTGTAAGACGATTCTACACGAAATCTGACACCCGCTCGCTGTGGCGGCCAGCAGGGATAGGCCGTGATTTTCATGGTTAGCTCGTCTACAGCGGCGGGCGGCGGGTGTGCCAGTCGGTCGCCTGCTCGTAGGCATGGGCAGCGCGAAGCACTGTCAGTTCATCGAAAGGCTTTCCCGCTAGCTGCAGGCCGATGGGCATACCGGTGCTGGAAAAGCCGCATGGGACTGATATGGCCGGGAAACCGTTGATGTTATATGGCCTAGTGTACTGAGTCAGTGCTCCCACGACTCCGATCTCTTGTTCTCCAGCCAAAACTCTGGGAGCCAGGATCTCTGGAGCGGTCACAGGTTCGGTTGGTCCAGCCAATAGATCAACATCGTCGAGCAGTCGCCGTCCCTCCTGGTCCAGGAGGGTTCGTGCCTGCTGGGCCCGCAGATAATCAGCGGCGCTGATGAACAGACCGGCTTCCAATCGCTGGCGCACCGGTTCATAGAGCTGATGGCCGTCTTTCTCCAACAGGTCGCGGTGGAAGGCGCTGGCCTCGGACATAAGCACCGTGCTAGAAATGGCCTGGGACTCATTGAACATGGGGAATGAGACTTCTTTGACCTCGGCTCCCATACTTTCCAGCAAGCTCACAGCGTCCTGGACCGCCTTTCTGACCTGAGGATCTAGAGGCGCTTCAAAATACTCCTTGGGCATGCCGATGCGCAGGCCTCGGACGTCTCCGGTCAGCGCTGATGTGTAATCGGGGATAGCAACCTTTGCGGAGGCCACGTCTTTGGGGTCGTGGCCGGCGATGACATTCATGGTTATGGCGGCGTCTTCTACCGTGCGAACCATGGGGCCTGGGTGGTCTAGAGACCACGACAGAGCGGTGAGTCCCCAGCGGCTGACCAGGCCGTAGGTGGGCTTGAGGCCGACGATACCGCAGAGGGCGGCTGGGATGCGGATAGAACCTCCGGTGTCACTGCCGGTGGTGATGGTGCACTGGCCGGCTGCCGCGGCAGAGCCGGAACCACCGCTGGAGCCACCGGTAATCTTCTCGGGATTCCAGGGATTGTGCATATGTCCGTAATCGAGGTTCTCACCCGTGGGACCGTAAGCGAATGGATGCATGTTCAGCTTGCCTAATAGGATGGCGCCTGCCTGCTGGAACTTTTCTGCCACCGTGCAGTCTTCCATGGGGATGAACGTATCGAATATTTTGGAACCTGAGGTGGTGCGTACCCCGGCGGTGTTGTACAGGTCTTTCAGGCCAACTGGAATACCATGCAGTGGGCCTTTGTACCTGCCCGCCTGGATGTCCTTCTCGGCCTGCCTGGCTTGCGACAACGCCCGTTCGCCGGTCACCGTGATGAAGGCATCGAGCAAAGGATCGACGACGTCGATGCGCTCTA
>JAKUNK010000101.1:0-3721 GCA_022451945.1 Dehalococcoidia bacterium
CCGGACATCATTTGACTGGACATGACATGCGCAGGCGAGGACAGTGTCGAAACCTTCTTTTCATGTTGTTTGAGACCCTATTTAAGAAGACACACCTAAATCGACGGTCACTGAACGGACGAACCCTAGATGAGACCGATAGAGACGGATGGTTTAGTCTTAATCTATGACGTGCAGCCATCCGTCGTTGGTCCGAACGTAAAAACGATCTCCCGCAAATGCTGGCGAAACTTCGATGAGAGCATCCAAAGAAAGCCGCCAATCTAGCTTGCCAGTGGATCGCTCCAAAGAGTAGAAAAAACCATCTTGGTCCCCGAAATATAATCGATCTCCCAATATGACAGGTGAACTCGAGATGCTACCCTCCGCGCGGAATCGCCAGAGATTTTCTCGATCAGATACCCCTCTTGCGTAAAAATACCCGTTAGCGTCGCCGTAGTAGAGTGCTTCTGGTGTTACTGCTGGAGAAGCGATGATACCCCTCGACGCCATCTTCTCAGGAGCGAAGCGCCATCGCTCCCCTCGTTGGCTGGGAGGGCGCGGCACTCCTGGAAATTGCCATATGTAGAACTGGGACCAAACTTTTTTGAATTCGAATTCTCCCCATACCGTACGAGCCCCGGCATCAACAGCAAAGAGCCTGCCTCCTGAAGGGAAGTATGCCAATCCGTTCCCAACGGCCGGGGCATCGCTCGCTGGTGCAGATGTGCGAAACCGGAACCGGGTTTGGCCAGTGCGAGCATTCAAGATGTTGAGATTCCCATCGGAGTCCGTTGCGTACAGATAACCCTCACTGATGGCTGGCGAAGACCGAAGATTCCCATTTAATCTGTGTTTCCATATTAGGTTCCCTGTTGTTGCGTCCACCGAGTAGACAAACCGATCTGATGATCCAAAAAATACCATGCCTCCGGCCACTATCGGCGAAGAGGTGATGGGAAATTCGGCGAAGAATTCCCACCGGGTATCTCCGGTTTTTCGGTCTAACGCCAACAGTCTGTGATCGGAAAGTCCCATAAAGAGGTAGCTATCTGATACTGCAAATGAGTGGTTCATCCGGCCTGGTGTCGGAACTTCCCAGATGATCTCTCCAGTTTCCGCCTCAAGTGCTATGGCTTCGAAATCTCCGCCTGCGTAAATGATTCCGTCTACTACGATTGGTGCACCATATGTGTGTTTGCCCAGGTTTTTCGACCACAAGATCCGCCCATTTGGCTGGCGCGAAAAACCTTCGATGTTTCTAGTACCGCCTAAATCCCATGCTACTGAAGACCATTGTCCGGGCAATGACGCAGATGTGAGGTCAGATGTGGGCTTCTTGAAGAGAAGAACTACTGGGTCTGGTACGAAGGGGATACTTAGCCAAAAGACGAAACCCAAGATGAAGACGAGAGCACCTAAGGACGTTAGACGCCCGCGTCTCGATCGTAACGTCCTTAGCAGAGCGTTACGGGGTTGAGCTTCGGCTATCGCCCATGCGGGCAACTCCGAGATCAACCTGTCACAGATTTGGCAGTTTTGGCCAGGTGTTTGGACTTCAGCCCCACACCAAGGGCAAGTCACGGATGCCGGAGGGCATGGTGTGTTCATCAATCACATTACTAATGAAGAGGGAGTCGCTTATATACTTATTCTATTTAAGTCTCTGCCCAACCTTTATTTCGCTCGAAATGTTTAACTAGATCTGCCTTTGTTTAGGATCTAACGCATCTCGTACCCAATCACCTAAGAGATTTATAGACAACACCGTTAATACGATGGCAACCGTAGGCACTAGAGACACCCACCATGCGTTACTTAGTAACTCCCGTCCGTCGGCCACCATTAGACCCCAGGCGGGATTGGGGCGAGGGACCCCGGCCCCCAAGAAGCTTAGGCTAGCCTCTAGAATGATGACAAAACCGATCTGGAGAGTGGCAAGCACGATGATGGTATTCGCTAGGTTGGGGAATATGTGCTTGTACATGATTCGAAGATTGGAAGCCCCTGAGACCTGGGCCCTTGCGATAAAATCTTGAGATTTTAGTTGTAACGTTTCGCCTCGCACTAGCCGAGCGTAGCGAGACCATAAGAACAGACATATCACAACTAACACGTTGTCGATGCTGGGACCGCGAACGGCAGCCAACACTAAGGCGATGAGAACCAAGGAGATGGAAAGCGATACATCCACCAACCGCATGATGATGGCATCCAGTATCCCTCCATAATACCCGGCCAATATCCCGAGGGCAGAGCCTATGATTCCAGATACGACGATGCCCATCAAGGAGACCACTAGGGCCAAGCGAGCGCCATATATCAAGCGGCTGAAAATGTCCATGCCGTTCTTATCAGTTCCGAGTAGGTACTTGGTGCTACCGGCTTTTCTAGATATTATCTCTATCTGATTCCCTATCTGTACGTTCTGTCCGCCACCGGTAATGGTAGCGTCCCCTATCTTGACTCGGCGCTCGGCATCCTTGAGCAAGATCTCGTTCATACGATTTTCGCGGTTGACCTTTTCAACGACCGCCTTGTACTTTACTGTTTCGCCTACCCAAGCCGGTGGCAGTAATCGGTCGTCAAGATTCCCTTTATATGGGTCGTGAGGCGCAATCTGCCCAGCAAAAACAGCTGGAATCACGAGGACAACAAGCAGCATTACCGCTGGGAGGAGAGGAAAACGCCGAGCCGCTTTGACTCTCTGCCAAAGGCGAACGAGGATCTGCCTTGGGGTCCGCGTGTTTTCTGTTTCGAACACGTTTAACGCCATCCGACTACACTCCCGTTAGCTGGCGCGTCTCTTTTAGCTATAACGGATTCTTGGGTCAAGGTAGGCATACATAATATCCACTATGAAATTGGCTGCTATATAGATCGAGGAACCTAGAATAACAACCGCCTGTAGGGTCGGAAAATCTCGGGCGAAGACCGAGTTCACCGCCAGCTGACCCACTCCGGGCCACGAAAAAACTGTCTCGACCACTACAGTGCCGGTGAAGAAAGATCCAATTATGATGGCGAAATACGTTAGCGGAGCTATGAAAGCGTTTCGTAGACAGTGTTTCCAGATCACTTTCCATTCAGGGATACCTTTGATCCGCGCCATCTTTATGAACTCAGTATCCAACACTTCAAGCATAGACGAACGGGTCAGACGCAACAAAGCGGCCACCTGGAACAGAGCTAAGGTGATGGCAGGTAATATCAGATGGTCCGGTCCTCCTTTACCTGACGTAGGTAACCAACCTAGCCACACTGCGAAAAACCACATAAGGCCTATTCCCAGGCAGAAGTTTGGAATCGCTTGGCCCAGGAAAGCGATTCCCTTTCCCTGGTAGTCCATGAAGCCGTCTTTTCTTACCGCGGTGATCACCCCCATGGGCAATCCAATGATGATGGTGAGAACCAGCGCCGCGCCTGCTAACTGGAGGGTGGCGGGGAACCGAAGTAGAACCATGCCCATGGCAGTCTGGCCTCCGAAGGCGTAGGACTCGCCGAAATCACCGCGCACTGCGTTCCCTAAAAAGAGACCGTATTGGATATGCAGAGGTTTATCTAGGCCCCACTTTGCTCGTAGATTTTCAATGTCTTCCGGTTCTACATCTCCCATCGGCATTATGGTTGTCAGTGGGTCTCCTGAGAGATGGGATAGTGAGAAGACGATTATGCTAACCGCAAGCACAGCTATAATCGCCTGGACGAATCGAATAAGAAAGAACCGTTGCATTGCTAACTC
>JAKUNK010000102.1:0-3591 GCA_022451945.1 Dehalococcoidia bacterium
CTGCGGATAGCTTTCTCGCTGACTTAAGCGAACCGGAGCGCATGAGGGTTGCGCTTACTTTACGAGCGTTAACACAGGCCCAGATGTCGTCAGCTGAACGTGGGGGTGACGGCAACTAAGAGTTGCAAAGCCTAAGCTTTTAAAATTATCTTTTGCTCGCGCCTTTTGGTCCAAGGGACCTAAGCGCGTGTTAGTCTGAAGTAATTCGTGTTCAAATCATTGTGGAGGATTGAATGAAATCCGTTCCGTGGTTGGCACTCGTAGTTCTGCTTCTAACATCGCCTCTTCAGGTAGATGCTCAGCAGATCACGGGTACTGTCCGAGACCAAGCTTCAGGTTCAGCGGTCGCCAATGCCCAAGTTTTCATTGAAGCACTCAACCTTGGAGTGCTGACCCAAGCAAGCGGTCAGTATCTCTTGTTGGGGGTTCCGGCGGGTACGCATACCGTAAGCGTGACCTCACTTGGCTATAGGACTGCGACAGGTACTGTCTCGGTCGCTGAAGGTGGGACAGGCGTTCTAGATTTTACTATTAGTGCTGAAGCTCTCCAGCTAGATGAGATTCTCGTGACAGGAACTGCCACGGGATCCAGAGCTAGAGAGATCGGGAACGCTGTTGGGCGACTTGATGCTAGCGTAGCTGAGGTACAGCCGATCACCAACCTGTCTGACCTCCTACGTGGTCGGATGCCTGGCGTAGTGATCCAGCAAGGTGCAGGTGACGTCGGTACCGCTTCCACAATCAAGATCCGCGGTAGTTCCACCATGCGGCTCGTAAACGATGGACCGCTCGTCTATATCGACGGGGTAAGGGCGAGTAACCGCATGGAAAGTGGAGGCAGAGATGTCTCCCGGATTGACGATCTCGATCCTGCGATGATTGAAAGCTTAGAGGTGATCAAGGGACCGGCAGCTGCGACACTCTACGGTACGGAGGCCGCCAACGGTGTCATCAATATCACAACGAAGAAAGGCGCTGTCGGTGAGGCCCAATGGAACTTCACGATGCGCCAGGGAAGCCAGTGGTTCCGCGACCCGGCCGGCCGTACTCCGACCAACTGGGGAGTGAATCCCAACACTGGTCAGATTGAATCACTCAACATCCTAGAGAATAAGGCTGAGCGAGACCTGATTTTTAGTAATGGTCACACTCAATATTATGGAATAGATGTTTCCGGTGGCTCTGACCGGTTCCGTTACTTCGTCGGCGGGTCAGCCTCGATGGATGATGGCGTGACTGAGAATAGCTGGGCGAACAAGTACAACGGTCGACTCAACATCACCGCGCAGCCGAGTGACAACATCACGCTGTCTGCGAACGCTGGTATCGGACTCATTCGTATGCGGATCCCTAGTGACTATCCGTATGAAGAGGCGGTCTATGCAGGACCAGCCGATTGTGCTCGCGTTCCTGATCGTCGCTGCTACCGCCGGGGTATCCCGGAGGCTCGAGTCGCGAGGGACTTTGATTATAACAATGCGAACCGCATGACTGCAGGGTTCACGGCGACTCACACACCCTTCGATTGGTTAACGCATAGACTGACTTTCGGTACGGATCTGACAAACCAGGCTGAGGATAATCTGGATGCATTCTTGGGACCTGATTTTGCGCCGTACTATAGCTCCAGCTCTAGAACTGGCGGGAGAAGAATAAATCGGGAATCGGTCGCATACACGACGTTCGATTATGCTGCGACCGGTGAACGAACATTAACGGATGACCTAGCCTCGACCACGTCGGCTGGTTTCCAGGTCTATACCAAATCCATCAAGGACCTCACCGCATCCGGGAGACGTTTCCCGGCGCTTGGGCTATCAGCTGTTAGTGCTACAGGTCAAGATGTGACGGGGTCAGACGGTCTCGTCGAGAACAACACTGTTGGCGTGTATGTCCAACAGCAATTTGGTTGGCAGGACCGTTTCTTTATTACGGGAGCAGTCAGGGCTGATGATAACAGTTCGTTTGGTGAAGACTTCTCTCTAGTCTATTACCCGAAGGTCAGCTCATCATTCGTGGTGAATGACGCCTTACGGGTTCGGGCTGCATACGGCGAATCTGGCCAGCAGCCTGATGCGTTCGACGCTCTTCGGAGCTTCACGACCCGCCTCTCACCCACCGGTGGCGCAACGGTAACTCCGTTGTCACCAGGCAACAGTGAGCTTGGACCGGAACGGGGCGTGGAGTATGAAGCGGGATTTGATGCCACGCTGTTTGATGGTCGTGTGACGGTTGATTTCACGTACTACGATCAGACAACCAAGGATGCGATCGTGGCTCGGTATGTTCCGCCTTCCACGGGGTTCACAGGTCGGCAGTTTGTGAACATCGGTGAGATCAACAACCGGGGCATCGAGCTTGGACTCGGAGCTCGGATTATCGAAACCGAAGGCTTTGATTGGGATATGGACATCAACATGAGCACCAACAAGAATGAGGTCACAGATCTCGGCTTGAAGGAAGGCGATGATGGCTACCTGTCTTTGGGGTGGTCGACAAGACATGAAGTGGGTTATCCGGTTGGTTCGCTTTTCGCCCCCCAAGTGGGTTTTGCTCAGTTCATAGCTGGTACTGACAAGATCGATAAGTCGACCATGACTTGTGATGCTTCACCAGGGCCAGGCCAGGGACCAATTCCAAATGGATCTGGAGTTCAGGTTGCTTGTGATGAAGCTGCATGGATCTATCAGGGACACCCAGATCCTTCGCTTGAAGCTTCTCTTTCCAACTCCTTCTCAATTGGAGACAGGCTCACGATATCGAGTTTGATTCAGGCCAAGATGGGTCACACAAAATACGATTTGCAGGGTTGGTGGAGGTATGCAGCATTCCACCAGACCCGGATGAATCTCTATCCACAGGAGTATGATCCTAGGCTGGTTGCTGAAGCCCAGTTCGGTTCCAGCGGCGAGTTCGCATTATGGGTCAATCCAGCTGGGTTTATCCGCTGGAGGGAGCTATCAGCGACGTACCAGATGCCGAGCGAATGGGCTCAGATGCTTGGCTCGAATCGTGGTTCGATCACCCTCGGTGCACGCAATCTAGGGATGATCTGGACGGAGTGGCAGGAATGGCCACACCACGATCCGGAGGTTATGGATCCGAGCAATACGTTCAGTGGAAACAGGGAGCCGCAGGAAGACTCTGCAGTGCCACCACTGACGTCTTTAGTACTCACCATCCGCCTGAATCGATAGGGGGATGACAATCATGAAAAAGATATCAACGAACTTTAAGCTAGGAGTATCCCACATGAGCAGAGGTGCATGCGGGTCGAGGCCAGTAGTCCGTTTCACTGCCGCTCTCGCGCTTAGCTCGGTTCTCGTTTTAGGAGGATGTGACTCGCTTGATACTTTACTCAGCGTGGATGCTCCATCGAGGGTCGTAGCCAGTGATTTGAATCAACCGAGTGCGGCTGGACTGCTGGTCAGTAGTGTGGCCAACGAATTGCGCTGTGCTGCTGCATGGTATGCAGCTGCGAGTGCTCTTACAGGGATGGAGTGGGCTGATGCATCGAACAACTCCGTCACAAACATCTGGGACTCACGGAACCACGACACGAGTGGTTACGGGGCGCAGTACGCGAACGCT
>JAKUNK010000103.1:0-3586 GCA_022451945.1 Dehalococcoidia bacterium
CTGATGAGTACCTTGAAGTTGTCTACAAATTGTGGGAGGCCAGTTGGGAAGAAGATGCAGTGCTGCGGGATACTGAGCGAGGAGTTTACGCTGACCCGGCGAAAGTCCACCAGATTAACCACAAAGGGATGCACTTCGATGTTGTTGGTCCTCATCTTTCTGAGCCGTCGCCCCAGCGCACTCCGTTGCTGTTCCAGGCTGGTTCCTCGACCCGTGGCCGCAGCTTTGCCGCCAAACATGCGGAATGCGTATTCGTCGTTGATTCGCGGCGCAGTCTAACAGGGCTGACGAGCGTCATCTCTGACGTACGAAACCAGGCTGCCAGAAATGGCCGCAGCCCTGAAGACGTCTTATTTTTCCAAGGGTTATCGCCAGTGGTAGGGGGAACAGAAGCCGAGGCCAAGGCCAAGGAAGCTGAATACCTAGAGCAATTCAGCACCGAGGGCGCCCTTGCCCATCTTAGTGGCAGCATCGGAGTGGACCTTTCTTCGATAGACCTGGACAACCCGCTGAACACCATGGACATCGGAGCAATGCGGGGTTCCATAAAGGGTTTGATCGAGTCTACGCCGGACCGCACCCAGACCTTCCGAGACCTGATTCGTACCCGGAACGCCGGCCAGTTCCTCACCGGCGCTCCGGAGCAGATAGCCGACACCCTACAAGACTGGCAGAACGCCGGAGTGGATGGCTTCAACCTTATCTACTCCGTAACCCCGGGAACCTTCGTGGACTTTATCGAAGGTGTAGTTCCCATCCTGCAAAAGCGCGGCCTCATGCAGAAGGAATATACCCCTGGTCCGTTGCGGGAGAAAATATTTGGCGATGCCAGGCTGCCTGAAAGGCACCCAGGGGCGGGGTGGCGTATCCGCTGATCCCTTCAGCCCAAGAAGATCGTTACACTCTAAACTGGTCTTTGACTCTTAAGGCTCCACCGGAGCGGTTGTTGGCGGCTTTAGCCATGGTGAAGGCGACCTCAAAGCCAGGTGTGATACTGCGGGCGCTTGTCAAGAATTTGCCGGCAGCTGACGTTACTTTGTCTGATCCGGCCACGATGCTGCAGTTATCATTCTCGTCCACCACGAGTCTTAGGACGCCCGAGCGGTCGTCGAATCGGTTTAAGCCTGCCTGGAGAACTGGGATAAAAACAAAGGGCGTTCCGGTCAGAACGCCCTTTGTAACCGGTCATACTAATGGAACTACCCTTCTAGATGCACAGTTGCCGTGACTCTCGGTACGTCTCCCACAACACGGGTGGTGTGGCCGGCACCAGTGAGGTCTTCGGCTAGGTTAACGTCGCCGGCGCCCAGGCGGCGGACGGTTCCGTCTTTCAGTCCGATCTCAGCCTCGCCTGACAAGGTGATGATGTACTGGCGGCGCGGGGCGATGTGCCAGTCGCTGAAGAAGCCTGGCTGTTGAGCCCGAAAGACGATCCCCTTGGCGTTGTGGAGCTCGTTCCAATCGGGGTGATCTGCCGGGTCTATCTCTTCGATGTGGGTGTTGCCGTCGTCACCGGTGTACATTCTGATTGAACCCATGGTTTCCTCCCTCTTGTCTTTTGAGTTATCGGTTGGGCATTGGTCCTTGCCCCCGTATGGCTGGTGCGAAAGACTGTCCGTTTATGGGCTTAGGATAAGAGAATGAGTGCGCTTGGAACCTACTCCGATAAGAATCCTTTGATAGCGGCGTAGGCCTCGTCTGGCATTTCTTCCGCGATGTAGTGGCCACAGGTCAGAGACTGACCGCGGACGTCGGTTGCGTAGTCCTGCCAGACCTTTAGGACGTCCTGGCTACGGCCCACGTATCCTGTGGAACTCCACATGGCCAGCATTGGACAGTTGATCTTTTGGTCGAAGTCGGCGTCATCGTGGACCAGGTCGATGGTAGCTCCGGCGCGGTAGTCTTCGCAGACAGCGTGGATGGTGCCGGGATTATTGAAACAGCGTAGGTAATCGGCCAACGCCTCGGGCGTGAACACCGTGTCGGCGTTCTTAACTCTGTTGAAGCCGCGTCCTGCGTAGAACTCCGGATCAGCTCCGATAACCCGCTCTGGAAAATCGTATGGCTGAATCAGGAAGAACCAGTGGTAGGTGTTGGTGGCGAAGTCCTTGTTCACGATCTGGAACATGGTTCGGGTGGGGATGATGTCTAGGGTGACCAGTTTCAGTACGCTGTCGGGATGGTCTTTGGTTAGGCGGTGCGATACGCGGCCGCCCCTGTCATGGCCTACCAGGAAGAACTGGTTGAACCCGAGACCCTTCATCACGTCCACTTGATCCTGTGCCATGGCACGCTTGGAGTAGTTCATGTGTTCTGGGTCGCCTTCTACCTTGGCGCTGTCTCCGTAACCGCGTAAGTCCGGGCAGACTACGGTGAAGTCTTCGGCCAATCTGGGCGCAATTTTGTTCCACATGGCGTGGGTCTGCGGGTAGCCGTGGAGCATCAGCATGGGAGGCCCACTGCCGCCTTTGACCAGATTGATGGTGGTACCGTTGGCTTCTATCTGAAGATTCTCGAATCCCTCAAACATAACTTCTTTCCCTTTTGAGATATGGCTGGTTAGCTTGCCGAGGTCAGGGTCCGTTCTAGGACTTTCCGAAGCGCCGCGGTAAAGGCGTCGATCTCAGACTTACCAATCTCGGTGGACACCGCGCCTACCAGATTAGAGGCCATCAGGATGCCTTCGTTCAGCATACCCAAGAATACCTGGTGTCGGAAGGCCGAATCCTCGGCAGCGATGTCCCGGTATCCGAGAAGCTCATCCCCAGTGAAATGGATGCCGAACAGAGATCCAAGGCCAGTTACCTGAATCGGCGTTTCTAGCTCTGTTCCTACCTTCAGGATCTCCGCCCGGAGATATTCGGTCATCTCGGCCAGACTTTGGTAGACCTCAGCTGTGAGTTGCTCCAAGGTCGCTGCCCCAGCTAGCATGGTCACGGGGTTGGCGTTGAACGTCCCGGCGTGTGCAACTTTTGGTCCGCCTTCTGCCGATGGATCGTAAAGGTCCATGATATCTTTTCGGCCGCCGAAAGCCCCGATTGAGAACCCACCTCCTATGATCTTGCCCAGGGATGTCATGTCGGGGATAATGCCGTAGTATTCTTGGGCCCCGCCTGAAGCAGCCCGGTAGCTGATTACCTCGTCGAAGATCAAGATGATGCCGTTGGCCCTGGTGAACTCACGTAGCATGGCAAGGAACTCGGAAGTGGCCGGAAGCATGCCTACAGAACCCAGCATCGGCTCGATTATCACTGCCGCCAATTCGTCTTTGTGGGCCTCTAGAATCTCTTGGGCGACAGCGGTCTCGTTGAACGGCACTACCACTACTTGGTCTAACGTCCCTTCACCCAGTCCTTCCGTGGCAGCCATGGCGTTGGGGCGGGACCGCTCGCCAGCTTTAGCCGGGTTCACCCGTACGCTGACGCTAACCTGATCGTGGCTGCCGTGATAGCCGCCCTCAACCTTGGCAATCTTGCTCTTGCCAGTTACTGCACGAGCCGCCCGAATGGTGTTCAGGGTCGCTTCGGTGCCTGAGTTGGTGAAGCGGACCAGGTCGAAACTGGGGATGCGCTCGCAGAGCAGTTGG
>JAKUNK010000104.1:0-3564 GCA_022451945.1 Dehalococcoidia bacterium
AGATGTGCTGGACCAGGCAGTGAACGAGATCAAGACGGCCACTGAAGGATCGGTGGTCGCTCTGGCCTTGGACGTCACCACAGACGGTGCGTCCCAGAAGATGATCAAGACAGCTACCGATAATTTCGGACGCGTGGATATCATCGTCAACAACGCTGGTACTTCCATGGCAAAACCCTTTGAGGATGTTAGCCACGACGACTGGCAATCGGACTTCGAGTTGAAGGTTTGGGCTGCGGTCCGGCTAATGCAGGACTCGATTGTCGAGATGCGTAAGGTCGGCGGCGGACGGATCATCAACGTGACCAATCTAGGTGGCCGGACTCCTGGACCTGCCTCCATGCCTACCTCAATTTCCCGCGCGGCGGGAATTGCCATCACGAAGGGCCTTTCCAAAGATTTGGCCAAGGAGAACATCCTAGTGACCACCGTCTGCATCGGACTGATTAAGAGTGGCCAGCACCAGCGTCGGTACGACGCCCGCTTAGAGAAAGAGCCCAACCTGTCCTTGGAAACTTTCTACGACGAGCTGGCTGCCGGCCGAAACGTGCCCATCGGCCGCGTGGGCGAGCCCGAAGAAGCCGGTGACGTCATTGCATTCCTGGCCTCTGAACGTGCGAGCTATCTCACCGGTATCGCCGTGAACCTTGACGGCGGCGCATCGTCAGTCGTTTAGGCTGAATAGGATTAACTACAACTAGGTCTATAGGACCGGAGGCAACTAAAGTTGACTAGCGCCTACATGAATGAATTGCAGCCGCCCCAGAAGGTGCTGTTGGGGCCTGGACCAAGCAGCGTGCACCCTCGGGTATTGCAGGCACTTTCACTTCCTGTTATGGGACATCTAGACCCCGCATTTTTCCAGGTCATGGATGACGTCTGCGAGATGCTGCGACAAGTGTTCCACACCAAGAACACGATGACCGTACCCATCTCTTCTACTGGCACTGGAGCCATGGAGACGGCGTGTGCCAACATCATCGAGCCGGGCGATACGGTGCTGATCTGTCGGAACGGCTACTTTGGCATCCGCTTGGGCGACATCGCGGAACGCTGCGGAGCCACCGTCCACTTGATGGACACTCCCTGGGGTAAAGCTGTCGACCCACAGATGCTGCGGGACGAACTCAAGAAGTATCCCGGACTGAAGGCCGTGGGCGTGGTTCACGCCGAGACGTCAACCGGTGTGCTGAGCGATATGAAAGAGTTGGCCGATGTTATTCATGAGAGTGGAGCATTGGCTATAGTAGATGCCGTAACGTCACTGGGCGGGCACGAAGTCCGGATGGACGACTGGGGCATAGACGTTTGCTATAGCGCCACCCAGAAGTGTCTGGGCGCCCCTCCGGGACTGGCTCCAATCAGCCTCAGCGAGGCAGCCATGGACGTGGTGGCTAAGAGACCGACCAAAGTACAGAGCTTCTACTTTAACCTCAAGGACCTGGAGTCCTACTGGAACCAGACCAGGGCCTACCACCATACCTCACCTATCAACATGACTTACGCTCTCAGGGAGGCTCTGCGCATGATGATGGAAGAAGGCCAGGAAAACCGCATCCACCGACACGCTAAGGTTGCGGCGGGGCTTCGTGCGGGAGCGGAAGCTTTGGGGCTAGATCTCTTGGCCGAGGAAGGACACCGCTTGAACCCGCTGACCACTGTGTCTGTGCCTGACGGTGTCGAAGATGCTAAGGTTCGGCGGGCGCTACTAAATGAGCATGACATCGAAATCGGCGGAGGGCTCGGCGAGTTTGCAGGCAAAGCCTGGCGCATCGGTCTTATGGGCGAGTCAGCCAGGGAGCGAAACGTCTTTGCGTTGTTATCAGCCTTGGAGACTATTCTCCACAAAGAAGGTTACGAAGTTGCCTTTGGCGCCAGCCTATCGGCAGCCCAGAGAGCGATTGCCATGTTTGATGAGTAAACGGATAACTCGATTGCGGCAGAAAGGAAGGGGCGGGTACAACCCGCCCCTTCCTTTTTGTTCATATTACCCATTTTTGAGAGATGAAGATTCTTGATTGCTTAAATCGGTCAAAAGCCATTTCGCTAGGTATTCAACCTTCGCTACAAAGGCTGAATACCTAGCCTAACTCATCTGTCATCTTCTGGCAGCCTGGTCGCCACCGTACCCATGGAGGCGGGTGGCCAGGGGCCCGTCAGGTAGTCGTAGAGGTTACCGGCGTTTATGCCCATGACCATAGGAGCTAAGGCTGCCTGCTCTACATCCATAGGGTATCGGTCGATCATGGCTGTCAGGGTGGAGACCGACTCCTCTCTGGTCATGCCCTGGTTGATAGCGTCCTGTACGTAGTCTTTCCACTCGGAAATGAATGACCCTTGCTCGTCCAAGTAGCCTTTGTCGCACATCTCTCCGTGGCCGGGCACGAAGATGTCTTCGTTCAGGTCTCTCAAAGATTCTAGGGCTTGAAGCCAGAGGTCTGGATCAGCCTCATGCAGCCAGGACTGTACGCCGTGGAAAATATTGTCGCTGGTAAATACCACGCCTTCTTCTTTAATGATTACCGCTGCCTGGTAGAGGGTGTGGCCTGGCATATGGACCATCTCGAAAGTGTGGTCACCGACGTGCATGGTCATGGCGTCTCGGAAGGTTATCACCGGGGCGTTGGCAGCGTATCCCTCCAGCAATGCGGGTTCGTCAGGACCAAATGTAGCCACCCTGGAGGCATGTTCGGCCATGTCAGTGTTTAGAATGCGGGTGCGGACCCCCTCGTGGGCGACCACTGGGGCGTCGAAGAACGCATTGCCGGTCCAGTGGTCGCCGTGAGGCTCTGTGTTGATGATGTAGCGGAGCAGCCCCCGCTTCGCGATCTCTGACTTCAGCCACATGGCGGTGGTCGGTTTGTGGGGGCTGTCGACCATAACGATGCCGTCACTCGTGGTTACGAACCCAAAGTTGCAGCCCCTAGTCTCGGTCTCAACCCATACATTGCTGGTTATCTGCTGCACGACCTGCCTCCAAACGGCGAGAATTGAAGGCAGGTTAACCCAGGGTAGTTGGTAGGTCAAATAACCCCAAGGTGATGCGTTGTTGACGGGGCTCTGGGCCACGGCTATGCTGACTGCGATTCCCGACAGAACTGAACCTGTAAGCAATCAACAACGCAACCTTTTCTGGTTCTGACCGCCCCCACCGAGTGTTTAACTATCGGGCTGTATCGGCCAAATATAAGGAGTGATAATGGGCGAAAAATTGCTACAGGGAGACCGTCTCCCAAAGATTACCCTCCAATTGTTGGATGGGGACACGGTCACCCTGCCCGAAGACGCACCAACTCGGTACACAGCGTTGCTGTTCTACCGAGGACATTGGTGACCCTACTGCAACCGGCAGTTAGCCGAATGGGAAGCGAACAAAGCGGCACTGGAGGAACTGGGCGTCACCACCTATGCCGTCAGCGTTGACACTAAAGAACTGGCCCAAGGAGTCGCCGACAACAATAAGTTGACCTTTCCTATGGCTTACGCCGCAACCAAAGCCGACGGCGATTTGCTGGGATCATGGTGGTCCGAAGACCGGGGCGGTTACATCCAGCCCAGCGAGTT
>JAKUNK010000105.1:0-3563 GCA_022451945.1 Dehalococcoidia bacterium
GACCTGGGAGGAGAATCGCTATCAGATTTTCAACTACCAGACCGTGCCCTCCTCGCATTCGGCACCGAGCGGCAAGGATTGACTCAAGAGCTTTTAGACGCAGCCGATAAACGAGTGTCTATTCCCATGGAGAACGGCGTTTCCAGCCTCAATTTAGCAACATCGGTGGCAGTGGTGCTCTACCACTCGAAATTGCGACAGTAACTCCTCACACCATCACAATAAGGAGATGTCATGAACGCAAGAGACTTGGTTGGCTACGGCACCAATCCCCCAAAATTTACTTGGCCTAACGGAGCAAGGATCGCCGTGTCAGTGGTAGTGAACTACGAAGAAGGATCAGAATATTCCATCCTAGACGGCGACCCTAAGGGCGAGTCTGGGGGAGAATCTCCGTCCCCTATGGGCCTCGGTGAGAGAGATTTAGCCAACGAGTCCTTCTTCGAATACGGCAGCCGGGTAGGCGTTTGGCGGCTGATGAACATCTTCGACAAGTACGACATCAAGAGCACTTTCTTCGCCTGCGCTCTTGCCCTGGAACGAAACCCGGAAGTAGGACCCGAGATCGTGCGCCGGGGCCACGAGGTAATGGGTCACGGCAACCGGTGGGAAGAGTATTACAAGATGGACCGCGACGCGGAACGGGAGGCCATTCGTCAAGCCGTGGAGTCCATGACCAAGACCACCGGCCAACGTCCCACCGGCTGGTACACCCGCTACGGCCCCAGCCTGAATACCCGTGAGTTGGTGGTGGAAGAAGGCGGGTTCGATTACGACTGCAACGCCTACAACGACGACCTGCCATACTACACCGAGGTCCACGGGAAACCATGGCTGGTAGTGCCCTACTCCTTGGAGGTCAATGATTTCAAATTCTGGAGCGGGGGACTAGTCACGCCCAACGTATTCTTGGACACCGCAAAAAACTGCTTCGATATCCTGTACGAAGAAGGGGCCACCAATCCTAAAATGATGTCCGTGGGGCTGCACTGCCGGATCATCGGCAAGCCTTCAAGGGCCCATGCCTTAGACCAATTCTTGAAGTACGCCTCGGAGAAGGGAGGCGTCTGGTTTGCACGACGAGACGAGATCGCACGCTTCTGGAAAGAACAGTTTCCCGCCAGTTAGTAATACGGCCACTGAGGAGCGATTCTTTGATAAAACTTACCGAAGAGATGGTTGAGCTAATAAACGACGCCCGGGAGAGCGGCAACCCGTGCATCATAGCCACGGCATCCTCCGACGGCACCCCCAATTGTGGCTACATCGGCACCGTCTTGGCCATGGATAACAACTCTTTCATCTACCGTGACCGTAGCGGACGGCTGCCCCTGGAGCACATCGAGGAGAACCCAAAAGTCATCCTCCTCTTCCGTCACACCAAAAAACAGACCGGTTGGAAGTTCCGCTGCACCTCATACGTCCATCGAGGGGGCCCTGTCTACGATAACGCCATCGACGGTCTAACCAAGGCAGGCCTGATCACCGATCCTGAACTCCCAGCAGCCATCGTGACGCTGCAAGTCCGTCAAGTTCTAGATCTCTTTGGCAATGTTCTGCAAGAACAAGAACCGGAAATAGGCTGGTAAGAGATCTAGCCTAACCCGAAATCCGGTGCCCGTTTCTCTAAGAAGGCAGACATTCCCTCATGTGGGGTCGGGGTCGTGAAGATGCGGGAGAATTCTTTGATGGTGAATGCGGCAGACTCTTCCTCGCCCACCTCCAGCCATTTGGCAACTATGCCCTTCTGGGAGGCTAGGACTGCTCGGCTCATGCTCAAGAATGTGTTGGCGGTTTCGTGAGCAACGTCCATCAGTTGATCAGCCGGAACGACCTGGTCCACCAACCCAATCGCCAGCGCTTCCGGGGCATTGATTGTTGCTCCGGTGAGCAACAGCCGGCGCGCACGTCCCAGTCCGATGGTCGGCGGCAATAGCGATGCCTCAATCACCGACGGTATCCCTACTTGTACCTCAGGCAGGCCAAAAATCGCCTCCTCGGAGGCGATGCGTATATCGCAGGCCAGAACCAATTCCAATGCGCCACCTAGGCACGGCCCTCTGATGGCTGCGATGGCCGGGATGGCCATGGTAAGCAGTTTCCTAGCCGGGCCGTGCAGCGCAATGATGAAGGATTCCGCATCCGCCTGGTTCAAGTCTTTCATCTGGTGCAGATCCACGCCAGCGGAGAAGGCCTGGTTTCCCGCCCCTGTGAGGATCATTGCCCTCACATTTCGGTCTTGATCCAATCGGTCCAACTCATCCTTCAGAGCAAGAAATACCTCTCGGCCCAGCAAGTTCAGTGGCCCTCGGCCATTCAGTTCGGTGACCACCACTCCGTTTTGTTCTACCATCGGTCCTCCATCTTGTTCCGCCCTAGTCACTCACCCAAGCTTATCTTGACGTATAATACCGCCTCGGACATCGCAATAACGCAACAATTCATTTGGAGGCAACAGAAATGAAGCTGCTAGTAATATCCGGCGGAAGGCATCCCTATGAAGAATCAACGCCCGTTCTTGAGAGTTTTCTTGAGTCAGCGGGGCACGACGTCACCGCCACCGAGGACGCATCAGTGCTCGCAGACGCCAGTGGCATGGCCGCCTATGACGCTCTGGTGTTCAACACCCGACGAGAGAACGCTGCTGATTTCGCGGAGATGAAACTCTCCGAGTCCGAACAGAACGGCATCATCAATTACGTAAAATCGGGCAAGGGGTTCGTTTGCCTGCACATCTCTGGCTGCGGGGCCGATTACTGGTCCGAGTTCGCCAACATCACTGGAGGCGGCTGGGTCAGCGGCACCAGTTTCCACCCGCCCTACAGCAACTTCGCCGTTAAGGTCAGTCAGCCCGGTCACTCGGGCGCTGCTGGTGTTTCCGACTTCAACACCGACGACGAGTTGTACATGGGTATCGAATATAAGGACGGCAACGACATCTTCCTCACAGGCGCTTCTGAGGAGGGCACTTGGCCATGGGGGCCGGACCGCGCGCCCACCCACATGCCTGCTGGGACCTTCCCATTGGCATGGACACGTAGCTATGGTGACGGCAAGGTATTCACGCTACTGTTAGGTCACGACGGAAAGAGTTTCAAATCTCCAGAGTTCCAGAAGATCGTACTGAACGGCGTAAACTGGGCAACTGCGTAAGTGATGCTTCAGTTGCTTGGACTAGCAACGCTACCCCTCAGATTGGTGATCAAATTATTAAAGCTGCCATTCACAATTATGAGTTGTATCACCAAGCTGGGCTGCCTGCTGGTGGTCATTGGCATACCAGTTTTAGTGATCGTGCTGTTCGTTAAATACTCCTGAACACATCTCAGGATTCCGGGAGATCCCTAATCGGCAAGGTCATAAACAAGAGAGCCCGGCCATTAAATGGCCGGGCTCTCTTGTTTATGACCCAGAACTTAGCAGTCTGTGTATGTGGTTTAGTTGGCCGCGAGATTAGGAGTGACCTGTTCCGGCAATCCGGGGTGCCCAGTCAGATTCTCACCTAGCTCTAACATCTCACGGGCCTTCGCGGACATCGCAGGCAAGACAGCATCAATCATGTC
>JAKUNK010000106.1:0-3461 GCA_022451945.1 Dehalococcoidia bacterium
GAGTTGGGAGCGGCAGCGGTCATGGTCTCTCCTCCCACCATGGGCAAGCCCAATCCCGACACCGTATTCGCCCACTATTCTAGACTCGCAGACGCCATCGACCTCCCGATCGTCGTACAAGACTACCCAAGCACCTCGGGTGTCCACATGTCGCCGGACTTCATCGCCAGGCTCTCCAGTGGTATCACTGCCGCCCAATACCTGAAACTAGAAGACCCTCCGACACCTCCCAAGATTTCAGCCATACGCAAGCTCGTTGGCGACGACATGCCGATCTTTGGTGGTCTTGGAGGCGTATTCTTGCTGGAGGAGTTGGTCCGTGGTTCGGCTGGAGCTATGACCGGCTTCGCCTATCCGGAGGTGTTGGTTGACATCTGCCGACAGATGGCCGAGGGAGACCTGGCCAAAGCAGAAGAAACATTTACCCGATGCCTGCCGCTCATGTTGTTCGAGTTCCAAGAAGGGATCGGTGTGGGCATTCGCAAGTACGCCTTACACAGCCGCGGCTTCATCGAGAACCCCAAAGTGCGCCATCCAGGACCCAATCCGACTGACGAAACCAAAGAAGAATTCCACCGGCTGGTCGAAGCCGTGGGCTTATCTTCGCTCTAATCCAGAATTGGGTGAACACTGTTAGACATTAGTATGTCGGCAACATCGGCCGCCTCGCAGACCTTATCCCAGCGGACTTCTGGAGCCCTTAGGCTCATCAGGTCGCCTGAAAGAACTAATGGCCTAACTGTAGAGACTATGCTCTATCGCTTGAACTTTACCTTTCAATATAAGGCTGACCTGTCTCATCAAGCCCGCGTCGCTCTGTGGGCCAGGGAAGCGGGCTTTGGGTCGAGTGCGAAGAAATTAGGTGCCGGGCTTAATCTTTTGAAGACTGTCGCCGAGAAACTGGAATTCGTGATTCGCGATTTGCTTTGGCCCAATGTTCATGCCCGAATCTAGTTAAACCTACCAATCATGAAGAAGCCGAGCCAGAACGTAATCGCGAGCTCGATAGGCTCGGGATGAACGAGAGTTGACGCCCTTCGGCTATTGAGCCGTCCAGCCGCCGTCTATAACCAGTTCTCCCCCGGTTACAAAGGACGATTCGTCGGAGGCCAGGTAGAGCACACCGTAAGCCACGTCTTCGGACTCGCCGTAACGTCCCAGAGGGATCCGGGAGACCATCACCTGCTGCACTGCCGAGTCGGAGCGCCGTGCCTCGGTCATGGGAGTAACGATAGGCCCCGGATGTACCGAGTTGACCCGGATTCCTTCAGGCGCGTACTGGATGGCCGCCGATTTGGTGAAGATACGCACCGCACCCTTGGAAGACTGATATTGAGGACTGCTTTCAGCCATGCCTACCAGCCCTAATTGGGACGAGATATTCACAATGGATCCGCCGCCGGCTTTCCGCATCTCAGGAATCGCCGCGCGTGTGCCCAAGAACACCCCTTTCGCGTTGATTTCCATCACCCGGTCCCAGTCTTCCACACTCGTTTCCTCGATTGTGCCCCTGGCGCTTACGCCTGCGTTATTCACCAAGATATCCAACTTGCCATAACGGTCCGTAGCCTTTTTTACAGCTGCCGCCCAGTCGTCTTCTGAAGTGACATCCAGGTGGGCGTAGGCAGCGTCGGCGCCTATCTTTTCCACCAACGCCCGGCCTTCATCGTCTCGCACATCCCCTACAAGAACTTTGGCGCCCTGTTGAACGAACAATTCGGCTTCAACCGCACCCATACCCCTGCTCCCGCCACTGATGATGGCTACTTTGTTTTCAAGACGCATCGTAGGCTCCTAGAACCTGGTCTGCTGATTCATCGGTGTGTAGGTCCCTGGGTGCACTGCGGTCAGGCCAGCGTCTACTGGCAGGCAGATGCCGGTTATCCAGCGGGCTTCATCACTAACCAGGAATAACGCTGCGTAGCCAACGTCCCAGCCAGTACCCTCCGACTTCAACGGCGCGGCTTCCGAGCGGAACTGACGTAAGTCATCATTCATGCGCGGGGCGACCATTGGGGTGTAGACCAAACCCGGCGCTATGGCGTTGACCCTAATATTGTCTGTCGCGTGGTCTGCCGCCATGGAGAATGTCAGCCCAATCACCCCAGCTTTGGATGCACTATAGGGAGTGCTACTGTGGGCCCTGAGCCCGGCGATAGACGATATATTGACGATTGCTCCTCCTCCGCCACTGGCAATCATATGAGGGATGGTCGCTTTACTGGCCAACATGATGGTCTTCATGTTGACGGTCATTACCCGGTCCCAGTCGTCTTCGCTGATTTCCACCACGGTTCCCCGCTGGGAGATACCGACGTTGTTGTCCAAGATATCCACCCGGCCATAACGTTCCATAGCGGTCTGGGCCATGCGCTCGCAATCGTCCAACTTAGTCATGTCGCCCTGCAACGTGGACGCTACACCACCCTCTTCTTGGATGATTTGAAGGGTCTCACGAGCACGGTCTTCTTGGAAATCGACCAGCAGTACCTTCGCGCCTTCTCTAGAGAAAAGGATGGACGCCGCCTTGCCGTTGCCCACGCCTTCACCACTGGAACCGGCGCCGGTTACAATCGCTACCTTGCCTTCAAGTCTGGGTGGTCTCTCCGCCATCTATCGCACCTCTGAAATCCGTTGTCGTTATCATCTTGGGCTCGATCCCAGCGCGTTTAACACTGAGCTACAATCTAGGAAAGGCATCCTATTGTCAAGATATCTGCGAGGTCCGCTGGAATTCACCGATAGGCCTAAGAGCCACGAACGGTTTCTTGACTCCACTATGGCCGCACTCTACACTGGTAAGGACACTCATAGGTGAGCCTGAAACCGGCCACCGGGACGTATTACTGCATGCAGGACCATCTCAACCACGGGGCGGACGTCGCCCTGTTCATAGACTGGGAAAATTTCAAGATCAGCCTGGCCGTGGGCCAACGTACCCCCAACGTTTCCGCCCTGAAAGAAGAAGTTTCCAATCATGGACGCGTAGTCATCGCAAAGGCCTACGCAGACTGGGTTACCCGAGCTCCAGAACTAAGGGGCGCCAGTCAATTCCTAAATGACCCTCCTTCCCTCTACGCCGCCGGCATCGAGCCGGTATTCGTGCCCACCAGAGCTCCTTCTCCCAACGCCACCAACGCCAACGGAATGCGCACCGGGCGCATCAAGAACAGCGTCGACGTCAAGATGACCGCCGACTGTATCGAGATTGCCCACTCTTACCCAAACATCGGGACATACGTGCTGGTCTCCGGCGATTCCGATTTCATCCATGTGGTCAACGCGCTTAGGACCATGGGCAAGCGAGTCGTAGTGATCGGCGTCTCTTGGAGCACCTCCCGTCGCCTAGCCGATAACGTTGACACACTGGTGCTCTACGACGTGGATGTTGATCCACCGGTTGTATCGGCCGAGCCCGTGCCCGCCAGCGCACCTACTGCAGACGCAACTCCAAGCCCGAC
>JAKUNK010000107.1:0-3314 GCA_022451945.1 Dehalococcoidia bacterium
CCTTGACTTCATTCGCTTGGCAAGCAGCTAGGTGTCCTCGTAGATCAGTATCTGATTGAGACTGAAGTTAGATTCAAGTCGTGAGACAGGGTTAACGCCGTATTTGCGACCAAGGCGGTTCTTCCGGCAGCATTTCATGCTTCCGTTCGGGAAGTTCTCAGGGAAGTGAAGATTCGGCGGCAGCGCGACCGGCAATACGCCCGAAAACTGCACCCGAGGTCAGGCCCGACCCACCGGGATAGTTGTGATGGAACAGACCCCCAACCATCTCCCCACAGGTGTACAGTCCCTCGATAGGCGTCCAATCGCTGGCCAGCACCTGCGCGTTCTGATTGATGCGTAGCCCGCCGAAGGTGAACGTGATTCCGCCGGTCACCGGGTAGGCCCGAAAAGGTGGGGTATCAAGGGCCTGCGCCCAGTTGCTTTTACTCGGTGTGAGTCCTTTAGTTTCCAACCCATCGTGCACTGTCGGGTCAAAGGGAACTTCACCAACGGCAGCGTTGTAGGCGATCAGAGACTCTTTCAACCGTGTCTTACCAACCGGTAGCTTGTCGATCAGTTCGTCAAGCGTATCAGCCACCAACGGATCACCCGTCACGTAGCGGGGCTCGAGCAGGCTGGTCACCTTGGCGTCAAAAATCTGATAAGCCACGTTGCCAGGCTGCTGTAAGATCGCGCCTCCGGTCTTGGCATAGGTATAGAGTTGAAAGTCCTCACCTTCGTCGATGAACCGATCACCATCGGTGTTCACCATCACTCCCAGTGGATACGATAACCGGTTGGTCTTATCTGTCAGGTGACGGTCGCCGAACGGCGGCGCATCGGCATCAATCGGCGTGCCGTGGTTACCGCTCCACTGCCCGAACGGCAGGGCGCCCAGTTCCAGCGCCATACGCAGTCCATCGCCCGTGTTGTAGGCTGTACCGCGTACCCGCGCCATGTCCCACGGTCGCTGCAGGTATCGGGCTCGCCACTCGGGGTTTGCTTCGAAACCGCCACAGGCTAGAACCACGCTTCCCGCATCGAGCTGACTAATACCATCGGGGTCACGGACTACCACGCCGCTGATCCTGCCGGAACGATCCTGAACCAGCCGCTGCGCCCCAGTCTGGTAACGCAAGACAATACCTCGCCTGCTGGCAACCTCGAACCACATTCTGGATAATCCAACTCCTTCGTCCACAGTCCTGACAACGGCTCCCGATGGCCACTTGACCACGCCATCAAACTCGATCGCCGCGAGTGACACGGCCGCCTCCATGCGAATCCCCTGTCCGACCATCCAGAAGGCGGTATCGAAAGAACGTGATACCAGCAGTTCTCCAAGATCAGGGTCGATCCCACCGCGTGTCACCCGGCGGAGATCAGACCAGAATGCTTCGGCTGGGTAAGGCGCCACACCTGCCACGAAATCAGGGACCTCGGTCTGAACATCAGGGATCAACCGCAGCAGTGCATCCGGGGTGTCGAAAGCAAGCCGTAACAAACCTCCACTGTAATGGGTGTTACCGCCGCGTAGGGCCTCGGGCGCTTTTTCGAGCATCAACACACGCTCCGCACCGCTCTCGCAAGCGGACACTGCGGCCGCGTGAGCCGCGTTCCCAGCACCAACCACAATCACGTCCCAGTATCCTTTTCTCTTAGTCACTATTTAATTACTCACAATAATGTTATTAACGTTAGACCGACACTGGGTCACCGAAGAGTCGGTCCTTTCTTGCACTGAACTCGCCGAAAGAGTACTTTTGACACAGCGGATCAATTATAAGCAAGCACGATACGCAGAATAGACAATAATTCGCTGAGTAATTCGGCGACAGACCATGATCATTTATCCCGACATCGAGATTCAGGACGGACGCTCCGTCAGCCTTCCTCGAGGACGCAAAGAAGAAGCGACTGTCTTTGAAATCTCCCCACTTAAGGCTGCAGAAAATTTCCGGCTAGCCGGTGCGGAGTGGTTACAGGTCGTTGACATCGACGGAGTCTTCCAGGGAGGTCGATTCAACTCGGGCATGATCTGCGAGATCATCGACGATGCAGACATTCCTGTCCAGGTTGCCGGTGGCATACGTACCGAACAGCACGTGGACTGGTGGTTTGAACATGGCGCCTCCCGGATCGTACTGGGTACTGCAGCAATCAAGGACAATCAGCTACTGCGCCACGTCTGCCATCTGTATCCTGACAAGATCGTCGTCAGCATTGATGTGAGAGCCGGCTATGTCCTGATCGACGGCTGGCAGACCCGGACCTCATTCGATCCCATCACGCTGGGCAGGAGTTTCTATGACCTTGGCGTCGCCGCGGTTGTCTACACCGACATCGACCGCTTTGAGAACCATCCGGAGAGCAGCCTTGCTGGCACCTCTGAAATGGGCACAGAACTCGATCTGCCGATCATCTCGTCCGGTACGGTACGGACACTGGATGACATCTCATTGCTCAGCCTGTTGCCCAACATACACGGCGTAATCACCGGCCGGGCGCTGTTCTCCGGGGCAGTCGACCTTAAGGAGGCGATTGCGCTCGCTAGAGAACCCGGCGTCGACCCATCGCTTGCCGGGGAGGGCGTCCGCCCTCAACAAGCCTCACCGACACCGACCGGGCAAACGTTACCACCCGACTACACGACCATGGGACAGGAACTGCTGGACCTACACCGAGCCCATACTGAAGGCGCTGTCTCGGCGGAGGAGTATCAGACCGCGCGGCAGAAAATTCTCACCCGTTTCGATAAATAACATCCCCGACTGCGGGTTCATCTTCTACCCGCCTTACGTTCTTTTAAGGCGCAATAATAACGGTCCAGCAGGTCTATAGTTATCAATCTCTTGCAAAGGTCATTCACTTTGGTGTCTTGCCTCAAGATAGTTCTCGATCAAATCAAACCAGTCAATAACAAGGTCGGGAAACTCCTCCGCTTCTGAAATCTCTGAAAGCATGTCTACTACCTCATCGGTAGACAGTTCACCCAAGTAGTTATGGATGGTTTTTATTGTTTCCTCTCTGATATGACCTGCCACGCCGCCGGTGCCATCCGCCCCATACAGGATAGTCATCGCATCAGTTGCCATTGCTTATCCTCCTCTATTGGTCAGTTCCTATCATACCCAATGCATCTAAAGAATTAACCAGTTAACACCATAAATTGGCTAATTGACGGACAACACTGCACTAGAACAGTTATAGTTTCAGCGGTGTTAATGATGCCCTTTCCACACGCCCACACGCTTGCAGATACTTCTACCAAACAAGACGTAGTTACCAACAGGCTATAAATTCGTTCGGTAATTAATCCAACCTCTCCACCG
>JAKUNK010000108.1:0-3046 GCA_022451945.1 Dehalococcoidia bacterium
GGAGTCGAAGACCTGAATCCTATCATTGCTACATTCTGACACGTAGACGTTGCCGGCACCGTCTATGACAGGGCACATGGGCCACCTGAACTCCCCATCTCCCCCACCCCTGACTCCCCACTTACGCAGGAACTTGACATGAGGACTGTAGACTGCGCTCACCTTCGGCCGATCCTGTTCCCTGGCTCCGCCAAAGCTGGGATCTCGAAGGCAGGGTATCCACATTCGAAAGACTCGTTGAATCGGGACTGCTGCTTCAAGGCGCCGGCACACCAGTCGTTGATGCTAGTGATGTAAGTGGTAATCTTGACGATATTCCTAGGAGAACCCCTTCCAGCTTGATCTGCTGATGATTGGGCTTCTTGGGATTCTGACCCGGCGATATCGGTCGAGTCTAGCGCGTTGATTGCCTGGGCTATGCGTGCCCGCAGTTCATTTGCTTCGCCCACTTTGCGCACACCCGCATCGTTGTAGGTTGAGGAGAAGGAATTTGTCTCCGCGTGCAGTGTCCCCAGTTCGTTCTGCGCTAGCCGGTCTAAGAGGTCGTCTAACTCTGCTTGCTTAGTCTGCAGCTCTTCTTCGGGCATGAGTCTACTTTCCATAGTCATTGTTGGTGATGATCGTCTGGGTCTAGAGATTAGAAAACCTTTTGCCCTAAGAAATATCCAAATCCAAGTCCACTTGGTGCAATTGATGTTACATCTTCGGTGGCTAGGAGGTGCACATGCTCCCTTGTCTCTTTATCCCGGCAACTCGGTGATCGACACCCAAACTGGGGCCTTTCCCAACGGATAAGTCTCAAGGGGGGTCAACTTTCCCGAATCCGAGTTGATGCTGAACGACGCCATGCGACCTGATTCTTGGCCGGCGGAGTAGAGAAATCTGTCCTGAGGGCCAAGGCACAACGCGTTAGGTCTCGCCTCGGAGGCAACGATACCGTTGCTGGTCAACTGCCCGGAGGCGGTATCGATCGAAAAACAGGCGATGCTGTGGTGGCCTCGGTTGGGAGCGTAGAGGAACCGACCTGACGCTGAGACCTGAATCTGGGAGCAGGTGTTCTGATCGGTGTAACCTTCCGGTAGAGTGGTTATGGTTTGGAACGCAGATAGCGTTCCATCGCCTGTGTTGAGCCGATAGCCGGTCACACTACAGTCCTGTTCGTTGGAAAAGTACAGGACGTCCAAAGAAGGGTGAAAACAGAAGTGGCGCGGACCTAGAAACTCCTCTGGCTCCACCTTGGCAGGTGAATTTGGGGTGAGGTGGCCGGTGTTCTCATTGAACTTAAACTGGAAGATGGCGTTGGGTCCGTTGCCGGCGATGTGCGGGACAAACGCGTAACTATTGGTCGAGTCGGTCTGCATCGCGTGGGCCCCGGTCGCCGTGGCCAGCCATTCGACGGGTGGGTCTCCAACCGATCCATCAGCGCCGATCGGATGCACACCAACATGGGCGCCTTGGTAATAGGCCGACAGCACGAACTTGCCTTTGCGGTCGGTGGCTATATAAACGGGCCAACCCTCGACGGGTATCGTACCGTTTTGGGTGAGTTCTCCACTGACCTGGTCAATCTGAAAGCTGGCTAGCTGTGGTGTATCGCGGCAACCGGCGTAGAGGAATTGCCGATCCGGGCTGATCGCCATAGTGAACGGCCCGCCGGGGACGGATACCTCAGCCTGAGGGGTTAACTTTCCCGTTTGCGGGTCTATGGTGTGGACCGATATTTTGTCATCCTCTTGCAAGGCAACATACATGTAATGAGGCATATTGTTCTCCTTCCTGTTGGATCTTACGGCGTTATTCCATATCGTCGGTATCCCGGACGACTTAACGCCATCCCATGCCCGAGGTCATTCCTCGCAGGTAATTGATCTGGCCTACATGTTCCGTGGAGTCTCCAATCACCCCGGCCAAGACCTTCCATCCGGGCCGAGGTTCGCCGGGTAGGCCTTCTACTGGTTCCTCTAATTGCTCCGCTGTGAGCCTCAAAACTCTGTCGACAATCGTACGGTGGGCGGCATCGGCATAGGACAATACTAGGTCCCGCTCCGTCCGGAATCCGGCCACTTGATCCGCCGTATCTCCCAAACCGGTCCGTTCTTCTGAAATGCCGAAACGTTCTGACCATCCTTCGGTGATCCAGATTTGGGTCTCCCCGGATACGATAGCGCTAGTCCGGTCTCGCCAGCGACTCAGATGCCAGACGAGCCAGGCGATCGAATTACTGTCAGCAGTGGGTTGGTGATAGAACTGTTCGTCAGTAATGCCGTCCCGTAGCCTTTCGATCCAGAGGTAGGAAGCATCGAGGCGATCTACTATGAACCGGTTCAGGTTGATATGTTCGGTAGTCATACTTCTCCTTTGGGAGGACTGGTAGTAATGAGTTTGGCTCTACGTCTTTCCGACTGGAACCTGAACCGATATTCTCTATGGCTCAAGAGTTCTCAGCTTGTCAACGTGCGATGAATTCTAGGATCCGCGGATTAACTTGGTCGGGTTTCTCTTGGTGCATGAAGTGACCTGTTCCGGTGATTATCACTTTTTCAAGACCACCTGTGAAGAATAGGTCCATGGATCTACTTTCGAAGGCATCGATCCTTTTTGGTCGGTCACTCGTGCCGTGTAATGCCAATGTCGGGACGGTGATCGGCCCAGCGCTTATTCGCCTTTGTACATCCTCTAGTGAAGGATCTTGGAATGCTTGGTTATACCTAGCCCGGTAATAACCGAGAGCAGCCTCAACCACCCCGGGCTTTCGGAAAGTCTCCTTGATACTCTGGATGTACTCCTTGGGTATGTCCCATTCGGGAGCAGCATCCCTCCACCACGCTTCGATGAACGCAAAGTCATTATGGGCCAGAGTGGCTTCCGCCGTGGGCAGTTGGAAATAGTAAGAGTGCCACGTCCCTTTTAAGAACTGAAAATCCATCTGCAAATCTTCGTTGGCTTGGCCTGATGCTATAGTCACCAGCTTAGTCACGTTCTCAGGCGCCAATATCGCTGCTCCACTGACAGCGGTTGCTCCCCAATCGTTCCCTATCAGACAGGC
>JAKUNK010000109.1:0-3019 GCA_022451945.1 Dehalococcoidia bacterium
ACTCCCAGATCGTCTGCCAGCGAGTCCATGCCCTTTTCGGTAAAGGCCTCAGAACAAAACAGTCCAATCACCAACCCGATGTTCCGCCTGTACCATTCAGCCACGTCCAGCCGAATGCTGGAGAATTGCTGCTGCCGCACACCATCGACCTGGCACGGCACACCCACGACCGCCAGCGGCGCGATACCCCCCTTCATGGCTTCGACCAGCACCAGTGTATTTGGCTGGTAGGAATAACGCGACCTGGCACTGGCAATCACTTCCTCAGGCGTAGTCGCCAGATGGGCGTAGCCCATCTGCGGATTTTCTGGATCTTCATTACCCACCACCATGCCCTTTAACTGCCCTGTTTGCATACCGTGCACACCCAGCGCTGAACAGATACCGCCATCCTGGCCGGCTTCCAATATGTAGTCCTTTGTTGTACGCGCGAGTACGCCGTAGGCATAAGGCCCAAACCCGTCGTCCATAACGGGCTGGCGCAATTCAATCTGCTGGGCCAGGTCCTGATCAGTTGGCCGTAAAACGGGACACGCATCCACACACAACTCGCAATAAACACAGGCACTGTTTCGCACGTCGACCGGTTTCTCGTTCTCATAATCGAAAACATCAACCGGACAGATCGTCAGGCACGCTGCGCAGCCGATACACTTCCCAGGATTGACCACCTCTTCCATAAGGAAGTCGACTGCCTTGAACCCGCCTCGGTTGTACTCCGAACGCCATGCGTACGCCCATTCGTTCGGGTCGGCGCCCTCGTCAAGCAGCCTGTGGTAACGCTCCTGAACTTCTTTTGTCAGATCTTGGGACATACTCGCGCTCGGAGTAGGGTGCAATTGCGATTGCCGAACAGGCATAAAAACGGTAAATACACCATGTTCAAATCGAATCGAGCCTGCCTGTAGTCAGATGACAGGTTCAAAGTGCCGGGCGGATGACATCGGCAAAGTGCTGCATACTGTCGAGGGACTGCTCCAGCGTGTCCCGCTGAAAATTAAGCATCAGTCCCTGTACGCCACTCTCGGCGAGTGCCCCTACGTCCTCAACGATCTGTTCGACTGACCCACTCAGAAGATGACGACTGCCGTCATCCAGAGTTAGGGTCTTGTTCTCATCGAACCACAACGCGCAGTAGATCAGCGAAATACTCGCTGGATCCCGATCCTCTTCAGCAGCAATCTCACCAAGACGCTGAACACGCTCGGCAAACCGGTCGATCGAACCCAGCGGGAAACGGGGGTTGTTACCAATCGGATACCAGGTGTCCCCGTACCGTGCTGTACGCCGCAATGCCGGACCGCTCTCGCCCCCGACCCATATCGGCGGATGGGGTTTCTGCACTGGTTTGGGGAGAAAGCTGATATTCCGGAAACGGACAAAGTCTCCTTCGAAAACCGGGTCGTCCTCGGTCCACAGTATCTTGAATGCCTCCAAGTACTCGTCGGTTACCTGCCCGCGCTGATCAAACGACGGCGCACCGAGCGCTTCGAATTCCTCGCGCATCCATCCCGCCCCGACACCGAGTGTCATGCGCCCATGTGAGAGTACATCGATGCTCGCCACCAACTTGGCCGACTCCAGAGCACCCCGATGCGGAATCACAGTCACCGACGTAACCAGGCGAGGCCCCGTGGTCACTGCAGCGAGAAAGGTAAGCACGCTGAACTGGTCGAGACAGGATCCTGACTCGGACCCTGGAAAATTGCCTGAAGGTGAATAGGGATAGCGCGAGTCGATTTTCCTCGGCACTACGATGTGGTCAGGCACAGCAAGGTAGGCAAATCCGAGTTGGTCCGCGCGCCTGGCCAGTTGTTCGATCGTTTGCGGTTCTGCCAGCGGCCCCCGCGTGGGGATAGTCATTCCAAAATCCATGGTATTTTCCTAGTTCTACGCTAGCGACAACATATCAGCCGCGTTGGCGAATGAGAAGCTCCAATCTCTAAGCAATCATCCGGTCGCCCACCGGCGGATCACAAGAGACTGGATTCCCGATCACGCGCCCTGTAAAGCGGCGTACTGATCCAACAGCGGCATCACCACGTCCTGGTCTGCCGACGGCAGTTGCAGGAGTACTCGCATGACGCCGGCTTCTCGGCACTTGGCCAAGTAATCCGCCTTTGGAGGCGCTCGAAACACACTGACCTCGATGGAATTCATGTCTCGACCCGCTTCATCGGCATAGTCGCGCAACTCTTCCATCACCGTTTTGGGATCGGTCATGAAGTTCCCACGCGGCATCCAGCCGTCGCAGAAATCCATCACCCGTCTCAGGCTGTACTTAGTCTCACCACCTAACAGGATGGGAGGATGGGGTTTCTGCACCGGTTTGGGCCATGACCAGGCAGGCTCAAAATGTGTAAATTCTCCATCGTAGCTAGCCTCTTCCCCGGTCCAGATAGCCTGCATGGCTTTAACTCGGTCGACCATGACCCGAAACCGGTCTTCATACCGGGTGCCGTGGTTCTGCAATTCGTCCTGGTTCCATCCGGCGCCTATGCCAAACTCAAACCGCCCTTCGGAAATCAGATCCAGGCTGGCGACGGCTTTCGCCGTCACGATTGGGTCACGCTGGCTTACCAGACAGATTCCAGTACCGATACGCAGCGTCCGGGTCACGACAGCGGCCGCCGTCAAGTCGACGAACGGATCCAAGGTGTTGGAATATTCCCGGGGTAACGGTTCACCCCCTGGAAAAGGCGTTCGGCGACTGAGCGGAATATGCGTATGTTCGGGCACAAACAATGACTCGAAGCCTCGTTCTTCCAGAGCACGGGCAAGGTCGACCATACGAATCGAGTATTCCGTGGAAAAGATAAAAACGCCAATTTTCATGATTCCGAACCTTTAGGGAGATTGAATACTCATATTATGCTTTTATCGCGCAACCCGTCGATACGCTCTTTGCTGTAGCCCAGTTCGTCCAGAAGATCATTGGTGTGCTGGCCCAAACCTGGCGCAGGCTGGGACGGAGTCTCGCCCTCGCTGCTTCGAACAGGGTTGGCAACCATCCGGGGGG
>JAKUNK010000011.1:0-10103 GCA_022451945.1 Dehalococcoidia bacterium
GTCTGTTCTGCCTTCTAAGAAGATGTGAGGTATAATTGGGATGACGGCTGCTAGTATGAAAGCGATTCCCATGGTGAGTGCGTCTTTGGTGGGGTTGGTGGTCTCGTCCGGGCTGATTCCCAATTCTTTCTCCACCAGGGTGCGCAGCCATAACTCTTTGTCCTGCGCAATCTCGTCGGCCAGGTGCCGGGCTTCCTGATAGGTCTTACCTTCCCTCTGGTAGAGGACCACTAGTTCAGCAAGTTCTTCGGCGGGGTTTTCTTCCAACTCCTGTGCTTCTCTGGCAATCTCGGCTCGTTGCACATCTTGCTCGGCGCGCGAACCTAGCCAGGCCCCTGTGGCCATGGAAAGCATTCCGGGCAGAGCAGCGGCTAGGCCGGCCACTAGGACCGTTGTTTGACTCTCCACGGCTACCGCGACTCCGGTGACCAATGCGACTGTGCTTAGTAGTCCGTCTTGCGCCCCGAAAACCACTTCTCGGAGCCTGCCAAGTCTGGCGACACGCCAGCGCTCTCGGTCAATCTCCGTGGCGGCACTGACGTAGTCAGACATAGTCATGCCGTCGGTCTCAATTTCCAGTGCGCTGCCAGGAGCCGGTCCCGAAGCCAAGCTTGGGGCTTCTCCCGGCACGGCCGATGCTGGTTGGCCAGCGGCGGCGATGGCGGAGTTTTTGGCTTCTAACAACTCAAGCGCATTGGTGAACACCTCTAGATGGTGGCGTTCCCGGTCCATAGCCAGGGCGAAGGAATCGGCCGCGTCCTGACGCCCTTCATCCAGGGCGTCTTGAATCATCTTGGGGTACATGGTGCTGTACTCTTTGGACTCTCCTTCTGTCACTGTGCGTAGGTTGACGGCAGTTGTGCTCAGGCTGCCGGATACTCGAAGGTGGTTCATGCCGTGGATGGTTTCGGCGCCAGCCACTTCCTGAAATACCTGTGCAACTTCAGGGTGGCCTTCCTCCAGGGCGCGGTGAGCATAGGCGTTGTATTTCAAGTGAGCCAAAGCCTCTGAGACTATCGCCGACCAAAGGTTCCTGTCCGTCTTGGACATTGACGGTGAATCTGTAGCCATGATTGGTGTCCTTTTGGAATTCTGTGGGACTGCCCCGTGCGGCATGCAGGTAGAGCAGCGGTCTGATATGGCAGTTGGGTAACCGCTCCATTTTATCAGGTAGCGGCCTGAGACCGTTGGAAAGTATGTGTGGGTTATAAACAGGCGAGGGAATTTTGGGGGTGGTGTGGCTGTATCAGCCGCCTTGTGAGGCGTGGTGGGCGACCATGCGCCAGCCATCAGGGTACCGGGCAAATATGTTGGTGGCGAAGGTGCTGAAGTTGGTGGCGGTGCCTTGAACCACGCTGGTGATGCCCTCGACGCATGTGACGAAGCCGAATTCTCCCTGGACCACCACGTTCAAGTAACGGACTTGGAATTGCATCAAGGCGGTGTTCTGGAATATTCGCTCCCAGCTGATGCGGACTGATTCCCAGCCAATTAGAGGAGACCAGCCGGGATGGACACACATGGCTCGCTCAGAGTTCTCCCACATGAGATCCATACCTGCGATGTCCAGATCGGAAAAGGCGTCGTAGAACCGCTGGTTGGCAGCCTTTAGCTCTTCTACAATCTCTGGCTCAGGCTGGGGAATCATTAGGCGTCCCTGCCCCGGCCGGCGCGGTTGGCCCAGTATTCCCAGGGTCTATGTTGTATCCCCGGTTTCACCTGGCTCGCCGACATCTCTGCAATCTCACCGGGGGTCAAGTACTCGACATCGCCCAACTTGAGGGATTCCAATAGTAGACCGGCGTTCACCTGGAGATAGACTGATGCCATAACTACTTCCTTGATGTTGCTGCCAGCAATTACGCAGCCGTGGCCGCGCATCAAAGAGACGCGTCGATCTCCCAGGCAGCGTGCCAAGTCCCGACCCTGGTCCATAGTCTTGACCAGCATGTCGGTGTCACCGAATTTTTGGCGAATATCCCAGACCGGCAGTTCCGGTCCGATTATGGCGGCAAGGTGGAAAATAGGCCGCAGTGGCGTTTTGGTCACGGTGAATGGCACCACAGTGGGCGAATGGTTATGCACGATGGACATCACATCATCTCTGGCCTCGTATATGCCGCCGTGAATAGCTCGCTCCGAGTACATGTTCCGCCCCTGCTGGTCGATGGGGTCGCCCTCTATGGTGTACTCCATCAGGTCAGGTATATCTACCAAGTTCGGAGCGCGGGACTGAGACAGGATGTACCGGTCCGGCCGATCGGGATGTCTCATACTGATATGGCCAAAGGCGTCAACGACACCTTCCCGCGCCAAGATACGGTTGGCTGTGACCAGTTCTTCAAGTTGTTCGGATATTTTTTGCATGTAATCTGCTGGGCTATCGTTTTAGCGAAGGCTGAAACCCAGGCCGTTATTCGGCTCTGTTGCCTGGCCGGCGTAACTAATCTGCTTTCGGGCCTTCGCCAAAATAGCGAAAATAAGGACTGCCTAAACTCGCTGGCAGAACCTTCTGATGTCGCTTCATTAATCTTCCGATTAAAACCCCGTCTGAGCTGGCTGCGCCACTAGTGCATCGGGGAGAAAGACGAGGGAACCATAATCTTATTCTCTTGGCTCACCAAGAACTCGCGTGTGGGCGGCGGCCAAGATGGGGTCTTCACGGCTTCGGCACGAATCTTGTTTCGCTGTTCCAAGTCCTCGTATGGCCAGATGTGGACCCACTTGTTTAGTCCGCCGACATCTGTGTACATCGCGGCGGCCAAAGGGGAAAATTCTTCCCTGGCGGGGACGGCTTCGGCCCAGATGTCGATTACCTTTCCGATACTGCCGGTCTTGTAGGTGTAGGAGCGCATCTCATAGAGATTGCCCAACGCCTGGTCCCCGCCCAGAGGGCGCATGAATGGCGCGGGGATGAAGATTTCCGAGTTCATGCTGACATACATATCCGGGTCGTTAGCTGGGGGCCAATTAGGGTCCTTGCCCGCCTCTTCACGGATCGAATTGCGCTCTTCCACGCTCTCGTAGGGCCACACATGAATCACTTGGTTCAACGGACCGATTTCGGTATGCCAGAATGCGCCTAGCTTGGAGTACTTCTCGCGGTGAGGCAGGGCGGTGGCGAAGTTCTCTTCGAATTTGGCCACGCTGCCAGGCTTCAGGGTGTAGGTACGCACTTCGTAGATCATTGCGGCTCCTCTTAGGTTGGTTACTGTTGTGCCGCTCGCCCTGCTTCGATTCAAGGCGGGCGTAAAGTTAGGCGTCAGTGTAGCAAAACCGACTATATGGGGCAAACGGGCGAGGGCTATGCGCTGGCCTGCTGGATCGCCACTTTGTCACAGTGTTCTTCAGCGGCTTTCAATAACTCTGAGTGGGACTCGGAGGGACTGCCGATGGTGCAGATCACGGCCCATAGCCCAGCGCGAGTGTCTCGGCCCAGCCTTGATACGATCTCATCGGTGTTGCTACCGTTCAGTTCCAACTCCGCGCCGCTAGACGAGCTGCGCACGGCGTCCAGGGCCTCCGGTGTACCTGCTACGTAATCGGCATGTTTCATGAGACCCATGCTGGAGACTCCAAGGTTGGATGGGCGTTCTGGGTCTAGAACTATGAAGGTTACCGCCCGCTCTTTGGCGGCGAACGCCTCCACATACTTGCGAGTCTCCACTATCTGGCGGGAGTGGGTAGACTCGTGGCCGGAAGACCGCTCGATCAGTTCTAGCAAGGTCAGGCCAGGGAAATTGTTGTGCGGGTTGGGTTCCGTGACAGGCTTGGCCATCTGCTCTTCGGTTAGCCCCTCGACTAAAGCGCGGAACCGCAGGTAATTTTCGTCCAGGCGGGCGAGGTCTGATTCGAGCTTGGCCTTGCGGCTGCTGAACGGAGGCAGCATGTCTTTCTTGCCCGTAGCTATATCCTCCAGGGCTTCCACGAACTTCTCTGTGTCTAGATGGTTCATAACCTCCCACACTGACCACCTCGAGCCTAGAAATGCGTCTTCTGAGTCGATGCCTTCTAGCGACGTGTGGAGTTCTTTGTGGCCCGTGTCCAACCGCTCAAGCGCCCGTGCTTGGCGTTGGAGCGGGGACATGTCCTCAAGTGATTTCATCGTTTCCTCTAAGGAGTTGCTAGGGCCATTCTAAGGCCTTTAGATACTCCAGGGAAGTAAGAATCCATGGTGGTACAATTTTCTTAGATACGATGACACAATCAAAAAACAGGACAGCCGCGCCTGCCGCCGGACTCAATGGAGATTGGCTAACCATAGACAGGCTGCGCAATCTCTTGGACGTGCGGAAGCCTTCTGAAGGTGAAGCCGTGTCGTCCCTTTACCTGAGACCCGGTGAGACTGTAGGATCGCTGGAATGGCGGGAACGGCTAACCAAGCTGGGCAAGGCTCCCGAGGAAAGTGGTTGCGGCCTGGTCTGTTTTCGTGCGGGAGATAGGGCTATAGTGATCGCGCCACCGTTCCCGGTGACAGAAAGTGGGCAGTTTGATGAATGGAACGAAATGCCCCTCTGGTCGTTGCTGAACCAAGAGCGTACCGTCGGGGTTGTCTTGGTACGGCTTGGCCGGTACTCTGTGGCCGTGTACCGTGGTGGCGACCTGTCCACGTCCAAAACTGACTCCCGCTACGTTAAGGGAAAACATCATGCCGGTGGCACGTCTCAGCTCCGCTACACTCGGATCAGGGAAGGCCAGATGCGGCGGCTGTACGTTAAGGTCTGCGAGTCCATACGGGACCAATTCGAGCCGGTGGGCAGCGAGTTGGACTTCGTTGTGCTGGGCGGGGAGAAGTTCACTTTGAACGGATTCCTCAAAGTCTGTCCACGTCTGGATGAGTACAAGAACATCACGTTGAAACGAAGGCTAAACATCAGAGACCCCAAACGTGACACGTTGGACGACCTGGGGAACACACTTCACGAAAGCCGCGTCTGGGGAATCAATTGGTGAGCATTGAGCGACGCTGAACTCGAAATAGAAGGTTCACTTGAATCCCGCCAACACGATTTCAGTACTCGGACTGGGCCGCGCCTGTGGGATGGTGGCCTTGGCGGCTTCAATTTTGCCGGGCCGTTACTGGAGTTTGACAGAGTCAGGGAGCAGATCGCGGGCCACACCAAGACGGTTGTTGGAGGTGAGAGGGCCCGGGCCCTTGCGCCGACCAAAGACCTGCCGGAGATTGCCGCCCGGCTGCAGGAAACGTCTGAGGCCCGGCAATACCTGGAAGGCGGGGACGGCCTGGAATTTGGACCTGATCAGGACTTCAGAGAACTCCTGCAGAGAGCTTTGTTGGGCGGCTTGCTGCGCGGCGAGGAACTTTTTGCGGTTAGAGAATTGCTCCGAGCGGCACGTCTTAACCGTACCGAGCTTGGCCGCCAAGAAGAGATTCCTATGCTCACAGGCGTTTCGGATAGCCTGCCCCAGTTGGGCGACCTTGAGCGTGTGATTTCTGGCGCCATCAGCCCGTCCGGTGAGGTGGTGGATAACGCCAGCCCAGTTCTACATAACCTGCGGCAAGAGGCCCGTCAGGCCCAGAGTCGACTGAACGAGATCATGGAACGGAACCTGCGCCGTCTGCAGAGGGCCGAGGTTGTACAAGAACCGCTGATAACCCAGCGTAACGGTCGCATGGTTCTGCTCATCAAGTCGGAGATGCGCTATCGCGTGCCGGGCATCGTCCATGACGTGTCAGATAGTGGGGCTACGGTATTCGTTGAGCCCATGCCGGCTATAGAGGTCGGAAATCGCTGGCGGGAGTCACGCCTGGCCGAAGAGAGAGAGGTCGAACGGATCTTGCGGCAGTTGTCCGGCATGGTCGGGCTATCTGGCGAGGACCTGCTTTTGACCCTGGACTTGATGGCGCGCCTGGACTTGGACATGGCCAAAGCCCGCTACTCGGCAGCCATCAACGCGGTTGCCCCCTGGGTGGCCGACCAAGAAGTCTCAGAACGGCATCTGAAATTGGTGCGGGCACGGCATCCGCTGCTGACCGGAGCGGTCGTTCCCGTGAGTGTTGACTTAGACCGGAATCAAGGTGTCATGTTGATCACCGGCCCCAATGCAGGCGGCAAGACCGTGACCTTGAAAACCGTGGGACTGCTGGCCTTGATGGCGCAATCCGGACTGCACGTCCCGGCGGAAGAAGCCCACTTCCCGAGGTTCGACGGTGTTTATGCTGACATCGGCGACCAACAGAGCATCCAACAGTCACTGTCCACATTTAGCTCCCACATAACCAATCTGAAAAACATCATGTCTCGGGCTACGGTTCACTCTCTAGTTCTGGTAGACGAGCTGGGCAGCAGTACTGACCCGGAAGAAGGCTCTGCGCTGGCGAGTGCCTTGCTCCGGTATTTCCAGAAAATTGGGTCATTCGTGGTAGCAACTAGCCACCATCGTGGCGTTGCCAGGTTTGTACAAGACCAGGAGGGCATGGTCAATGCCAGTGTGGATCTTGATCCGGAAACCTTAGAACCCACCTATCTTGTCACCCTTGGTTTGCCAGGGCGCAGCTACGCGCTGACCATCGCCGCTCGCCTGGGAGTTCCTCAAGACGTCATTGAAGACGCCATGAGCGGCATCTCCCCCACGGAGCGAGAGACTGAAGGGCTACTACATGAGCTACAGCAGGAACGGCGAGTGGTGGCAGATCTGCGGCAAGAAGCGGAGATCGCCATGACGGACGCGGCGCGGAAGCAAAGGGAGTTGGATGCCCAATTAGCCGATGTTGAATCAGCTAAGGCCAATCTCATTGAAGAATCACGCCAGGAACTGCAGAGCCGGATAACCGGAATTTTGGAACGGCTCTCCAAGGCAGAGCGCTCGTTGGAATCTGCTGAGATTCATCAGAACGCCGAAGCCCAGGCCAACGCTCTGTCGCGGAAAGAGATGCAGGCCAATCGGTCCGATTTAAGAGATGTTCAACGCCAATTGGAGTCTCCAGCTTGGTCGCCTATCGAAGTTGAGAGAGTCCCCTGGCAGCAAATTCTGGAAGAAGGCGACCGCGTCTATATTCGCGGTATTTCTCAGCCCGTGGAAGTCATATCACCGGTTGACGGCCAAGAGAGGGTAGAGGTGCTTCTGGGCACTATGAGAGCCAAGATTCCGGTCTACCAGTTGGAGCGGCAAGCCGAAGGACACCCTGCTGCAGCGTCTCAGGGAGTGTATCTGGATCGTGCTCCCCGAGAGCCGGTTAAAAGTCCGGGCTCCGAGTTGGACCTACGCGGGATGCGTGTCGACGAAGCATTGAGCCGGGTTGATGAAGCCTTGAATGACGCTGCTTTGGACGGGGTCAGTTTCATCCGGATGATTCACGGCAAGGGCACAGGAGCATTACGTCGGGCTATACGCGAATACCTAGGCGGACACCCTCTAGTCATTTCTGCGGAAGATGGCGAAGGGCCTGGAGGCGACGGAGTTACAGTCGCGGAGTTGGAGTAGGTGCGGCGGCTACTTCCCTTCGAACCGTGCTTGCCGGCGTTCGGTAAAGGCTTTGATCCCTTCTTGGAAATCGGCTGTTAGGGCAACCTCGGCGAAGGTTTCGGTCTCGGCGTCTAGCTGGGTTGCCAGGTCGTTGTCCCAAGAACTATTGAACAACCCTTTTACCTTGGCGTAGGCGGCGGTGGGGCCTTGGGCTAATCTGACGGTGGTTTCCATTGCGTGGCGATGTAACGAGTCCTCTTCGACCAACTGAGTGACCAGCCCCATCTCCAAGGCTGCCGGCGCACCGGTCGGCTGACTTGCTAGGTAGAGTTCCATAGCCCTGCCGGCGCCTACCAGACGGGGTAGCAGATAGCTTGAGCCGCCGTCTGCTGGGGCTCCGATGTTCGCATAGGCCATGAGGAACCGAGCGCTGTTGGCGGCGATGCGTATGTCGCATCCCAGCATCAGGCTGAAACCCGCTCCAGCGGCTACACCGTTTATGCTGGCAACCACCGGCTTTTCCAATCGCTGCAACTCTAGTACAACCTTGGTGTGCAGGTCGCTGGCGAGTGTGCGGATGTACTCTTGTAAGCCTTTCTGGGCTTGGTTTTCGAGGCTTTCTACCACGAATTTCAGGTCGGCGCCCGAGCAGAACCCGCCGCCTGAACCGGTGAGCAATACCGCCCGTACGTCGGTCCTCTTGCACGCTTGGATGGCCTCTCCCATTTCGGCGACCATGTCTGGGATGAGGGCGTTTCGGGACTCGGGGCGGTCCATGGTGATGATGCCCACCCCGTCCATTATTTCGAACTTTGTGTATTCGCCTGCCATCTAAACTCCCTCCATGTACTCAGAAATCTCTTCTAGACCGAATCCTGACACTGCGATTTCAGGGGCCCAGGTCACTTGGTTCGAAGACCAGCGCACTGTGGCGCGGCGCTGGGACGCTATGCCTAGTGTGTTGTTGATCAAACGGAGAACGTTGTCGTTCATGCGTATAGTATTGGGCTTTAGAGGCGCGGCAAATTTACTGTCCTTTATCAGGTAGGAGTCGCCGATGATGGTGCCACTGAAGTCGCCGCTAGCGGTGCCATTCACGGGGTAGGTGTACCAGATGCGGCCGATGTACACGCCATCATTGACCAGGCTCAGCAGTTCTTTCTGCGTGTGCCCTCTGGAACCTTCGATGACCAGATTGCTGGGGGATGCGCTGGGTATGGAACCGAAGTCCCGTCCACTGCTGTTGCCGGACCGAAAACCATTGCGTGGGGCGATGCTTGAGAGAGCTTCGGAAGGGTTGATCCCCAACTTCTCCCGGCCGAATGGGTCGTTCAATATCCGCTGGTAGCTGTAGTAATCGGCCAACAGGCCGGAAAGCGCGCCTCTGTTGATAAGTTCTGTGCGGCCGGTGGGCAGGCCCTCATCCGTGATGGACTTGGAGATCTTCAGATCGCCGCCTGCCCCATCGTCGTAGAGGCTGAAGTCGGAGGACGCCACCAACTGGCCTAGCTTGCCCATGAATGGCGAAGCCCGGGCAAAGAACATGTCCAGCGACAGTCCGGGCATCAGGATCCATTCCAGAATCTCGGCTACTGCCTGAGGGCCGAGGATGACATTGTATTCGCCAGTGGGGATTCGGCGGCCGTCCATGGACTTAATCGCGTTACGGGCAGCCTCTGCAGCCGCGTCTCCAGAGAAATCGCCGAGTTGGCTGCTTATCGACCAGCCGCTTCCTTTGCTGTCCTGGTTCTCGATCATAGCTGTGGCGAAGGACGTAATCAGAGTGTTCTGTTCGGTTTGAATCTTCTGTATGTGGGTCGATGCAATGGCCATTTGGTCTCCGAGTATAACCACATCCCCGCCCAAGATTAGCCCAAGCTCGGCCACTTTTTCTGCTGATCCGGCCAGTTCTAACAGGTCTTTCGAAGACTGGAAAACGCTCAACGCCTGGTCCATCATGCGCCAACCTGCGCCAACCAATCCCTTGCTGCCGATACGTATCAATGCAGGGTCATAGTTGCCCGGAAGGGTCCCGTCGTTTCTGGGTGGTAGCGTCGGGAAGTCCAGCTTGGGTAGAGAAACGAATTCGTAATCTGAGACTGCCCCAGAACGGGCTTTGTTCAAAGCCCGTTCAGCACCATTTACTGACAGATCGGTGGGCTCGCTGCCGAAGCCAGTGCTGACACCGTCAGGAGTACGGAATACCGCTCGTATTCCTAGGCCGTAGCCCTCGGTGGACTTGGCTTCCTCCACACCGTTGCTGGGGATGTGAGAGGTGTAGTTCAGCCGGGCCGTGAAATTGGAACCGGCTGAAGCAAAGACTTCAACCTCAGTTACATCAGTTTGGGATGTGGCGAATGCTAGGGCATTCTGGACTGCGCGCCGCAGGTCGGTTAACGAAAGCATTAATTCTCGTCGATATCGGATTCGACTAGGTCAGATTCAGGCAGCGTTAGTGGGTCTTCGGATTCGCTTGGCTGCAGTTCAGGCGCGTCGGGAATATCCCGTTGCCTGCGGATATCTTTAATGCGTTCTAGTGGCCGATCTAGCGCGCGTCGCCGGGTATTTGTCAGCAACTGAAAAGCGCTCTGGGCTGAATCTATCCGTCTGCTAACCGTATCCATCTGACCAACAAAATTCTTCCACTGTTGGTCAAAGATTGCCAACTCCGACAATAT
>JAKUNK010000011.1:10203-89469 GCA_022451945.1 Dehalococcoidia bacterium
ACCTCTCATGGTAGGCCCGCCGTTGCTCATCCGCTTTGCTTGCATTGGCTGTCCTTTACCGCAGTTGGGAATGGGATTCACCCGTAAGTCGTTACCCACAGCGTCGATGGACATGAAATAATCGCGGCTGTCGGACGTGATGCCACCGTCCCGGTACAGCTGGCCCAAGCGCCCATTTTTGATCTCGTAGACTTTAGCGGCGGTGATTCGGAAGTTCTCCCTAGATTCTGCGATCGACGGCGTCCGGTGTCCGTCGATGTAATAGCCGTCTTCGACCTCGGAGATGATGTCTTGCGGGTCTTGTTCTCCAGACCCAAAGATAGTATTGGTCATGCGTATCAGCGGTACTAGCTGGGCCTCGGTGGATCGTGCCGACCCGTTGGGCTCAACACACATGATGGCGGCCGTTTGGCGGTTGTTAAGGAACTCTTCCAGTACGCCGTTTCGCAGTATGTAGGCACGGCGGGCCGGAGTCCCTTCATGGTCGTATCTGAAAGAGCCGTAACCCTCCATGGTCGGGTCCGAGTAGGCGGTGACCAGCGGCGATGCGATCTGATTGCCCAATTGGTTGTCCTGCATGTCTTTCAGGAACCAGGATCGCCCTGCGTATCCAGTCTCATGCTTCAGCGCCCGATCCAACTCTGAGGGATGCCCCACAACTTCGTGGACCAGCAACGTATTGAAGTGGGGATTGGTGACAACCGTTACTTCTTTATCAGGAGGCTTTAAGGGTGGAGCGGCAGCGACCTCCACAGCGTCTGCGCCTAACTTCGTACAAAAATCTATGAAGTTAGATAGGATTATCGGCCCGTTGCTATATCCGTCCGTGAGGACTTCCCAGCCGGCCTGGTGGCCGGTGAAATCATAGAGTTCAAAGTTGCCGTGGCTACCAGAGCAGATGGCGATCGCGAACCCTTCTGTCTGGGCGAAACTCTGGTCTATGTCTGCGCCATCCGAGCTTAGAAATAGTTCCCGGAGCAAGAAAGTCGAAGCTGAAGTGGCGGAATAGACAACACTGCTGCTCTGACCCTGGATCGCCTTGCATCCGTCGACCGAGATGGCTACGGCGTCGGATAGTGGTACCTGACGTGGATCGACAGTGAAGGTCGCTGGAACAGTGTCCTGACAGACCGCTACCGCGGCAAGGTGGCTTGGCGCTAGGCTGCCTCCCAGGTTGGCGTACCGACTTCGCATCTGAGACTTCTGACGGGCGCTGGTATGGGCACGATTGTGGGCCTGTTTGATACCGTCCCAGACCACATCTTCCAGGCGGTTCAAGTCAGCGGAGCCTAGGATTCGGCCGAAATAACCAGAAGAACTGGTGAGCTCACCGGCAAGAACCCGGACGCCAAAGTCGAACGCGTAATCTTCGGAACTTCCCTTTTCTGTGCCATTCTCCGCAACCGCCCGCCGTTCTTCTCGGACCTCGATACGTAGGTCGCAATAGCGGAAGTTCGGCAGAGTCTTCGACTTCTCTGCGACCAGTGACTGGAGGTTGCCTCGGAACCGATCCAGTGATTCCACACTCACGCTGGAAACAGACTGTGATGACAAGGCGCTAGGCTGCCCCGGACACTGCTCGGGCTACGGTCTGCGCCACCTGCCGGTCCAGAGACCAGGGCAGCACGTTTTCCGGAGTTGGCTCAGCAACCAGGTTGGCTAGAGCTTGACTGGCCGCCAACTTCATGCGAGTGGTCACCTGGGTGGCATGGCTATCCAACGCTCCACGGAACACCCCGGGGAAGACCAGGCTGTTGTTGACCTGGTTGGGGAAGTCGCTTCGGCCGGTACCGACCACGGCTGCCCCAGCCGCTCTAGCGTCGTCAGGCCAAATTTCAGGTATTGGGTTGGCCATAGCGAATACGACGGGGTCTTTGGCCATGGACGAGACCATTTCCGGAGTCACGGCTCCTGCGGCGGCGAGGCCGATGAACACGTCTGATCCTTTCATCGCTTGGGCGAGGCCGCCTTTTAGGTTTTCAGGGTTGGAAATGTCCAGCATTGCCGATTTTACGGCGGTCAGGTCGGTCCGGTCGCGGGAGATGATACCTACGCTGTCAACCAAGGTCACGTGGGTTGCTCCGTGGTCCAGGAGCAGCTTGGTTGAGGCTATCCCCCCTGCCCCAGCCCCGGCGAACACGAATTTGGTGTCTTCAATCTTGCGTCCCGTGACTAACAAAGCGTTGATGACTCCTGCCAGCACCGCGATGGCCGTTCCGTGTTGATCATCGTGGAATACCGGTATGCCCAGGTCTTGCAGAGCGTCTTCGATATCAAAACAACGAGGCGCGGCTATGTCTTCCAGGTTGACGCCGCCGAAACTGGGCGCCAGGTAGCGCACGGTCTGGATTATCTCGTCGCTGTTCTGGGTTGCGAGGCAGATGGGAAAGGCATCGATGTCGGCCAAGCCCTTGAAGAGGATGGATTTGCCTTCCATAACTGGCATGGCTGCTTCAGGTCCGATGTTGCCCAACCCTAACACGGCTGAGCCATCGGTGACCACGGCCACGGTGTTGGCACGATTGGTCAGATGGTATGACTCGGACGGGTCGCCGTGAATTTCCATGCAGACACTGGCGACGCCGGGGGTGTACGCGATGGACAGGTCATCCAACGTCTCTACCGTCATCTTGGGCGCGATACTAACTTTGCCTCGGGTTTCCCGGTGGCGATCGATTGCTTCTTTTCCGTAGTCCCTGGATTGTTGAGCCATCTTCTTCTTATCTCCCTACCCGTTGATACGACATTAACCAAAAAATTCCATGACGAACAACAACCCGACCAAAGAAGCCTGGTCGAGGTTACCTAAAACCAGACAACCAAGGCGTTGGGTGCGTATGTTATCGCGTCTATCCCGACATTAGGCGGCACAAATCCTCCGCCATCTTACCGAGGACGTCGCGCCCTTGGGCCTGCAACGCCGTGAAGGTCTCTAGCTGGAGCTGGTTGTAATTTTTCTGGTTTCTAAACATGGGAAATATTTTCCGGCCTAGTGGGTGACTGCACCTGTTGATGCAGATGAGACTAATTTGGCGTATTTGGCCAGTGCGCCGGTCGTGTAGTTCGGCGGGATGGGCTTCCACTTGCTCTGCCGGTCAGTCAGCTCTTCTTCAGAGATCTTTACGTTTAACTGGCGGCCAGGTATGTCCAAGGTCACGATGTCGCCTTCACGAAGTAATGCTATCGGCCCACCTACCGCGGCTTCAGGTGCGACGTGTCCAACCATTGGGCCGTGGGATGCTCCGGAGAACCGGCCGTCGGTGATCAGGGCAACGTCGTCGCCTAGGCCTTGACCTACAATGGCGGCGGTAACCGACAGCATCTCCTGCATACCGGGCCCGCCCTTGGGTCCTTCGTAACGGATTATTACGATGTCACCGGCCTTGATGTCGCCCCGCTGGATGGCTTGAAACGCGGCTGGTTCTTGGTCGAAGACCCTGGCCGGGCCCTCGAATACCTTCTCTTGATGCCCGGCGACCTTAATCACGGCGCCGTCTGGAGCTATGTTGCCTCGCAGGATAGCCAAGCCGCCGGTGGGGCTCCGGGGGGAGTCGATCTGGTATACCACGGGCTGGTCGTCTATGGTCTCCACGCCTTCGACGTTCTCGCGTAGAGTTTTACCGGTCACTGTCATGGCGTCGCCGTGGAGCAGGCCAGCATTAAGCAGCCGCTTCATCACCAGGGCGATTCCGCCGTAGCGGCTCAGGTCAGCCATCAAATACCTGCCACTTGGTTTCATATCTGTGATGTAAGGCGTGTTACGGCTGATACGGTCAAAGTCTTCCAACGACAGGTCGACACCGGTTTCGTGGGCGATAGCCATCAAGTGCAGCACCGAGTTAGTGGAGCCGCCCATGGATACAGCCACGGTGATTGCGTTCTCGAAGGCTTGCTTGGTTAGGATGTCCCGAGGGCGGATGTCTTCTTCTAAGAGACGCATCAGGGTGCGTCCAACGTCTCGGGCCTCGCCTAACTTGCGAGGGTCAATGGCCGGAGTTGAGGCGTCGCCTGGGAGGGACATGCCCATAACTTCGATGCTAGTGGACATGGTGTTNGCGGTGAATAGCCCACCGCANGAACCCTCNCCNGGGCAGGCGACGCACTCTAGTGCGGTCAGGTCTTCCAGGCTCATATCGCCCTTGGCGTAAGCGCCTACGGCTTCGAACACATCTTGGATGTTTACGTCTTGGCCCTTGAATTGGCCNGGCATTATGGAGCCGCCATACATGAAGATGGACGGTACGTTCAGCCGGGCCATGGCCATCATGCAACCAGGCATGTTCTTGTCACAGCCGGCGATGGTGATCAATCCGTCCATGCGTTCACCGAAGGTGACCAACTCGATGGAGTCGGCAATGACTTCCCGGCTCACCAGTGACGTCTTCATGCCTTCCGTTCCCATGGAGATGCCGTCGCTGACTGTGATGGTGCCGAATTCGAATGGCACGCCGTCGGCAGCTCGGACGCCCTCTTTGGATGCTTGGGCAAATCGGTCTAGGTGTACATTGCAGGGTGTAACGTCGCTGGCCAGGTTAGCGATGGCGACGAACGGCTTCTTCAGATCGTCTTGGGTAAGGCCCATGGCCATCAGCATGGCCCGAGCAGGCGCCCGTTGTGGGTCGTCGGTCAGCTCACTGCTGCGATGTTTCATGTGAGCGGGTCTAGATTTTGTGGCCACTTGATCATCTCCTGGGAGGCGCAATTCGCCGACTAATTCACCAAGGATTCATATTTCCAATCCGAGATATTGCGTAATTGCGCAATTATAAGTGCCTATACTAAGTGGTTACAAGATGGGCGAGGCGTGAGGGCATCTCAGGCACGAATGAGGGGTTGCGTCCATACCGAATTTTGATTACGCTGTTGGATGTTTCAAATCAGGCGTACTCAGGAGAGGTTGCGATGTTTAACCCAATTGGCTGGTTCAAACCAGGAATCGCCCAAGCTCATTGTGATATCCCATGCGGGATTTATGACCCCGTTTCGGCCAAGATAGCCGCCCAGACAGTTCAGAAGATGGTCCTTCGCATCCAAGCGTTGGAGCGCCCCGGGGACGGTGATGCTGCTGGATTCGCGGACTATGCCAACAAGATTGCTCGGTATGTTGAGGTCAAAGAACAGCATGCCGAGACCTGCAAGCATGAGCTTGCTGTTCTTTGGGCCGACTACGGATGGCCCAACACTCCCGATGGTTTCGACGTGCATGCTACGTTTAATGCCGCTTTGAAATTGGCTGGCCAATGCAAACAGAATGTCGACATGGCAAAGTGCGAGGAATTGGTCGCCACGTGTGACGCNATCGCNTCAGCCTTTTGGGCCACGAAAGGTGAGACCTACAGCGACCCGCTATCCGCCGCTCGATACGGAGCTTAGTTTACAGCTAGGTAAAAGAGCGTTAATAAAAAAGGCTCCCCATAATTGGGGAGCCTTTTTTGTTCTAACAGACGAAAGTTACAGTAGCGTAGCGAGCGCTTCCGACGCTTTGGCGATGGTTGCGTCGATGTCGGCTTCCGTATGTGCAGTAGAGACGAATCCAGCCTCGAACTGGGACGGGGCGATGTAAACGCCCTGTTCTTGCATCGCGTGGAAGTATCGCCCATACATCTCTGTGTTCGAATCCTCGGCATGAGCCAGCCCCGTCACGGGTCCGCCGTTGAAGAACCCTGTGAACATCGAGCCGACGCGGTTAATAGTGGATGGGATCTCCACGGCTTGAAAGGCTTTGGTCATGCCTTCGGCCAGCCTCTGCGCTAGGGTGTCTAGCTTTTCGAAAGTACCAGGTTTCTGTAGTTCTGTTAGCGTTGCTATGCCTGCACTGACTGCCAGTGGGTTTCCAGAAAGGGTGCCCGCCTGATACATGGCGCCCAGCGGGGCAACCATCTCCATCACGTCCTTCCTTCCGCCGTAAGCGCCTACCGGTAGGCCGCCGCCGATGATCTTGCCCATGGTGGTTATATCTGGGGTTATCCCGAAGAGACCTTGCGCTCCGTTGGGCCCGACCCTGAACCCTGTTATGACTTCGTCGAAGATCAGAAGTGCGCCGTTCTCTTCGGTGATCTTGCGAAGGTTTTCCAGGAATCCTGGAGCAGGCAGAACTACTCCCATATTGCCAGCCACCGGCTCTATGATGACGGCGGCGATGGACGTGGGGTTGGCCAGGAAGAATTTATTCACGGACTCTATGTCGTTATAGTCGGCCACCAGGGTTTCTTTGGCGTAGGACTCTGGGACGCCGGCGCTGGTGGGTATCCCGTGTGTTAATGCTCCGGAGCCAGCCTTGACCAGTAGGCCGTCGGCGTGGCCGTGGTAACACCCGGCGAACTTTATTATCTTGTCGCGGCTGGTGAACGCTCGGGCCAGCCGGATAGCGCTCATGCACGCCTCGGTGCCAGAACTGACCAGTCGTACCGATTCCACAGAGGGGAGTCCGTCGCAGATGATCTTGGCCAGCTCGACTTCCTGCTCCACGGGCGCGCCGAAGCTAGTGCCGTCCTCGGCAGTCTTCTTTACGGCCTCGACCACTGCCGGATGGGAGTGACCTAGGACTAACGGCCCCCAGGATCCCAGGTAGTCGATGTATTCATTCCCGTCCACGTCCCAGATCCGCGCGCCGCGACCTCGGGCGATGAAAGGCGGGGTGCCTCCTACGGACTTGAAGGACCGGACGGGGCTGTTAACGCCGCCGGGGATGTACTTCTGGGCCTCGGCGAATAGTGCTTCTGACTTGCTAAGTTGCATTAGACTTCCTGAATGAATGATTGGTTGGCGAAATAAATTGTTATCCAGGTGTTTTAAGCCATTTCGCCACTTCCGGTTGAAAGTTTGAAGTGTGGAATCTACTCCGTTTCCCGCAGCCATTTCGCCACTTCCTTGGCGTGGTAGGTCAGGATGGTGTCGGCGCCGGCCCGTTTGATGGAGGTCAGGACCTCTAGGGTCACGTTCTTCTCATCGACCCAGCCGTTTGCGGCCGCGGCCTTGATCATGGAGTACTCGCCGCTGACGTTATAGGCGGCCAGCGGGAGGTCGAACCGGTCCTTTGCCTGCCTGATCACGTCCAGGTAGGATAGGGCTGGTTTAACCATGACGATGTCGGCCCCCTCTGCGATGTCCGACTCTATCTCCCGCATGGCCATCCGGGCGTTGGCCGGGTCCATCTGGTAACTCTTCCGGTCTCCGAACTGGGGCGTGGAGTTGGCGGCCACCCGGAAAGGCCCGTAGAACCCTGAAGAATACTTGGCCGCATATCCCATCACCGGAGTGTCGTCGTAGCCGTGGTCGTTCAACGCCTGGCGTATGGCCCAGACTTGACCGTCCATCATGGCGGATGGCGCGGGAAGGTCTGCCCCTGCCTGAACGTGGGAGACTGCGGTCTTGCCCAGGAGCTCCAGGGTTTGGTCATTGTCGATCCGGTTATTGGCGATCACACCGCAGTGGCCATGGTCGGTGTATTCGCACATACAGACATCAGTTACAACCATCATCTCCGGATGGCTCTTCTTGATCATGCGGATTGCTTCCTGAACGATTCCCTCGGGGTCGTAGCCTTCGGTGCCCAGTGGGTCCTTCTGAGCGGGCAGTCCAAACAGCAAAACGGCAGGTATTCCCAATTCAGCGGCCTCTCCAACGTCTTCTGACAGCACGTCCAGGGACATCTGGAACTGGCCTGGCATGGGCTCGATAGGGTCTTTGACGCCATGGCCGTGGCCCACGAAAACAGGATAGACAAACTCTTTGACTGACAGACGTGTCTCCCGCGCCATGTTGCGGATGGGTTCGCTGCCGCGCAGGCGTCGCAATCGTGAGTCGGGGAAACTGGTCATCAGCTTTTCTTCTCCTAGGATCCTTCTCTTGATGGCTACTTTCTGGAAAGCTCGCCGCCAGCGAAATGGCTGGTTAGAGCGTCCACTAGGCCCTCTACCGTATGTTCCGTTGCTTGCAGGTCCACCCGCAGGCCCAGATCCCGGCAGGTATCTGCGGTCACAGGACCGATGCAGGCGATGAAGCTAGATTCAAGGGCTGCGCGGTCTCCATCCAGCATCTCTACCAGATTCCGCACGGTGGAGGAACTGGTAAAAGTTACGACATCGACGCCGACTTTAAAAGCGTTTTTGGCTAGATCGCCGACCCCTTTGGCTGGCACGTTACGGTAGGCGGCCAAGCGGTTGACCGATGCGCCCATATCGACGAGCCCCTTTCGTAATTCGTCGCGCCCGATGTCCGCTGAGGGCAGTAGGACCGATACCCCCTTCCAGTCTAGGCTGGATAATTCTTTGAGCACAGCTTCGGACACGGACCGGCTTGGCACAAAGTCTGCTGTGATTCCCCGGCGGGACAGCGCGTTGGCTGTGGCGGGGCCGATGGCGCCAACGGTGATTCCAGACAGAGCTCGGGCGTCTTTGCCGTAGGCCTCCAGACGTTCAAAGACCGATTCAACTGCGTTGGTGCTGGCGAAGATCGTCCAGTTGTAGTCGGACAGGTCAGCCAACGTCCCATCCAACTCAGAGAAATCTTCCAATGGGCCGATCTCGATGGTTGGCAACTCGATGGCGTTGGCACCAGCCTGCTCCAGCAAGCCACAGAGCCGTGATGCTTGAGAGCGGGAGCGGGTGACCAAGACACGCTTACCAAAGAGGGTGCGTTTGTCGAACCAGGCTAGGTCTTCCCTGAGGTTCACCACATCGCCGATGATCGTGATTACGGGAGGGGTTAACCCAGCGTCTTTGCCCCGCTGAAGGACATTGTCTATGTTGCCGGTGACCGTCTGTTGGTTGCTCCAGGTGCCCCACTGAACCAATGCTGCCGGCGTGGTGGCTGAAAGTCCAGCTTTTTGGAGGGTGGCCAGTATCTTTTCTAAAGAAGCCCAACCCATGAGCACCACGATCGTGCCGCCGTTCTTGGCTAGCACTTCCCAGGGAATGGTGGAGCTAGGCTTGGTGGGGTCTTCACTGCCGCTGACGATTGTGAAAGTAGTCGATATGCCTCTGTGGGTTAGTGGGATGCCTGCGTATGCGGGTCCCGCAATGGCTGAGGTGACGCCAGGGATAATCTCGAAAGGGAGCCCGTTGGCCTTAAGTTCTAATGCTTCTTCCCCGCCTCGACCAAATACGAAGGGATCTCCTCCCTTTAACCGGACCACAGTGTAGCCTTGGGCAGCCTTATCGACCAGCAACTGGTTTATCTCTGGCTGGGTTAGTTCCTGACGGCCTCTGGCCTTACCGACGAATATAAGCTCGGCGCCAGAGGGCACGGCTTCAAGTTGGACAGGGTCCACAAGGCGATCATACACAACCACCTGGGCCTGTTCCAAAGCCTGCATACCTTTCACTGTTATTAGGCCAGGATCGCCCGGCCCCGCGCCCACCAGATAGACTTTTCCGATCACTGTTTCATCTCTAGCAACGCCCGAGTGTCTGCATTGTTAACTTTGGTTTGCCTTTGCTGCAGCCACCAGGTCGGCGCCGCCTTCTCTTTTTAGAGCTTGGTAAGCCGCGTTCGCGATTCCCAGGGCGTCCTCTTTGGGTCCTTTGACTTGGGTGGTGACGCTTTTTGCTCCATCTTCTGTACTCATGAATATGGTCATGAGCATGTCCATACCGGCGCATTGGGCATAAGCGCCTACGGGTACGCTACATCCGCCGCCTAGTTCCGCCAAGAAAGCTCGTTCTGCCGTTGCTTCGAGACGTGTGTCGAGATCATCGATGGCTGACAATAACCTCAGCATACGGTGGTCGTCAGCCCTGGCTTCTACCGCCAGTATCCCTTGCCCAGGAGGAGGCACGAACTGGGTGATGGGCAGGTATTCCGTGATTTGTTCTTGAAGTCCCAGGCGGATCATGCCGGCGGCGGCTAAGACAGCCCCTTCAGCCTCGTCTCCTTGGGCTTTTCTCAGCCGGGTCTCAACGTTGCCCCGGATGGAGACCACTTCCACTTGAGGTGCGTATTTCTTGAGTTGGGCGGCCCGGCGGGGGCTGCTGGTACCAATCTTGGTCCCCGGAGAAAGGTCTTCCAGCTTAGAACCATCCCGGCTGACCAGGATATCGCGGGGATCCTCCCTGGAAAGAACTGCTCCCAGCACCAGGCCGTCGGTCAATTGGGTGGGCACGTCTTTCAGGCTGTGGACTGCTATATCCAGCTTGCCGCCCAGGAGTTCTTGTTCCAGTTCCTTTACGAATATGCCAAGGCCCATGCCGGCCAGCCTCGAAGTTTGATCAGCGTCGCCCCTGGTTCTGACGGTGTCCACTTGGAAGTCCAGGGCAGGGTTATTGGCCTTTAATTTAGCAATGACCACATGGTCTTGAATCAGCGCCAGCGCGCTGCCGCGGCTGCCGACTTTTAGGGCTGGGACGCCCGATTCACTTGAACTTTCTTCTGCATCACTAGGAGGCACAGGGCTAATCTCCTGCAGTTTGGGCCATCGCGTTGTGCCCGCATGAAGGTTCCGCGTTCCTGATCTGACAACCGCCAGAAACACACTCTGTGATGTTGGAGCATTTCCTATCGGAGTCTTTGCCTAATAGGCCGTCCATCAGTACTTCCACAGCTTCTTTCTCGCGGCCCGCTTGGGCCAGACTTAGTACTTCAGGCGTCATGCAGCATTGCCAACGTTGTGGGTCTACGTCTGTTTGTTTGTCTCGGATCATCTGGCGTGCCTCGGAGAGTACGGTTGTGGCATCGGTCCAGCTGAGTTCCTGAGAATCGTCCAGGGTCTCCCGCAGTTTACGAGCGAGAGCGGGGCTGGCGCCGCCGGTGGAGATAGCGATGGTAACCGGGCCGCGTTTTACGATAGAAGGCGCGATAAAGGAGCAACGAGGCATGTCGTCAACGGCATTCAGCAGGACACCCAATTTCTCGGATTCTTCGAAAATCTCTTGGTTGACGACACGGTCGTTGGTGGCTGCTATGACGAGGAATGCGCCGTCCAAGTCACCAGCTTGGTACTTGCGATTCCGGAGCTCTACGGCTCCACGCTTGGAGAAGTTCCGGATGCCCGGGGTGGCGTCGGGACTGATCACGACGATCTTGGCGCCTGAGTCCAGCAGCTTGGAAATCTTACCTTCGGCAATCTGTCCGCCGCCGACGACGACACAACGGCGTCCGGTTAGGTTTAGGAAAACAGGATAAAAATTAGTCATACACTCTCTGTGGTATATCTGCTCGATCACAACTCGGCCCTGAGGGGCAGGCAGTATGGTCTATGTTTAAGCCGTGATTACAGCGTCGGGTTTTTCTGTGTCCAAGTATTCGTCGTAATCAGGCACGAAATAGCGGACGCGGGTTTTCTTGTATTCCCTGGTGCTATACAACACCAGACGTTCGGTGATCCCGGTGGTTTCGCTGATTTGATTGTTGATCTCTTCGCAGCCCTCAGCGGTTGTCGCATGGACCATGGTGAAGTGTGTGTAGGGCCAGTCCGGGAAGGTAGGACGCTCATAACAGTGGGTTACGGCGTCATGGGCGGCCATCATCAGGCCAACTTCCTCTGATCGCTCTTCGGGCACCTTCCAGACGATCATGGCGTTGGCCCGGAAGCCGGAGCGCCGGTGGTGTAGAACGGCGCTGTATCGACGCATGATCCGCCGGTCTTGGAAATCTTTGGCCACTGCGAACAGTTCCTCTGTGGACATACCCAACTGCTTGGCCGGCGAGTCATAAGGTCTGGGCACCAAGTCTAAGTCTTCCTGCATGGCGCGGATGGCGTCTTTCTCAGCCTCGGTGACCGGAACGGCCTTGTTCCAAGAGTCGGCGGCTTCTTTGTTCTGGGCGGTCTCGCCTCCGGCTTTGACGTTGTCAGGACTGAAATTGAAGGACGAGCCTTTCTTCTTGACCATGTCAAAGTTGACTCCAATCTTGAAGAACCGTTTGGTGGGCATGATTCGCTGTTCCAGAGCCTCCGTCTTTTTGGCCATGTACGCAGCGGTGGCTTCCAAGTCATGTTCTGGTGGCACTGCCAAGGTGAACCACAGGTTGTAGTAAGAGCCTTCCCGTGCGTAGTTGTGGCTAACGCCTGGGTGTTTGTTGATCACGGTGGCGGCGCCGTGCAGCTTATCAGGCTCGTAGGCCATGGCCACCAGAGTTGTCTTGAATCCCAAGCGGCGGGTGTCGAAGATGGCGCTGATCTGCCGCAGCACGTTGGTTCGCTTCAACTCGGTTAAACGTTCTAAGACTTCCTGCTCACTGATACCGATCTCTTCCCCTAATTGCAGGTAGGGTTGGTCAACCATTGGGAAGGGGCCTTGAATCTTGTTCAGAAGCTCGCGGTCGGTGATGTCCATAGCTGTCTGCGGTTCCTCCGGCGCTAGATTAAGTTAATTACGACGTTACAGACGCCAATTGAGCGGCGCCTTGACCTGATTCTTCATATGAGTCGGCGAGGCCCACCAGCACCCGGTCGGCGGCTTCGATGATCCGGCTCCAAGAACTGGGGTTCGTGGAGTCCAATACCATGGTCCGGAAAAAGACGAAGGCCTCGATGGTGTCTTTAAGTGCTACGCTGCGTTCGGACATCTCAGTGCCGTACTCGCGACCCAGGAGGTGCGCCTCTGCCAGTAGTTCCTGCCTGCGGCGACGGGGTCCGGCATCCTGCAGCAACAATGACAAAAGCCGGCGTCCAAAGAGTCGCATACGTACTTTTCCTTCTTCCTCGACACTCTGGTACCAAGACTGTTGGAGTACGTCATTCCGGCCCAAGTTGCGGCGGATCTTGCGCAGCGCAGAGCCCTCGATGGCATCCCCTCGGCCTTGTTCTTGGGTTTGCTCCGGAGAGTTCGCGAAAGACTCAACATCGTCGCGCAGGAAACGGCGGTGTCCGCCAGGAGTGCGGTAGACACGCAGATAGCCATTGTCAGCCCACTGTCTCAACGTGGTATTGCTGACATCAAGCAGATGGCAAGCGTCCCTAAGCGAGAGCCACTGGGATTTTTCAGCTATCCGAATTCCGTCGTTCTGAATCTTTACCAAACTATCCGACCTGGAATGATTTTCGGCTTATCATCAACCGAAAACCTACTAAAATCTCTAAGAAACTAAGTTTATAACTTCGAACATCAACAAAGCTAGCATACGTGTTTAGCACCGTCAATCCGTTTGGAAGCAAGTGCTGGAAAATCTGAAATATGAGCCTAGAAACTTCGTTGTTGACTACGTTATGTACTGTTATATTTTAATGGATGGCAGAGCGAGAATCTAGCAATAAACTACAGTCCGACCGGCGAGCATTGTTCATCAGTTTGAGACGGTCCATCAGGTCGCAGGCGGTCCTCAAGGCGATGGAGCGCGTGCCTAGAGAGTTGTTCGTCCCCATCGCAGAGCGGAACAAGGCATACATGGACATCGCCCTGGCCATCGGAGAGGGCCAAACGATCTCTCAGCCCTACATCGTGGCCGTGATCACCGAGGCCCTTCGGTTGCAACCAACGGATCGGGTGCTGGAGGTCGGGGCCGGTTCTGGCTATCAAGCCGCTGTGTTAGCCGAGTTGGTTCCAGATAGTAAAATCGTGACCGTAGAATTGATTCGGAGTCTAGCCCAACGGGCGCGGGAGACACTGGATAGAAACGGCTACATGAATGTAATAGTTGAAGATGCCACCGAGATTCTAGGTTGCCCTGAGCGCGGCCCGTACGAAGCCATCGTGGTTTCCGCCGCGGTGCCTAGCCTGTCTCCATCGTTGATCGCCCAGTTGACGGTGGGTGGACGTATGGTCGTTCCAGTGGGCGACCGAGATCAACAAGAACTCATCTGTGTCCTGCGAACCGGAGAGGGCGTTTCGCTGCGCATGCTTGGCCCCTGCCGCTTCGTTCCACTACTAGGCCGTGAAGCATTTCCGACCTCGCTCTAGGGCACTTGTTGTACCCTGGTAACCATGTCAGATCTACCCGCTGAACTATCCCTGTCCTTAGACGAGGCTGCTGCATCCATCCTCCGTGCAAACCACGTGGTAGCGCTGGCGGGGGCCGGACTGTCTGTCGAGAGTGGCATACCGCCCTTCCGCGGCCCCGGAGGACTCTGGACCAAGCATGGCGAACCCTCCAATCTTTCCTACCGCGGATTCGTCGATGACCCTGGCGAGTGGTGGGAAGCTCGTTTCCGCAGTGAAGACCAGCCAGGTGATCCAACCTATGAGATGAAGGTCGCGGTTGATCGGGCAGAACCCAATCCTGGGCATCACGCCCTTGTTGAGATGGAAGAGCTTGGATTGTTGCAGTATGTCGTTACCCAGAATGTGGACAACCTCCACCGGGAGGCTGGCAGCAGGTCGCTTCTGGAGATACACGGGAACCGGACCTGGCTGCGTTGCGTTGGCTGTGGGGCCCGCCAACCAAGGGATGGCTACCACTTCGACAGCTTGCCACCCATCTGCACCCACTGTGGTGGTGTGATAAAGATGGACACAGTCATGTTCGGCGAGCCTATTCCAGAGGATGTGCTGCTAGCTAGCCGTGAGCAGGCCGAGACCTGTGATTGCATGCTTCTGGTGGGTACTTCGGGCACCGTTAACCCGGCAGCTCGCTTGCCCTTAGTCGCAAAGGAGCGAGGCGCTACTCTTATCGAGATTAATCCCGACGCTACTAGCCTCACTCCCTACTGCGATATCACACTGAGCGGCCCTTCCGGCGAGCTACTTCCGTTGCTGTTAAAACGCCTCAGAAACGGTGCTTCTGTTGAGCCCGAAAACCTGGCGTGAATGTTATAATTTCGAGCCTATAAACCGAGGATCTTCGCTTCGGTTTTGAGCCTATCCCTCTGCGCTGGGAGTAGCCATGCCGATGGAATCCGTTTTGTTGCAACCGGTTCTGGCTCGTTTTGGATTGGGCGACCCAGAGTGGTTGGATCCTGCCACTGCTGCCGGCATCGTGCTGATCGGTTTCATCGTGGCGTTTCTGGTTCACAGGCTCATATTCCCTCTAATTATACGTTTCACCCACTGGACGCCTACGGACCTTGACTCCCGGCTTGTTCGTTCTCTCCGCTGGCCGGTCACCCTTGGTATCCTGGCTCTGGCCGGTTATCTAGCGGTGAGTGTGGGCTTGGACCTGGGTGATGACCAAGGAAAAGCTAATACGGTTGCCGGAGCAGCTGGAATGGTGGTCGGTATCATCGCAGTAGCCGGCCTGCTCTCCGCTGCCATCGACTGGTACCTGGTCAATCTAGCATCACGCACCAACCACGTAGTGGACCTTCGTCTTTTTCCCCTGATTCGACGGGTGGGTGGAGTGGTCGTCTATGGCATCGGCGCGCTGCTGGTGCTGGACGTGATGGACATCAACATCAGCCCGCTCATCGCCGGTCTAGGTTTGGGCGGACTGGCTGTGGCCTTGGCCATCCAGCCAACCCTGGCCAACCTGTTCGCCGGTACCTATGTGATGACCGAGGGCGTCATCGACACCGGAGATTACATAGAGCTGGAAAGTGGCGTGGCCGGATACGTGGTAGAGGTCGGTTGGCGCAGCACGCGCATCCGCACTTGGGGTAACAATTTAGTTGTCGTTCCCAATGCCCGGTTTGCTGAAACCATCATCACCAACTATCAGCAGCCAGTTCCAGCGGTAAACGTTTATCTGACCTGCGGAGTAAGCTATGACAGCGATCTGGACTTGGTGGAGAAGATATCCCGGGAAGTGATGGATGACCTGTTGCAGAATGACGATAACGCTGTGAAGTCCTATGGCGCCTGGTTCGCGTTCAATGCATTCGGTGAGTCCAACGTCGACTTCTGGCTGTTCTTACAGGCCCGAGATCGCATCTCCAGCTTTAACCTACAGTCGGCTCTGGTCAAGAACCTGCACCGCCGCTTTAACGACGAAGGCATCACCATCAACTACCCGGTACGCACCCTCCAGTTCCCAGACGGCTTCAACCCGGAATTACTGGGCGCGACTGCCACCTCCGCCGAAAGCCCGGTTAGATCCTCCCGTGCCACTAGGCCACCGCGCGATTTCCCCTTGCAACGAGAATCAGAAGAAGGTCCCGACATAGGCGGAGTTCCCCCGGGCGGCGGGGAAGGCCCTCCGGGAGGCCCAGACGGGCCAGGCTAGGGGGCAGCTGCGGTTTCATAGGATCGGTTCCAGCGAATCCTGATTCTTAACAGAAGCCACCTTGCCGCTACACAAGCCAGTCGGTATAATCCATTCGTGGCTGTCGGCCACTCCCCACTATGTGGGCCTGTAGCTCAGGTGGCTAGAGCGCGGTCCTGATAAGACCGAGGTCGTTGGTTCAAGTCCATCCAGGCCCACCAGTTAAAAAGCAAAGCCCTATACGATATCGTATAGGGCTTTTTTGTTGCTGTTATCGCGGGATATTACTCTCGACCCACTTCAACTCTTCTTCGGCTGTATCGAAGTACTCGAACCGGTGGAACAATTTTGTTGGCCCCCGGGAGCTTTGTAACCCCTGTCGCTTGGTCGCAGTGGCTCTTGAGTCTATGACCAGAGTGTCCGGGTCTATAACCACACCGTAAGAATCTTGGGCTCCTCTAACGCTTACGAAGCCGTCTAGAACGTCGTCTAACACTCTTTCTGGCTCACGCTCCAATGGATCGCCCCAACCGCCACCGCCCGCGGTGTAGACGCGGACCACGTCGCCCTTCTTCCAGACATTATCGTCTGAGAAGGCGCGGATCTCTCTTTCTTGTGCCGTTTCGGGGTTGATGATGACTTTGGAAGTGCCGCCGCCCATGCCGCCGGCCACACCCCAAGTAGGGAATATATTATTTTCCACCCGAAGGCCGAAGGTGCCTTCGTCCGCCAGGATTCGGACGTCGCGTATGATACCGCAGCCGCCTCGGTGCAGTCCGGGTCCGCCCGAGTCACAGGCGATGGCGTAGCGCTCCATGCGCAAGGGATACTCCATCTCCATGAACTCGCCGGGGTAGTTCTCGTTGTGGCGGCTATATATGGCGTCTAGGCCGTCAGCGAAAGGGCGGGCTCCGTGGCCTACGGCTATCCCGTCGGTGCAGAGCAGCCAGTCGCTGCCCACTTCTTTCATGCGCCAGTAGGCGATCACGTAGACCGCCGAGCCGGCCATTACCTTACCGTCCGTAGCCTCAGCTAAGAGCGCCCGCACCGAACTTTTCAGCTTGGTGAAGGTGTGGGCCCGGCAGCCCAATGCCGCTGGGAAGTCCGGCTGGAGGATACTGCCCTGGCGGAGTTGAACGTCGTTTATGCCGGCTAGCAGGCCGTGGTTGGGTAGCAACGACGTGTCGTATTGAAGGAAATACTGGCCGAAGTAAGCGGCTAGAGCACCGTCGCTGGCCAAGAAATTTATGGATCCATCAGCTTGGTCGTCGCTCTCGGTTGCGTCCAGGCTGATTTCATCTCTGTCCCGGTTGAGTTTCACATGGTAGGAATACCAACGGTCGCTGACTCCGGCGTGGTCCATGAAATCCCGAACGCTAAAGCTGCCTTGGGGGATCAGTTCCAAGGATTTCTCCCTCACCATGGCTGCTGTGTCTTCTTGATCGGCTTCTAGCGCGGCCAATGTGGTCTCTTTGCCGAATCGGTCGAACATCTCCAGCAGGCGTTCCTGGGCGCGCTTGGCGGCGGCCATCAACGCCCTGGTGTCACCCTCTAGTAAGTCTGGGTACCGTGAGTTGCGCAGTATGATTCGGTAGGCTTCATGGTTGAGTTCGCCTCGGTTGATGATCTTGATGGGCGGCACCAGAGTGCCGTCGTGGAATATCTCGGTATTGGCCGGTCCTATGCTGCCAGGCCGTGATCCGCCCAGGTCCCAGAAGTGTGCGAACGAATGGCAGTAGGCCACGGCCTCTCCTTCGAAGAACACTGGAGCCAGGAACGTCATGTCTGGAGTATGGGTGACGCTGCCCTTAGATATATAAGGGTCGTTGTACCAGTACAGGTCGCCAGGGGCCATGGTGTCCGCCGGATAGGTTTCCCAGACGCACTGCACCATGTCGCTGCCCATTGTGTCTCCGTAGAGTTCGTGCCCGTTCCGGTCCAGGAAATTCACCTGGTAATCCTTCTTCTCCCGTATGAAGGCCGACATTGCGGTGCGCTCGATGAGCAATTCGCACTCGAGCCGGGCTGCCCGAAGCGAGCCCCTAATCAATTGCCTCGTCACCGGATCTACGGTCTGGTTGTTGTTGGCTGTCATTAGATGGGCTCCATGATGCAATTGCCATACTTGTCTATCTGCCCGGTCCAGCCTGGGTTGATCAGGACGGTAGAGTCCATACCCTCTAGGATGGCAGGGCCGTTGATGCTTGACCCTGGGGCCAACCGGTCGCGGTCGTAAATATTGCATGGTACGAACCCTCCCGACTCGTCGAAGAAGACTTGGCGTCGGCTGGCGATGGCCTGTTCTGGGGCGACAAGGCCACCGGGGCGTTCAGGCATGTCCACCGAACCCACATCGCCTGAGGCTGAGACCCGTAGTGTCACGATCTCCACCGGTTGGTCCAAGGCGAACCCGTAGAGCTGTTCGTGATGGTTGTGGAACTCCTGGATGGCTCCACCGATGGTTTCGCCGGTGACCTGTGACCCGTCAAAGGACACTGTTACCTCCGACCCTTGGTGGGTGTAACGCAGGTCAGCCCAGCGGTTAAAGACGTGCTGGATTTCCGGGACGCCCTCTTCTCTGAGCCAAGCTGTGCCTTCGGACTCCATCTCGCCGTAGACACGCTCCATACCCTCTGGATCGTAGTCTGGTGGGGTCTGGAGTGACGTGCGGGCGTAGTCATTCTTGAGCTCTGCCACCAGCAGGCCGTAGGCCGAGGCGATTCCCGGATACAGTGGCGCCACAACCCGATTGATGCCCAGTAGGTTGGCCACGTCGATTGCGTGCATAGGCCCAGCACCGCCGTAGGCCACCAGGGCGAATTCTTGGGGGTCGTGGCCGCGCTCCACGCTGACGTTGCGTATGGCCCCGACCATGGTGTTGTTGGCGATACTCAAGATACCGCTGGCCGCAGCGTGCAGGTCCATGTCAAGCGGCGTAGCGATCGTCTCTTTGATTACCTTGGCTGAATCATCGGCGTGCAGTGGCAGGCTACCTCCGGCGATCTGATTGTTGATCCGGCCCAGCACTAGGTTCGCGTCGGTGACCGTCGGTGCGGTACCACCCTTGCCGTAGCAAACAGGGCCTGGCACCGAACCGGCGCTGGCTGGGCCCACGGTCAGGCTACCGTAGGGGGAAACGTTGGCGATGCTGCCGCCGCCGCAGCCGATGGTGGCGATGTCCAGCATGGGTAATTGTATGGGCCAGGTGCCCAGCCGACCCGACAGGTTGAGAGTTGGACTACCGTTCCGCATCAGTGAGACGTCGGTGCTAGTGCCACCCATGTCGAAGGAGATAGAATTCCTTACTCCGGTGTTCTCGGCTATCTGCAGCGTAGCCATAACCCCGGCGGCTGGGCCAGATAAGGCGGTATGCACCGGTTGCCGGATAGCTATGTCGGCGCCTATCATGCCGCCGTTCGATTTCATGATCGAGAATGATGAGTCGACAGCATTGGCCCTCAGTGACGATTCCAAGTTTCCGATGTAGCTGCTCACTCGCGGCATGACGTACGCGTTTAGCACCGTGGTCATCGTTCGCTCGTACTCGCGGAACACAGCAAGGACTTCGGACGAAATGGAGACCTGGGCGTCAGGATATTCCTCTAGGATCAGCTCCTTGGCTCTGTTCTCATGGTCGGGGTTGGAGTAGGAGTGTAGGAAAGACACAGCTATGGAAGTGATCTCGTCGGCCCGGAACTTTTTGGCTGCGGCTCGCACAGCATCTTCGTCCAAGGGAATGAGAACCTCTCCGTTAAAGCCAGCTCTTTCCGCCACTTCTACGATGTTCCTGGGACGCACCGGTCGGTCCGGCTTGACCCACGACTGGGGGTTTACCAACCGCGGCGTGCCGTGTCGTCCTATCTCCAGCACGAACTTGAAACCCTCGGGCACCACCAGTCCTACCGGCGAGCCCTTGTTCTCCAGGATGGCGTTGGTGGCGATGGTCGTCCCGTGGAAAACGTGCTTGACCTGTGACGCCAGAACTGAGTTGGCTGCCAGTACCTCTTTTAGTCCGGTCAAGAACCCAGTGCTAGGGTCGTCAGGAGTGGATGGAGTCTTGTGTACGAGCTGTTCGTTAGTAGTAAGGTTGCAGAGAACGATGTCGGTGAATGTTCCACCCACGTCCACTGCAACGGAATAGTCGTCCATAGTGTAAGAATCCTGACGGAAGATACGAGTGCGACGTTATTCTAGCAAACCCGTTAAATGCACCTGACCGAAGCGCGGTTGTACCGCGCTCCTGTCGTTGACACCCCTGGCGCTCGTGTCTACACTCACCCAGAATGACGCTACCCTCAGTAAAGAGAACCAATCATGAAGAGATTTGAATATCTTGAAGCCCGTACCGTGCGGCAGGCCGTGTCCATGCTGCAGCGATATGGCGACAAAGCTCGCATCGTGGCCGGCAGCACCGATTTCTTGGTGCGATGGCGTCAAGGCGTTTGGAATCCTGAGTATGTGATAAACATCCAGCGGGTCGCCGGACTCGGCCGGATAACGTACAGCGCCAGGAACGGTCTCCGAATCGGGGCGTTGGTGACAGTCAGGACACTGGAACAACACCCAGCCGTCCGCAGGCGTTACCCGGCCCTGGCGGCTGCTGCGGCTTCCTTCGCGGGCGTACAAGTACGTAACCTGGCTACTGCAGGTGGAAATATCTGTAACGCCTCGCCATCCGGAGACATCATCCCTCCGCTGCTCGTTTTTGGCGCCGAGTGCCGAATCGCAGGCCCTGACGGCGACCGTTGGGTTGCCCTGGACCAGTTCTTCAAGGGCCCCGGCAAAACCGTTTTGGAAACTGGCGATCTGTTGGCGGAGATCAGGGTTCCGCCGCCGCCACGTAACACCGGTTCCCATTACATCAAGCACAGCCCCCGGGGCGCGATGGATATCGCCACTGTCGGTGTAGCTTCACTGGTTACCCTGGAGGGACGCCGGGGTCCTGCTTCCGAGGCCCGAATCGCGCTCGGCGCGGTGGCCCCGACACCTGTGAGGGCTTATTCGGCCGAGGAGATTTTACGAGGGAAAGACATCAGCCATGAATTGATGCGTGCGGCTGCCGACATTGCCCGAGACGGGGTTAAACCTATCGACGACATACGTGGCTCGGCGGCCCATCGCAAAGATATGGTTGGCGTGCTCACCCGCCGGACCTTGGAACAGGCCTTAAGTGCTGCAGCCGGAGGTCCGTTGAACTTTGAAGAACAACGGAGGCTAACGATCCAAGCTGCTTTTTAAGCTGCTCGGTACTGAGAGTAACCATGAAGAAACAACTGCAAATTACTGTTAACGGCGAGCTCAGGCAGGCTCTGGTCGAGCCGTTCTATTCGTTGTTAGACACGTTGCGGGATGAGATGCATATGACCGGTACCAAAAAGGGTTGCGATGAAGGCGACTGCGGCGCTTGCACAGTCCTTCTGAATGGGAAACCGGTCTGTTCATGCCTAGTGTTGGCCCATTCTGCTCATGACGGCGAAGTCACCACGATTGAAGGATTGGCCGTTGGCCAGGATCTGCATCCCGTGCAGAAAGCCTTTGCCGAATACGGTGGTCTCCAGTGTGGGTACTGTACCCCTGGGATAATCCTCTCTGCCGTCGGTTTCTTGGAGAGCGGTGAAGAGCCAACGGAAGAGAATATCAAACACGCCTTGGGTGGCAACCTCTGCCGCTGCACCGGGTACTCCAAGGTTATCGAGTCTGTCATGGTGGCCGTGAAAGCCACCGAAAAAGCGACGGGGTAAATATCATGGCTGACTTTCAAACCATAGGCCAAAATCATATCCGGGTAGACGCCCTGGATAAAGTCACTGGCAAGGCGATCTACGCTGGTGACGTGTACCTGCCTGGCATGCTCATGTGCAAGCTGGTGGTCAGCACGCACAGCCATGCCCGCATCGTCAGCATCGACACGTCAGCAGCAGAAGAACTTCCCGGCGTCCGTGCCGTCATTACCGGCAAAGACTACCCCGATGCCCGTTTCGGTTCCGGCGCCCTTAAAGACCGCCGTGTCATGGCAGTGGACGAGGTCTTCTATATCGGTGAGCCCATAGCTGCAGTTGCTGCCGATGACGAGATAACGGCCCTGGAAGCCGTGGAACTGATCAAGGTCCAGTACCAAGACATCGACAAGGTTGTGGACCCCCTCGAAGCCATCTCAACCCGCTCTTCCGACGTCCATCCAGACCTGGAGGACTTTGAGGGGTATGGCTTCGCTCTGGGTGGTAACAACTGCACCATGCTGGACGCCGACCGAGGTGACGTTGACCAGGGCTTCAAAGACTCTGACATCATTGTTGAAGAGACATACCACACCCAGCCCATCAGCCAGGGCTTCTTAGAGCCAATGGCCTGCGTGGCTGATGTGGAAGCAAATGGCCGCCTGGATATCTACGCTTCCACCCAAGGACCGTATCAAGTTCGGTCGCAGCTCGCCTCGGTGCTGGATATGGCCATCGGTAACATCAAGGTTACAGCCATGGAGATGGGCGGCGGCTTTGGGGCCAAGCTACGTCTGGCCTTTGAAGCTTTCCCGGCACTGCTGGCCATGAAGACTGGAAGGCCGGTTAAATTAGTCAACACACGAGAAGAGGCCTTCACACTTAATGGCCCTCGGCTTGAGACCAATATCTACCTTAAGACGGGTGTCACCAAAGATGGCAAGATAATGGCCCGGGAAGCCCGAAGCATCTTCGACGTTGGCGCCTATTTGGGCGCCGGTCCAAATGCCGGAGTAGGCCACGGGTTGGGAGCCTACAAGATACCCAACTTCAAGTTGCGTTCCTACGGCGTTTACACCAACAAGATATACGTCGGGTCTTACCGGGCCTCTGGCGTTGCTGATATGACTTTCGCAACCGAGTCCCATACCGACGTGATCGCCCATAAATTGGGAATGGACCCGTTCGAGTTCAGGTTGAAGAACGCTTTGAGTGAAGGCGACACTGCAGTTAACGGCTCCACTATTCCCGAAAACGGTCTGATGGAGACCATGGCAGCCCTTAAAGAAAGGATGGGTTTGCCCAAGAAGTTGACTTCGACCCCCAAGGAAGCCCGGGGCATCGGTATATCCGTGGGCGAGTGGCGCAGTGGCAGCGGTCCGTCCACGGCATCGATCAGCGTCAATGAAGACGGAACGGTGAGCCTGCTCACTGGTTCTGTAGATATCTCGGGCAGCGACACTTCCCTGGCCCAGATAGCCGCCGAAGCGTTGGGCCTGCGCCTGGACCAGGTCGTGGTTGCGAAACGGAACACCGACATGGCTCCCTTCACCGGCCCTAGCGGCGGTAGCCGAATCGTCTACAGCCAGGGCCGGGCGGTGCAGAACGCAGCCGAGGACGCTAAGTCCAAGCTGCTGGACCTGGCCGCAGACCGGTTGGGTGTCCCTGTAGAAGCGCTGGAGTGCTCCGGCGGTTCGGTCTACGTGCAAGACAACCCTCCCCAGTCAATGGACTTGGGTCAGTTGGGCCGGATGAGCTTAAGCTCGCGGGGCGGTCCTATAATCGGAACGTCGTCCCTCTCTAGTCTCCCCTACGCGCCGGTGTTCAATGCTCAGGGCGCAGAGGTCATAGTGGACAAGGAGACGGGTCAAGTACGGGTCACCCGGTTCGTTCAGGCCCAAGACATCGGCAGGGCCATCAACCCCATGGGAGTGGAAGGACAGCTAGAGGGCGGTGCAGTGCAGGGTATCGGCCGTGCCCTAAGCGAAGAGATACTCATCCACAAAGAGACCGGGGAGGTTAGGAACCCGTCATTGGCGACGTACCTGATGCCATTGTCTGTGGACATGCCTGAGATTGAGAATATCTTGATAGAGATCCCTAGCGCTGACGGACCCTTCGGAGCTCGTGCTGTTGCGGAGTCACCCGGGTTCGGCCCGCCTGCCGCTATCGCCAATGCCATCTACGACGCCGTAGGAGTGAGGGTTAAGACACTCCCCTTGTCGGCTGAAAGAGTCCTGGCAGCCATCCAAGGTAACGACGACGACGAGTACACAGTAGATGCTGACGAACTGCGTGCCGCAGAGGAGCCATAGGGCTTATACATTGGTGCCTTAGCGGCCGATTTGATTATGCGAGTGCTAAATCTGAGGGGTTAGTCTGGAACCGCTCCACTACATATCCAATGATCGGAGGACCTTTACAATGGCCAATATAATTTCCGCAAAAGACCTGAACGAACTACTCCAAGGCAAGTCGAAGTTTGCTCTGATCGACGTCCGGGAAGCCGGCGAGTACAACAGCTCCCATATCCCAGACTCGAGCCTGATTTCCCGGAAGGAATTAGAGTTCCGCATGGATGTGTCAGCCCCGGTGAAGGGAGAGAAGATAATCGTCTGTGATGACGATGGTCGCCGGGCGACATTGGCTGCTGCCACCTTGGAAAGCATGGGCTTCACAAATGTCTTAGTGCTGGACCGCGGCGTTAACCAGTGGACCACGGAAGGGTTCCCTACCGAATGGGGCAGCAATGTCATCAGCAAGGACTTCGGGGAGCGCATGGAGGTTGAGTACCACGTTCCAGAGATCGAGGCCACCGAATTGCACGAACGTATCGAGCGCGGTGACAAACTGGTGATTCTCGACACCCGCACCCCGGAGGAATACCAGCGTTTCTGTATCCCAGGTGGCCGCAGTGTTCCGGGAGGAGAACTGGCCCTGCGCGTCACTGATATCACCAAGGACCTAGACCCTGATACCACGGTGATCGTTAACTGCGCCGGTCGGACCCGCAGCGTCATTGGTACTCGTGTGCTACAACGCATGGGTATGACCAATATCTTCGGCCTGAAGAACGGTACATCTGGCTGGCTCTTGGCTGGGTATGACCTAGAGACCGGAGGGGACCGATTGGACCTGCCTCAGCCTTCTCCCGAGGGGCTGGCTGTTGCAGAAACCTACGCGGCTCGTTTAGCCGAGGAAGACGGTGTCCGTTATCTAGATGTAGACACCGTACAGAAGATGCTGGACGAGAGAGATAAGAAGACCTGTTATTTTGTGGACGTTCGCACCACCGAAGAATACGCAATAGGTCACATACCTGGCTTCCGCTGGTTCCCTGGAGGCCAGGTGGTACAGCGGTCAGACGATGTATTGGTGGTCAAGAATTGTCCGGTGGTCTTTTCCTGCGATGGGCATGCCCGCGCTACATTCATCGCCTCCTGGTACCGCCAGTTCGGCTTCGAGGAAGTCTATGCGGTTGATGGCGGATCTACAGCTTGGTCCGACAGTGGTCGTGCATTGGAGACGGGATTCGGAGAGCAGGCTCCAAGTGGCCTGGAAGAAGCCCGCTCTCGGGTCACTCTGGTCTCGCCACAGGAGTTGGAGGCGGATAAACCGACAACAGTCATAAATGTCGAGAACAGCCAGGACTTTACCAGAGGCCACGTTCCCGGCGCTCGTTGGGTTCCCCGTGGCTCTCTGGAACTTCAGATCGCTGAGTTCGCTCCCGATAAATCAGCTTCCATAGTGGTCACGTGTAACAACGGACAGAACTCGGTGCTGGCAGCAGTCACCCTCGAAGAGATCGGTTACCAGAACGTTAACGCTTTAGAAGGCGGAATGGCTGCTTGGCGGCAGGCTGGGTTAGGAGTAGAGGAAGGTTTGTCCGGGGTGATGCGGGCCCCTACTGATGTGGTGCTGTCTGGCCCGGAACGGAACTTCGCTGACATGATGAACTATCTCCGCTGGGAGACAGCGCTTGGGGAGAAATACGCGACTGACTAAAGGGTGTTGTTAGCACCTGACTGCGCGCCGATTTGGGTTCTGTCTGCCGTCGAGTTACGGTTCTACTTGAGGGCTTTTGAATGATATGGGCGAAGGCTGGAAGACCCAGACCTCGGTCTTGGATGGCAGAGTCTTGGGCGAAAACTCTGCGTTAGAGCCATTCAGACGCTTAACGTTAGCTTGGGTGGCGAGCCAACCTTCCGGCGGTTTTAACCCTGTGTCATCGGCCATGAGTCCTGGAATCTGATAGTGCATGGGGATCACTACTCGGGGTTCCAAACGGGTGATTAGAGAGTCCACCTCATCGTAGTTCAGGAGATGGTTGGAGTCATCCACGGTCACCAGTAGCACATCAACCTTGCCGATCGCGTGGGCCACGTCTGTTGGCCAGTCAGCCCGATTGTCTCCTAGGTGTAAGAAGCTTACGCCGCCGGTCTCTAAGCGGAACATCACGTTGGGGAAGTCCCGGAGGCGTGAAGCCCCGGAGTGCAGGTCCAGCACTCCACGGACGTTCATGTCCCGGTTGGAGAAGTCCCCTGGCATCCTAATTAGAGATGCGCCCTCTGGCAGCCGCTCGGCGGCGTCGTGGTCGAAATGGGCGTGGGTAATCAAACCCAGGTCACATTCCACGTCCGGGAAAAGCCTTTGAAACCAATAGCGCCCAGCTACGTTGCGGTAAGGGTCGGTCAGCACCCTTAAACCGGCCTCTGTGCGCCACTGAAAGGCGCAGTGGCCGTAATAGGTAAGAGTTAAAGGTCCGGCAGCGCCAGTAGTCATAAATCGTTCTGAAAATACAGGATTGCCGAGTCATTGCCATTCTAGCGGAGGTAGATCCTCGCCACCAGCGCCATACTTGGCGGAGTAACAATCATCGCGTTAATCCCTTGCTAACATCAGGTCTACCAGGGCCGTTGGTATGACCGTTAAATCTGGCCTTTAGCTCAGTAAACCCTAGTCAGAGGCCGAAGTGGATCCATAATTCATACATAGATTGTTTAGGTACCTTTGGCCGGACTCCAAGCACACGGTTGCATGCTTCTCGTCTGTGATCTTCCCTTATTAATGTCGGCAGTTGGTTGGTAAACTAGTGTCTACAACAATACAATCGCGTCAGATAGGCAGGGAATGTCCAAAAGCAAGGTAGATGGTGCCGAGGGACAGACTCCACCAGGCATTCCGTTTGTGCTCCTTAAGGTTCTTACCTAAATACAAAGATAAAGAGGGCTCTCCGATAGGAGAGCCCTCTTTATCTATTACCTCGATTAGTTATTAACTGGGTTCGGCCAACGGGACAGCGAGAGACGCGCGCGGGGTGTCGCCCAGACTGCGCGCGATGTGTCCGTGACCTTCTAAGTCCTCAGCTACCAGGATATCTCCTGGTTCCATCTGACATTTGGACCCGTCGGCACATTCGAACTCGGCTGTACCGGATAGGTTGACCACATACTGCCGCCGGGGGGCGTTGTGATAATCGGAAAAGGACGGCGAGGTGCGCAGTCCCAGGGTGATGTCGCCAGCGCCAACCCGATTGACGATTTCGGCCATCTCTTCAGGTGAGACATCCTCGAAATGGGACTCGCCATCATCGCCGGAGAATACTCGTACGATCTTCATGGATAACTCCTCGTGATTCTGTTTTTACGCTTCAGCCAAGGGTATGGCCAGGATATAGCGCTCGCCTTCGCCTAACCCGCGGGCGATGTGCCCGTGGCCGGTAAGGTCTTCTGCGACGAGAACATCGCCGGGGACTAGTTGCTGTTTTGAACCATCTGCGCATTCATATTCAGCGGTGCCCAGCAGGTGGAGTACATATTGGCGGCGGGGCGCGGTGTGGTAGTCAGAGAATGACGGAGCTGGGCGGGCGTTCAGCTGGATATCACCTTCGCCTAGTCGCTTGGCGATCTCTACCATCTCTTCGGAAGATACATCCTCGAAATGAGACTCACCGTCGTCTCCAGAATAAACTCTAACTATCTTCATATTCCTTCCTTAGTATCTGGTTGAAACCAAATCTCGCGAAACGATCGTGCTTACTGGTCTAACAATGGCACAGTACAGGTGATACCGGGGCCACCGCCGACAGTCTTGGTGGTATGGCCTTGGCCGGTGGTATCCTCCACCAGTCGGGCATCGCCCGGTCCAAAGGTGTGGGTTGAGCCGTCACCCAGGCCTATCTCGATCCCACCGGAGATGCAGATCACATACTGGCGGCGGGGTGCTGGGTGCCAGTCAATGAACCGGCCTGCTTCGTGCTCGGTGAAGCTGATTTGGGTGGTCTTGACCGCTTCAGCCAATTCGGGGTGGGTCGCTAGACTGGTCTCCTCAATGTGGGTCTGGCCGTCGTCGCCTGTGTACATTCTATAGATGCCCATGTGTGCCCTCCGTTAGATGATAATCTCTCTATGCCAGGGGTATTACGGCAGTGATGATAGGTTCGTCCCCTGGGACCAAAGTCGTGTGGCCTTTGCCCGTCGTGTCTTCAACCAGGCGGGCGTCGCCCGGCATGAACCGGTGGGTCGACCCGTCTTCTAGTCCCACTTCTACTATGCCCGAAATGGAGATTATGTATTGCCGTCTGGGTGCTGGATGCCAGTCGATGAAGTGACCTGGCTCCCACTGCCGAAAGAAGATGTGCTGGGTCGCGGTGGCCGTAGTCAACTCCGGATGGGAATCCAGGTTTAGCTCGTCCACCTGACTCTTGCCGTCGCTGTTGGTGTACAGCCTGAAAATGGCCATAGTCGAATCTCCTGGTCCCTGCCGGGGCCTGCCTGTCGATCCTGGGTCGAACCCACTTTACTGCCTGGAACGTGATCAGGCAACATCAGTCTGCGGAAGAGCGGTCCAGTGAAGATAGAAATACAGGAGCGTATAGCCAGCCTTCTAACTGGGCCGTTCGGAGTTCATTCTCGTTTGGGTTGGGAGTACCGCCGCGGCGAGAGACATCACCGGGTCCGTCTTGGGGGAGTCTGAACATAGTTGGGTCTTTGTTCCAAAGGCACGCAGCGACGGCGGCGGCAACCGAGTCAAGGCAGTCGTCACTTTCCAGGCAATAATCGCGGAACCTGCTGAGGTTTGGAAGACCGACACCCGACATGGTTCCCAGCCCGTCCAGTATCTGCCTCCGCAGACTCAACGCGTTCTGCCCTTTCTTGTACCCCTTGAAGGGCAATCCTAAGGCCCTGAGAGCGGCTCCAGGCATAGATTCCAACAACAACGGGCCGGTGCGGGTTTCGTTTGGGAGAGGCGGCACCCGACAACCTGACCGCCACAGGCCGTCCAGCATCTGCATCCCGCGGAAAGTCATGGGCACCATATTGGGGTTGGCCTTGTGGAGACAGGAGTAGCACTCTGGGAAATAGAGGTCTCCACGCCGGTATGGTTCGCCGTGTTCAAGCACGAACCCATCGCGCAGCGCCATAAAGTCTTGGAACTCCATGTTTGCGGTGGCATTCCAGAGTTCTGGCATGTCTTCTGCAGAGGGCAGCAAATAGCTGGCGAATTCTTTGGGTACGGAGAAGGGAAAATCCAATGCGGCGATCGTGTTCTTCGGCGCTGAGCCGAGCAGGATGGCCAATTCTGCCCGCGGCGTTGGTTCGCAGGAACTGATCTCGAGGGAGTTGCCGCTGAGCGTTCCCCGTGTCACCCAGGTATTCTTGTCGGATTTGGCGCCGCTGAAGTCGACGCCGAGGATGGTGGTTTCACAGGTCACGGTCTGTCCTTTGGCCCTATGTTAGAATGGGCCGGAATTTCCGCCGCTCCGAGTCACGATTGCGCAAAGATTGCGCGTGTCTGGGTCAGGCAACAACTCTGATACTAAAAAGGTGCATCATGGACTTTACCACGAGAAGGGAGAGATACCGGGGCATACTGGCTGGCGACAAGTGCGTTTACCCCGGGTCGGTGTTTGACCCCATCTCGGCTCGCATCGCCGAGGACCTGGGATTCGAGGTCGGCATGTTTGCCGGTTCTATCGCTTCAGGCACGGTGTTGGGGGCGCCTGACCTGATAGTGTTGACGCTAACCGAGTTCGCCCAGCAGATCCACCGTATCTGCCGCGCCGGGGACCTTAGCTTGATGGTGGACGCCGACCACGGGTACGGTAATGCCCTGAACGTGATGCGGACTGTCGAGGAATTGGAGACCGCTGGGGTCTCGGCGTTGACTATCGAGGATACTGTGCTGCCGAGGACTTTTGGTGGCGGCGCCGATACTGTGCTACCCATCGACGAGGGTGTTGGCAAGATGAAAGCGGCTCTGGCGGCGCGGCGAGACCCTAACATGGTTGTTGCCGGGCGTACAAGCTCTCTGCGCATCACCGACCTAGCCGACACTATCGCCAGGGTAAAAGCTTATGAGCAAGCAGGAGTGGACGCCGTGTTCCTGGCTGGTGCGTCCACCAAAGCTGAGGTGGAGGCCGTAAGTTCAGAGATGAATATCCCTCTACTTTTGGGAGGCACCTCAGGGGAGTTGGCCGACAAGGATTATCTGGGATCGGTAGGAGTGAAAGTCGCATTGCAAGGGCACCTGCCTTTCGCGGCCGCTATCAAGGCGACTTATGACACCCTGAAAGCTCTGCGGGACGGTGTAGCGCCCGCCGACCTGAGCCCCCAGTTAGCTACAACGGCGCAGATTGACCAATTTACCCGCAAGGCTGACTACGCCAAATGGACGACCGACTTCCTTAGCTAGCAGCCACATACTCGATCAAGGGCACAAGGTGCCCAGACCACTTAGATGAAGTCTGGGCACCTTGTGCCTAAAGCGTTTGAAAGAGCAGGATTAGAACACAAGGTAGAATTGACCTTATGCCGCTTTTCGAGACTGACATGGGTTCACCAGTGGCTGATATTGGGGTACACTAGGGCCTCGAATTGCCCTTGGTCCCATCTGGTTCTGCAGTGGCCAAGGCCGGAATCAAGAATCGCATTTCAGAAGGAGCATAACCGTGAAGATTTCTATGAACCACCTTCATTTCCGCAGTGCAGACCCGGATTCAGCCGCCAAGTGGTATTGCGACAATTTCGGAGCTGAGATTACATCTGAGCGACCTCTTTCAACCACCAAGTCCATCCAGCTTGGACTGAACGGTGATCATTTGATGACTATCTCAGGCCGCGCCGAAGGAGAGGACCCCATCGCCGGGACCACCGAGCCCCGCTACGGCCTGGACCACTTTGGGTTCGAGACCGATGACCTGATGGCACTGTCTGAAAGGCTCAAAGCCAATAAGGTTAAGTTCAACTGCGAGCCCTGGACCATGCCCTCTGGCTCAATGGTCGCATTCGTAGTCGCCCCTGACGAAGTCTCTGTAGAACTGATTCAACGCCCAGCTTAAGGATCACATCCGCCGTCATTCTGGCGAAAACCAGAATCCACTCGGTCAGGATGTCCGGCTGATTGCCAATCGCTCGTCACCGCCCTTCTACAGGTTAAAGACCAACGAAAGGGTAGCCATTCGGTCTTAAGAACTAGTCCGGGGAGATGCTGTCGAAGATGTCCTCCGGCACTGTCTCTCCGGCGGATACATCGGGTCTAGCGCGGATGTAATACTCCCGCCCCATTACCCACTCGGCTATCTCTCTGGGCACCCGGTGATAAGGCCAGCTAGGGGCCACCTGAGTCCGGTGGCACAGGATACAGGCCATCTTGGCTTCCAAGTGGTCTGATAGGTCTAATGTCAGGTGTATCTCCTCCGGCGGATTTCCGTGGGTCAGCTGCTCAGGAGATGGCAGCGGGAAATCTTCCCCAGCGGCGCGCAGCTTGTTGGCCCATTCCAGCCTGAATCCTTTCGGACGTGCGCTGTAGAAGAGACGTTGGGGCGCATGGGGTTTCAAACCGTTCGTCAACTGTTCGGGGAACGCTGTCGGCTCCGATGCTAGATCGAACGCTTGGGTGGTTTGCTTGGAGATGGCGATATGATCAGGATGGCCATAGAGCCCGCCTGGCTCAAATGTCAGGACCACTTGGGGCCGAAATCCCCTTATCTCTCTCACCAATCTCTCCACCACCACATTGTCGGGAGCATTGATATATGCCTGCGGATGATTGTTGGCGTCCCACCCGGCCATGCCAGAATCCCGGTACTCTAGCAATTCGTGGCTCTCAAGCCCCAGAGCCCGAACGGCGCAGGAAAGTTCTATACGCCGGATCTCCCCTAGAGTCTCCTTGGTGGCAGAACCTTCCTGACGGATCTCTCCCTCTTCGCCTAGCGTGGTTGTCACCAGGCGGACCCTCCGGCCCTCCGCCACGTTACTCGCCAGCAATCCCCCCACGGGGAAAGCCTCGTCGTCAGGGTGGGCAAAGCAAGCCAAAAGCCTCAGGTCAGCCATATCTTCGTTCCTCTTTCGTTAACTAACAAACTACGGAGTTCCAATGTTACCTTCGTAGCCACAAGATGGAAACCAGGGAGTAACAGGCCGTTTGACAGCCTATATAGGGGTCTCTAAAATCCTGTTTATGACGTCCCAGTAGACCCTCTCTTCCGTACTTGAAGTCGGATCCGCAACACCATCCAACCGATTTGGAGACCACGATGTCCGAGTTGTTAGGCCTTGGTTGTTCCCACGGACCCATCATACTCACGCCGCCCGAAGCCTGGCATAGGAGCCGGGAACGAATCTTCGGACGCAATCCCAACTTCCAACCGCCGCCCGCGCTGGTCAACGAACTAGGGGATGACAATGGCCTGACCCAGGACCGCATAGACCAGCAGAAGGTCGTTGAAGCTTTCGGGGTTATGCGGGACCGTCTCCACGAGTGGAACCCTGACGTCGTCATGGTGATAGGTGACGACCAATCAGAGAATTTTAAGCAGGATAACCTGCCTCCCTTCTGCCTCTACACGGGAGACGAGGTGGATGGATACCCCTTCCGCAACATAGGTGGTAGCAATAATAGTTGGGATGCCGCAGCCGAGACCAAGTTCACCTTCCAGTGTCCGCAGCGCTTTTCCAAGGACATGCGTAACTTCCTGATCCGAGATGGTATCGATATGGCTACTTCGAGCGCCTTGAAGGGCTGGGATTGGGGTCTGGCTCACGCCATCATCAACCCTCTGGTTTACCTAGACCCAGAAGGGAAATTCCCTCTACTGCCCCTCTTCGTGAATTGCTACGGGGAAGAGGCTGGTCCGGACTACCCGCCCCGGCCGACGGCCAAGCGCTGTTACGAGGTTGGGCAGTCCATACGCCGGTTCCTGGATACCAGAGCCGAGCGGGTGGCGATTGTTGCATCGTCGAGCTGGTCTCACAGTTTCCTGGCCCATAAGCACAACTGCTCGGCCATAGACTTGGAGACCGATCGGCGCTATCTGGATTTGGTCCGCGAAGGTCATGGCAGCCAACTGGCCGAGGTTACTCCCGAGGAACTACAGGACTCAGGAGACCACGAGATCTTGAACTGGATAATCGCTCTAGGAGTATTGGGCGACGTTCCAGCGGAGATAGTAGATGTTAGGGAATCGCACACCCAATTGGCATTCCGGGTGGCGGCCCTCTGGGGATAACCCAAACTTAAAGTAACAACTAGCTGGCGAAAGACCCGACTGGGCCAACCCACCTCAGGAGGAAAGATGCACTACGGCCTAATCATGGAAGGCGACTACCGGTACGGGCACTCAGAAGAAGAGGCTTTTGACGAGGCCTTCGCCATGGCAGATGCCGCCGAAAACGGGGGTCTAGACGGAATTTGGCTGGCCGAGCGCCATTTCGCAGCGCCTCGCGGTCCGTTGGATACAATGGGGGCCGGAATCCCGTCGATCGTCTCAGTGCCGCTGATAATGTCTGCTGCCATCGCAGCCCGGACAGAGCGCATCAGGATTGGCGCGGCAGTGAACGTTTTGCCTTTGAATCACCCCGTACGAATTGCCGAAGAGGTGGCAACGGTGGATCAAATAAGCGGGGGCAGGGTCGATTTTGGCGTGGGCCGGAGTGGGTTCGCCAGGGCCTATGAGGGCTATGACATCCCCTACGGAGAAAGCCGGGACCGGTTCCAGGAAAATTTGGAGATTATCCTGGCGGCCTGGAACAATGAGCGCTTCTCCTATTCAGGCAAGTACTATGACCTGAACGATGTCTGCGTCATCCCAAAGCCTCGTCAGAAGCCCCACCCGCCCCTGAGGATTGCCGCCACTACCAAGGAGACATTTCCTCAGGTAGGCGCGGCAGGGTATCCTGTATTTGTGGGTCTGAGAGGATTGGATAGGCCTGACTTGGTTAAGCTCCTTGAAGAGTACCGAAAGGCCTGGAAAGATGCCGGCCACCCAGGCAATGGGGACGTGTACATCCGGATACCGATTTACGTGGGTAGATCTAAACAAGAGGCTTACGACGAAGCCGAGGAAAGCACCATGCGTTCCTATCGGCGTCTAGCTCAGAACTTCAGTCTGTCGGCTGCTTCAGCCGGGACGGTCGCGTCAGAAGAGCGTGTGGTGCGGGGTGAGCGCCTTTCGGCGGTGACCTATGAGGAGTTGATCCGCGACCGGCTGGCCTATGGAAGCCCCGAAGACGTGATCAAGCTGTTGAAAGAGATTACCGAGGAGATGGGTCTTTCGGGCATAGTCGCCGAGGCTAATGTTGGCGGACTGATTCCGCGGGAGAAAGTGGCAGCGTCCATCGACCTGTTCTGTAAAGAGGTTGTTCCAGCACTTCGGTAGTCGGAAAGATCACATCAGCGATGGGGACGGGCATCAGAACCGCGCTTTTCATTTGCCGCCATAGTTGCGGAAGGAATGTGGATCTCGGTCCGTAAGATTTGATTCGAAGCAGTGCGAGTTAAAACCCATCCCCTACGGATGTATCCTAGGCATCACGTAGTCATTGATCGCCACGGCCAGCCCATCGTCTGCTATAGAAGGTGCCACGAAGCCGGCTGCTTCCTTGACCTCTTGTGGCGCGTCGCCCATGGCGATGCTGACTCCGCATGACACCAGCATCGGCAGGTCGTTGTAGCTGTCTCCAACTGCCACTATGTTGCCAGGGTCGATGCCCAGGGTCTGACCGACCCGTGACACTCCGGTAGCTTTATCGACCCCGGCCAGAGTGAAGTCCACCGCCCACAGCCCGTTATAGGGCAGCACCGCTTTGATCACAGTCATCTGGTCGTGGTCTTTAAAGTGACTGGCCAAGGTATCGGCTGTGTCCTCATCCATGTCTAGGGCTGAGACACGGATCAGGTGCCAATTGGGGACGTCGTCAAAGGTGCTGGCGGTTCCGTTGGCGTGGGTAGCGACGAAGGCAGCACCCATCTCTCTGAGTTTGGTTACTACTACCTCCGCGCTGGCCGGGCATAACGGGGCAGTCCAAGTCGAAACACCTTGGATTGGGTCTAGTATATTGGCCCCTCCGTCGCACAGTTGTGGCGTGGTTAGGTTTAACTCCCTGGCATATCGCAGCACATCAGCTGGCTCTCGACCGGTGGCTATGAAAACAGGTATGTGTCTTACCAATCGGGCGATGGCTTCTTGGACTGCCTGGGATATCTTTTCATCGGGGCCGATGATAGTGCCGTCTAGGTCTAGGGCTGCTGCCAGGATGGAAGAACTGTTGAGCATCACGTCCTTGTGCGCCGATTTTAGTAGGGTAGTTCTACATGACGGTGATTCGGGACTAACGAAAAAAGAAAGGCCCCCGGAATGTTCGGAGGCCTCTTGGTCCATGCTTTCTTGAGAATGTGGTCTAGTCGAAGACCAACTCTGTGTTCTTGCGCTCTGGGCTGCGCATGAGGGCCAGGCCATCGGCCGGGTCTTCTTGGGAGTTGCAGAACAACTCGATCCCGTTGCCTTCTGGGTCTTTGATGTAGATGCTGCGGGTCATGCCGTGGTCGGTGGTCCGCAGTTCGGAATCCTCGAAGTATGACTGGAGCTTGTGGTAGTACTCAGTGAGTTCTTCAAAGTCGGCGACTTCGATGGCCATGTGGTTCAGACCGACATCGCCGTCGGCGGTATCGGCAGCGCCTTCAGGAGCCTGGAAGATGGCCAGGTCGTGGTGCATCTCACCGGCGGTCAGGAAAGTGCCGAAGCCGGGTCGCTCAAGAGCTATATCAAATCCGATGACGTCGGTGTAGAACTTAGTGGCTGCGTCAAGGTCTTTGGCGTTGATGACCAGATGGCCGATTCTCGTGGGTTTAGGCATATCCGTCCTCCTATATCTGCCCGGAAACCAGGCTGTTGTAGATGGGGTCTTGCGCTGGATATTGATAATTATTGTTCGTAATACTATACCTTTTTGCTACCCATATTCCAAGGGGTTAGTCGTATCACCATTCACGCTCTAGGAACTGCTGGACCCGGTCCATGGCAGGAGTCTTATTGTAGCCCTGGTAGAGTAGCATGGTGTTCCGCACTGGGTCTCCGCCGAAGAAACGTTCGTAGAGCGTTTGCCGACCGCCAAACGCGCTGCATGCCACGTCCCAGGCTAGGTGGAACAACCTGACCCGGTCCCGTGCATCCGTGGAATCCGTAGCCAGGTACTTCTCCAATTCAGGTGTTATCTCTGCGGTAAAGTCGGCTTCAGACGGTAAACCCATTAGGCTGCTTGACCCGAGGAGTTGTATTATCTCGGCCATACGAGGGTACATGGTCCCAGAGAACATAGCCCTGGCAGCGGTTAACGGTCCGAACGCTGGGCACATCACTCCCCATTCGTTCAGCTTTGCGTCGGCTTCGGCGGCTCGCACGCAGGCTTTCATCATCTCGAGATTGACTATGATCTCGCCGATTCGTTCTTGAACATGGGGCACCTGTGTTGATCCTAAGGTCTCGGCCATGAGGGACGTTAGTCCCAGCAGGAATTCGGTCTTGACCACCGTGCGGTTGACCACCTGGTGCCCGGTATGTGAGGTGGACTGCGTAGCGGCAGCGAAGTTGTTGCAGAGGTCCACGTCTCCCAGCAGAAACACCCGCTCCCAGGGTACGAAGACGTTGTCGAAAAAGACCAGAGAGTCCATCTCCTCGAACCTGGAACCCAGAGGATGGTCGAAATTGGATCGACCCATGTCGAGACTTTCCCTGCATATGAATTTCATACCTGGAGTGGCGCAGGGCAGAGCGAATGAGAACGCCTGTTTTTTGGCTTCTTCGCCTAGCAGATGAGTGCGGGTTGGATAGACGGCTATCTCATCCGATATTGGGCCGAGAGTTGCCAATATGCGGCTGCCGTGCACCAGTATTCCGGAATCGGTCTCTTCCACCACGGTTAATGCAACTTGGTCTTCAAGCTTGTCTAGCACCGAAGGGTTACGGCTGCGTTGCAGGTTCACCAAAGTGTGGGTCAGAGTCAGGTCGTTCTCCCGGATGTATTCGTGGTAACGCAGCACATTGTCTTTGGAGTCGGAGCGGTTGGCCGAGAAGTATTCGGCCGAGCCGGCCCAGCCTGAGATTGCGCAGTTCAAGAAATCCGGGGTTCGAGCCATCATGCCGCAGCTCTCCCACGCCCAGGCGGTCATCATATCCCTGCGTTTCACCAGGTCATCTACGGTCTTGGGAACGATGAACGACAACCCGACAGGATCGCCCGACGTGGGAGACTCGAACGTCATGGTGTCCTTGGTGTTTGGGTTGTGCTGGAGGTCGTAGAGGGTAGCCAGAGAGTGCACGCCGTTCTGGAAGGCTGGATGGATCGTAACATCTTCGACCTTCTCGCCACCGATCCAGACTTCTGCAGGATTTTCAGATAGTTTGTCGATGTATTGCTGCCCTGAGCGAGCAGGCATGGAACAGTCTCCAATTCAGCCATCGTAACGGCCTGACTCCAAGTTGAGGCGAGTGTAGCAGTGGCCCTATGAGGTGTCAAAACGCTTGGGAACGCGACCCATTCCATCAGAATGTCAAGCGCACTGGCACCTGCTCGAGTATCGATTCCCTATTGGTTGTGGTATGTTACCGCCGTAATATTGGCCTCGTGATGGCCAGGGCCTAATGTGTTTGTGAAAGACCCATTAGACAGTCGTAGGAGGAATTCATGAAAGGCCGAGTCGTTGTCTGCAAGGAATATGGCAAACCCTTCGTTATCGAAGAATACGACGTGCCTGAGCCCGCTCCCGGTGCAGTCATACTCCGCATGACTCAAGCTGGCGTCTGCGGTTCAGACCTGCACACCTGGCGGGGTGACCAGAACAACCGTGATCTGCCTCTGCCGCCCACCGGCCGAGCCATGGGCCATGAGGGCACAGGCGTCATTGAGATTCTGGGAGAAGGCGTCGAGACTGACTCCGCTGGAGCTCCGATTAAGAAGGGAGACCGCGTCATCTACGCCGCCGTCTTCCCCTGCTACCACTGCCGCCAGTGCTTAAAGGGCAACACCAACTGGTGCATGAACCGTAACTATCCTGCCGCTGGAGTATGGCCCTATTTCGTGGCGACCTACTCGGATTACCTCTATTTGCCAGATCGCCATCCCTTCTTCAAGGTGCCCGACGAGTTGGACGACAACATCTTGGGGCCGGTGAACTGCGCTATGGGCACGGTCACCACTGGACTGATCAGGGCCCAAGCGGGCGAGGGTGACTATGTGGTGATTCAGGGAGCCGGCGGACTTGGCATCCACGCCACTGCCATGGCCAAAGAAATGGGCGCAGACCGGGTAATCGTCATGGATCGCCTTGAGAACCGCCTGGAGCTCGCGGAGCAATTCGGTGCCGATTACACCATCAATATCGAGGAATTCAATACGCCCGAGACCAGGCTTAGCCGGGTTAGGGAACTGACCGACGGCCGCGGTGCCGACGTGGTCATGGAATTGGTGGGCAGGGCCGAACTGCTCGCTGAAGGCATCGATATGCTCAGCAATGGCGGTACGTTCGTCGAGATTGGCGACATCGTCCGAGGGAAAGAGGTGTCTATAGACCCATCTAAGTTGCTTACCGGCAAGAACATCGTCGGCTCCCTGATGTACAAGCCGGAGTTACTACCCAGACTGCTTAACTTCCTGGTTAGAAAGCAAGACTCGCTGCCATTCGAGAAGATAGTCTCGCACACCTTCCCGTTGGCCGAGGTTAACGATGCGTTTGTTCAGGCGGAATGGGACCAGAGTCAGACACCCATCACCAGGGCGATGCTTGTTCCATAAGCCTTGTATTCGGTTTGATTAATAAAAAACCCTAGGGGATGGTGATGGGGGCAAAGGACAAACAGCTGCTGGCTCTGACTCAGCCAAGGAAGGAACTGGTAGAAGCAGCCAGAAAGGCAGCCGTTCGAATCGCCGGGCGTGCGTCTGAAGTCGATCGAGAACGACGGGTGCCTATGGAGAATATTCAGGACCTCCATGAGGCTGGACTTCTGACTGTCGTCATACCTCGCGACCTGGGCGGCACTGAGGCTGACTTGGTGACCCAGGTGGCTATCTATGAATTGATCGGCGGCGCTTGCGCATCCACTGCGTGGGTGATGGGTAACCACTCGGTTTTCTGCACCAGGGCCATGGGTATGATGGGCACGGACTCCGATTTCTTGATCAGGGACGTGGTGGACAATGGCGCGTTAATCTCCCACGCAGCTATCCCTGGTGGCGACACCAAGCCTGCCTCCGGCGGGTTTATAGCTTCTGGACGGTGGCCATTCGTCAGCGGATCCAATATCTCCACCTGGATGTTCCTTAGCACTATGGTTGAGGGCGAAAACCGCTTCATGATCCTGCCCACCAGCCAGCCGGGGCTGATTATAGAGCCCACCTGGCAGGCGATGGCCGCGCGTGGCTCCATGACCAATGACGTACTTCTGGACAAAGTGTTTGTCTCTGAGCACATGGCCCCCATCGCTAGACGCCCCGCCCCGCATGAACCATGGCTTCCTAACGGCCCGGCGGCGCTCAAGGTGCCAACCAAGGCCAGGGTCTGGATGTCCGGCATGATGTTGGGCGTAGCCCAGGCCGCTTTAGATGACACTATAGAGTTTGGTAAAGCACGAAGCATGACAGTTGGCGGTGGCTCCCGGAGCAGCATGCCTGGAAATCAGTTCGCCGTGGCTGACGCTGCAATGGGCATCGAGGCTGGCCGTGCGTTTCTCGTCCAAGAAGCGAGATCCATCACGGCCAAATCCATAGTCGGCGAGGACTTCGTCCCCGAAGACGCTGCCCGCATGGAGATGGCTGGACTCGTTGCTAGGGAAAACGCCCAGAAAGCCGTTGACCGGCTCTTCAGCATCCGCGGCGCCAATGGCCTCTTCGAGGCAGGAACATTCGAGAGATACTACCGAGATGTCCGAATGGGTACTCTTCATGCTGTAACCGCCCCCGATCTGGTGCGTGAAGAGGTTGGCAAGCACATATTTGGTATTCCGTCGGACGTACAACCGCGCTGGGCGTAATTACGTGAGGATTGAGGAATAAAAAGGCCTCGTCCCATTACTAGGGCGAGGCCTTTTTATTATCAGGTCCCGAAAAAGCAAAAATTCGTTTGTAGCGGTGGTGTTTAGTCGGAAGAGGGTAGCTTCCGTGGCTCTTGTAACTCCATATCCGTCTCGCAGCAGATTATCTCGCCATCACCGCTCTTAGTGCAGAGCACGCTACTGCCGCATTTTTCACAGGTGTAACGTTTGCCAAGTTGGTTGGCCATTCGGCGGTCCTCCGTGGGCGATTATAGGGGTGGTTCTTTCTGGGTTTATTACTTGAGTTCCATCGTGGTCTGGCAACAGGAGATGGAGCCGTCGCCGCCTTTGGTCACGATGAACTCGGAACCGCACTTACCACATACGTAGCGTTTGCCGGTCTGATTTGCCAAATGCTCAGCTCCGTCGTTGATAGAAATTTTTGATGCACGCAGGCTCACCTCAATTATAGACAAGCCAGATATGGTATACAACTTGACCAGGTCGGTTGATAGGCAGGTCCGAGGTGGGTTTCTAGGTGGACTTGGTCGGTTCTGCGTCGTCGGTGAATCGCACTAGGAAGGTTGCCTCGCCCAATGGAATGCCGTCGAAGAGGATGGCGGCAGAGTGTATTCCAGGCTTTTGAACCGGAATCCGGAACGTCTTAATCCAGCGTTGGAAAAGAATACCCTCTTCCCATTCCACCTTCTGGGCTGGGGGTGTCTCAAGAGGAATACCAGGGGTCTTCAAAGTGACGAACAGGTAGTGATCGCCGGGGTCGGCGCCGCCGATGCAGAAAGCCAGGTTGTAGTCGACAGTAGCGATTACCGGGTTCTCTGATTCGGACGACTCTTCTGGCTCGGGCAGGTCCAACAGGTCAACGATTCCATTAAGTGTCAGTTCACCGTTGTCCGTCTCCGTGGTGTCTCGGCAAAATAGTGCGTATTTGAGAACGGGGCCCTCGGATTCCTCGGTCAAATCTGAGTCTCCCATCGCCGTCAGGCGTGATAATTTCAACGTCCAATTCTAGCATGGCTCGTTATCACGGAATACGTAAATCCCTGGCACTTTATTTGGACCATTGCCAACTGCAAACAATATTGAGAAACTAGCCGCGTAATATTCACCCTGGGGGTAGTTATTGTGGCATCAGCACAAGAGAATCAGCTAGATCAAGCGAAGTTCAATCAGGGTATGACCACCCAGCAATATATCGACCAGATTAAGGTCAACAAAGACCCGTTTGTGGAGATATATGAGACGGTTAAAATTCCGGATGATTCCTTGAACATATTCAACGGACTGAGCGAACCGTTGAACCTGGCTGTGTTCACCGCCGACTGGTGCGGCGACGCCATGAGCACCACTCCCGTGATTCTGAAGTTGGCAGACAGCACCCCTAATATCTTCCTTCAGGTCTTCAACCGGGATGATGAACTTGAATTGAGCAACAGCTTGATTCCCGAACACCGGGCTGGCACCGTGCCCATTTTTGTGGTCATGGATAAAGACATGCAACAGATGGTCCGGTTCATCGAGACCGCTAACAGCCTGGTCCCGGAGATAGATGCAATGGACGCTGCCATCGACCAGGAAGTAGAGGGGATCGACGAAGGAGAAGCGCGGCGGGTCAAGCGTGGACGGCGCACTTCCTACCGGGTGGAGCGTGCCCAGGCTTGGGGTGAAGTTATTCTGAAAGAATTTGGGGGCTTAGTGTCGGACGCCTTGGGCGGCGGCGACTTACCCTTTGAAGGCGGAACAAAATGGCCGCCCGAAGATTAGCGGTTACAACTAACCTTTACCTCTGGAAAACATTCCTGAGAGGATGGTGATGGCTGAAGACCTGATTACGATGGAAGACATGGCGGCGATTTTTGACGTGACAGATGCACTGGGTATACACCGCGAGTCCGTGCGAGTCGAACTCAATAAAGAAGATCCAGGCTCCATCCAAAGAGTGGCCGACGGGATGGTCGAAATTACACTCCCGGTCAACGAGAGTGCTGAGATATTCTGTAAAAAGCTACGTATAGACCTGGAAGCCATGGGTTTCGAACCGGCCGACTCTGTACTCGGCTATGACGACGAGGAAGAGGACGACGACTAACTGTCCTCTGATTGTTTTGAACTGATCCGGCTGCCCCGTTTTTAGTAGCCGGGTTCCCGCCATTCGAATGCCAAGCTGGCGTAACGGACGAATACCGCTCCGCCAGGGGCGGCCATGGGGCCGTTGGCGGCCAATAAGGCGATGGTGTGCTGCTCACCCGGCTGGGCTTCTTCCGACAACACAACCCGTTGGGGAACGTTGAACCCCTGGACGGCTCCCCGGTGCCGGTCGCACTCTCCGTCGAGCCATAATTCTCCGTAGTCGTCGATGCACGTTTCAAACTGGACACGGACACCGGTCGTGGGGTGGCCGTCTACCGTCTCGGGCAGGGTCACTTTGGTCCGGTACCAAACGAAAGAAAATCCTCGGGTAATCCATTTGGCTAGGTCTGAGCACACTTCCCAGCCCGAGTCGTCATACTCGGGCAGACGGGCTGGTGACCCTTCGAGTTGCGATACTAAGCCCTCGTTGGGCTCACCTGGCACTAGCCCTTGGGCGAACTTCCACTGTCCCTTCACGGCTGCCAGGCCAGAACCGGTGTTGAGGTCGATGACTGCTCGAGGCATAATCCATCTCCTGTGTTGCTTTATTCGTGACTAGATACCAACTATCTTGATGCTGGAATGGGCCTTGTAGATCCGGTTGATATTGACCAGCAGTGGGGTTATCTGTTCCACGTATTTGGCGTTGGCCAGGCTGCCGCCATCCACACCTCGCAAGTCCTTGATCTGGTCTGCTAATTCCATCACCAGTTTTTTTGCGTCCGAGTGGTCAGAGCAGACAACTACATCCCCGTCCATGGTCGTGGTGGGGTCAAGGAGTTCTTCGGCACTGGCATTCTGGAACGCGGCCACCACCTGAGATTCGGGCAGCATATCTTGTGCTTCCTGGGCTGCGGAACCGGCTTCTACTTCCACGGCGCTGGCGCCTTTGCCTCGCTCGAACTTCATGGGAGCGATGACGCTGACTACAATCTTTCCCTTTAGCGCCGGTCCTAAGTCCTCTAGCACCGGCCGTTGGCCTTCGTAGGGAAATGCCAAGAAGACCACGTCTGCCTGTAACACGGCACCGGAGTTGTCTGAACCTCTAATATCTACGTTGGGAGCCAATTGAGACAATTCCTGAGCTGCCACAGCTCCCCTGGCTGCGTCTCTGGACCCAATAATGGGAGTTTCTCCAGCCATGGCCAACCGCAACGCCAAACCCTTGCCTTCTGGTCCAGTGCCCCCCAAGATCGCCAGCATAAGCCCTCCTTAGGCCCTTTCGGTGTAATCGACAGTAGTTGTGCGGCAATACTATAGCCTGAACCTGTCGGCCTGGGAAGGTCTCGGGTTACGACGTGCGAGTGCAGAGAATCGAGCCTAGAATCTGTAGCATCATCTAAGTTAACCGTTGTTTTTAGCCCGGTGTCCGGCTGCAGTCGCTGCGGGTCTGATGGGTCCAACAGGTATTTCTCCTTGTGTTCCCAGGCAGGCTCGGCGATAATGGGGCCGATATCCCGCTAGGGCTATTTTGCCTCTGCGTCAAGTATTCGGAGGCCAAATCATGGATGAAGATGCAAAGAAGACAGCGTTGCGCATGATTCCATGCGGCTAGCCCACCTTGCTTGATAAGTAGACCGCTACAAAACCTAGATAGAAAACAATCCGACATGGAGGCTCCCAACCAATGGTAGACCTGAGACGTGCAGCCGCGATTGTCGGCGTGCACGAACACATCACCCGGTACGCGCCGGATAAAAGCGAAGCACAGATCCAGGGCGAAAGCATCATCAAAGCCCTAGAAGATGCCGGTCTTGAGAAGAAGGACGTGGACGGTCTGTTCTGCGCTTCTATGTCGGTCCGCAGTAGTGGGCTGAACTTGGCTGACTACCTGAATATGTATCCCAAGATGGTGGACAATACTACTGTAGGCGGCGGTTCATTCGAGTTCCACCTCTCCCATGCACTGAATGCCATCTACGCTGGTCGTATCAACTGCGCCGTCATCACCTATGCCACCCAAGCCCGGTCCGGAGGAGTGTCGGTGGGCACGGGCGGCATCAGTCGTCAGGGTCATCCTCGGTTGGACCCTTCTCCTGACAGCTTTGAAGAGCTGTACGGGCTGACCACAGTAGGCCTCTACGCTATGATTGCCCAGCGGCACATGCACCTTTACGGCACGACCTCTGAGCAGTTGGCCGAGATTGCCGTGACTATGCGTCGGCACGCCGGGTTGAACCCGGAGGCACTGTTCCGTGACCCTATCACCGTGGATGATGTTATGCGATCTCCGGTGGTTTCAACACCGCTTCACCGTAACGACTGCTGTGTCATCACTGACGGTGGCGGTGCGGTGGTGGTGGCGTCTCCAGAATTGGCCCGCAACTGCAAGCAGAAGCCGGTCTGGATTCTGGGTGCTGGCGAAGCAGTGGCCCACCAGGGCGCCGGCAAGCGGGATTTGATGTACATCGCCGCCAAGCAGAGCCACGTCCCGGCCTTCGAAATGGCCCAAGTCACTCAGAAGGACATCGACATGGCCATGATTTATGACTCTTTCACCATCACGGTGTTGGAGACCCTGGAAGACCTTGGATTCTGTGAGAAGGGTGAGGGTGGTCAGTTCGTTCTCAACGGACGTATAGGTTTGGGCGGTGAGCTTCCCATCAACACCGACGGTGGTGGTCTATCATCAAACCACCCAGGCATGCGTGGCCTTTTCCTTCTGCTGGAAGCGACTCGGCAGCTCAGGGGACAGTTCGATGGAACCGAACGTCAGGTACCCGATTGCAAGATAGCTCTGTGCCACGGCACAGGTGGAGCCTTGGGCTCCCGCCACAGCGGCGGCACAGTCATCCTGGCGAGGGATTAGATAATGACCACCTCATGGAATAAACCCCTGCCTACAATCATTGGCGAGACCAAGACCTTCTGGGATATGTGCCGTCGCGGAGTCTTGCTGATTCAGAAATGCGACAGCTGTAACGAGTACCAGTGGTACCCTCGCGGCATCTGCGCCAACTGCTGGTCCAGCGAGATCAAATGGACGCCATCATCTGGGCGGGGCACGGTCTGGACATACACCGTCACCAACCAGAACCGCACCCAAGGTTTCGACACCGGCCCCTACGTGCTGGCTCTCGTGGAACTAGATGAGGGAGTACGCATGTTCACCAACATAGTGGAATGCGACCCTAAGGACGTATCCATAGGAATGGCCGTGGAAGTAACCTTCCAACGTGCCACCGACCAGATATCGGTCCCGCTATTCAAACCCGCTTCATAGCGCTTGATAAAGAAGCAGGCAAAGCAAAAAGGCATGAACTTTTGCGTCTCTTCGTTCTTGACTGATAGTTGATTACCTACGGATTTATCGTTTCCGGTGCCATAAGCACGTCACCTTCACCGCTGTCCAGGCCATGATGGTCCGAGGCATGCCTGGGCTTGCCCACATTTCGCGCCAGGCCTCCTTCCCTGTCGGTTCAAAGTAATAGCTTGAGATCTTCTGGGCGGACTCCAGCTTCGAACGATTCCGAATGTTCTGAGTTCTCTGCCGTGGTTATGGTATTGGCTCACCGCATCTGAGGTTATCGCTGTCGAATATATCGTTCTTGGGCTTGGGAGCCTCGGCCTAGCGCTTTCCTTTAGTACACTTAACAGATTAGATGCACTAGAAACCATGATGATTCACGTCAGGCCTAAACCCCAGACCGGATAGTCGCAGGTATCTGACCTGCCTGTAGGTTTTGGATTGCCAGGTTGCTCCCTCAGCCCTCTTGAGCTTTGATTCGTAACTCCTGGCAGATGTCCTCGTCGGCTTGGGCCAGTTCGGTTTGGTCGGTGAAGATGTATACCAGAGCTCGCTGGCCATAGTAGTGGTCGGCCGTAGGGTCAATTTCGATGGCCTTGGTCAGGTCTGCGATGGAGTCCTCGAACCTGTCCACCTCGTACCAGGAGCAGCCTCGGTGGTAATAGGCTTCAGCGAACTTAGGGTCTAACCCGATTGCTTTCGTGTAGTCTTCGATGGCCTTGTGATACACACCGTTGCGGCTGTAACGGTTCCCGCGATCCAGGTAACCGGCAGGGTCCGTGGGTTCTTCTATGTGTTTGCGTTCAAATACCATTATTCGATGTTGCGCTTCTCAATACGATAATCGTGAGCCACTACCGAGGCCTTGTGTCCCAATGGAATCGGGCCTGTCAAAGGACCTTCTAGTAAGGGGATCAGTCTTCGATCAGCGGCGCCACCATCCTAACACTCCCCATTGCTAAGGGAGAGGAGATTTTTTAGATTCGCTCTACATCACAGAACGTACAAGGCCGCCGTCCACCAGGATGGTGGTGCCAGTGATGTAGGTGGACTTGTCTGACGCTAGGAAGGCCACCAGGTTAGCCAGTTCAACCGGTTCGCCGACGCGGCCTACAGCTGTGTCTTCAGCTCGCAGTGCCAGGGCATCCTCTACGCTGATGCCTAGTTCCTTGGCACGGGAAGTGACATTGGAGAGCATACGATCACTCAAGATGGAGCCGGGGCAGACGTTGTTCACTAATATTCCGTCTCGTCCGACCTCGTCGGCCAAACTCTTGGCATAGGCAACAACGCCCATTCTAGTGGCGCCGGAGAGCGCCAGATTGGGAATAGGGTTGTAAACCGTGCTGGCGAGGATGTTGATGATGCGGCCGCTGCCTCTTGCTTTCAGGTGTGGGAGGCTCTCACGGCACATGCGACCGAAGAATATCAAAGAGCGCTGAACGGCGGTCTCCCACTGCTCTTCAGTGGCGTCTGCTGAGCGGGCCAGAGGCGGTCCACCCGAGTTGTTTACCAGAATGTCTAGAGCGCCAAACTCCTTAACGGTAGCATCAATCAGCCCGGTGATTGAAGACAGCTCATCTAGGTCGGCGGCGAAGGTCAATACTTCAGCGCCGGTGGACTCGCGGATCTCTTTGGCGGCCTGCTCCAAGTCTGCGCTAGTGCGGCTGCAAATGGTTACCTTGGCTCCCTCTTCTGCCAGTACCTGAGCCGAGGCCCGGCCAAGTCCCTTGCTGGCCCCGCCAACGATGGCGACCTTGTCCTTCAGTCCCAAGTCCATTGTTTTTCCTCATAACCCTTGACCGAGTGGGGTTGTTCGTTCGTTCTGAGTCTGCCTGCATGGGCAGCAACGAGGATTATATCAGGCGCCAGCCCGAACTTGGTCCATGCTATACTCGCACTCGGTTCCGGCAAAGCGAATCTAGGCCCAGATGGTGGTGTTTTGGAGCTTTGGGATGACGCCCTGGCCGAAGAGATTGAAAGGCATGCTGTTGAGATTGCCAGAGGCGCAGGGCGTATCTTGGTGGAGCACTTCGGACGGCAGATCGACGTCGAGTTCAAAGACGATCATGAGCGTGACCCAGTAACCGCTGCCGACAAAGCTGCCCAGGAATATCTGGTGGCCGAGATAAGCAAATGCTTCCCTGATCACGGCATTCTGGGCGAAGAGGGTACCAAAGAAGAGAAGGAGTCTGAGGAACTGGCCAAGGACATTCTCTGGGTGTTGGATCCATTGGATGGCACCACCAACTTCATGAATGGGCTCCCCATGTTCGCGTCGTCCATTGGCGTGCTGTATCAGGGCTGGCCCGTGGCTGCCGCCTTGTACATACCCTGGCCAACCAATGACGGAGGATTCGTTCTCCACTGTCGGAAGGGTGGCGGATGCTTCGCCGATGATGAGAGAGTTTCGGTTTACGAATCTGACGAGCCGGTGCCGAACCGCTTGATTGGAGTGCCTGGCTACTTTGGGGTGGCACAAGGTTTCACTGGACAGTTGGCAGGCAAAGCAGGCGAAGTCCGCACAACCGGCAGCATCGCCTATGAACTGGCTATGACAGCCAGGGGCGTACTGCAGTACGCCATGTTTGGCGCTCCTAGGCTCTGGGACATGGCCGGAGGCGCGTTGGCGGTCGTTGAGGCGGGGGGCACGGTTATGACCCGCTTTCGCGGCGAGAAACGCTGGCACCCGATGGAGTGTTTGGTGCCCGGTTGGGAAGGGAAACCCCCAACGATGAAGGAACTGCGGAATTGGGTAGCCCCTCTGGTGGCCGGTAACCAAAAAGTGGCCCCGGTAATAGCCGACAACGTGAAAAGCCGGTTCAGCATTTCTTCCCAAGTTCGGAAGCTAACCCGGCCATTGCGGCATGAAAAAAAGAAGCCAGCAGGTAAGCTCGCTGGAACCGAAACCAAGACGTAGGCGCGGGCCAAAGACCTGATTCTACGCCTCGTAATACTTAGACTGATCGAAGTGAAAACCTATGCGGAGTCCGGTTCCCATCCCCAGGGGCGGGGGCCCCAACCGGCCTCGAATACTTCGCCCTTCTTGATGGCCATGACGGGGATAACAGCTTTGTCGCTTTTCTTGCCGTCACCGAGAATGTCGTAGACCATCCAGTTGCCGTCCTTGATCTCTAGAACTGATAGGTCGGCCTGTTTGCCGACAGCCAGTGTGCCCAGACGGTCGTTAACGGCTACGGCCTTGGCAGGGTTTTCGGTGGACATAGTCACTACTTGGTCGAAGGTGAAGCCCATGGCCAAGAACCTGGTCATCATCTCGGTCATGCTGTGGACTGTGATTTGGCGGCCCGGTACGGTCAGGTCGGTGCTGATGCAGTGGGGCAGTACTCCCTGGTCCAGGACTTTTTCCGCCACATCGAAGGTAAAATTCATTCGGCCATGGGCGGTGTCCAGCCAAACGCCCCGTTCATGGGCTTCTTTGGCCTCTGGTACCAGCTTACCGTCGGCATCCAACACGCCACCGGGGTTACCAGTGAAGTAGTGGGTGACGATGTCACCTTTGTCCAGGATGGGCAGCAATTCTCTGATGACGTTGGGGTCGTAGCGCTTCAGCGTGTCGCCGATGTGCACCATCAGCGGTACCCCGGCTTCCACAGCAGCCCGCTTGGCAAGCTTGGGCATCTCGATACCCATGATCTCCAGCGCCGGGGACACCATCCGGGCCTTCACACCAGTGATGACACCGTTGCTGTTCTTGATGGTCTCTATGGTCTTGTCTAGGTCTATGCTCTCTGGGCTGAAGATGTCCGGGTTGGTAGCCAGGCCCGTGCGGCAGATGTGCAAGAAGACGATAATCTCGGTGGCCGTGTTGGGGATGATATGGGCTGGGAAACCCGCGAAGGTGTCGCAGCCGGAACTACCAGCGTCCACCATGGTGGTTACGCCGGCTCTGACTCCCCCGATGTCTGGGTCAACTCCGTTGTCGGTCACGCCGGAGTAGACGTGTGTGTGGATGTCGATCAGTCCAGGGGTGACGACCTTGCCCTTCACTTCGACGACCCGCTTGGACTCCTCAGCGGGGATATCAGTTGCAATTTTTGCTATCTTGCCGTCCTCGATGGCAACGTCGTTGATACCGTGGAGGTTCTGGGAAGGGTCGACAACGGTGCCGCCCTTTACTATCAGGTCATACATGAGAAATAGGCCTCCTGAACACGCTGAGAATCACATGAAAACAACTGGTGGCAATGCCAGACAAAAAATTATACCGCGAAATGAACGCCAGAGAGAGCAACTAGGGGTCATGAACGGCCGGAAGGGCATCATCGGCCCCACACCAACCAATGTCAAAGCGGCTGTGCTGCCTAGCTAAAGAGGTCGCCTACGGATTGGCCTTTGTGTATTCGGTAGATGGCCTCGCCCAGTAGTGGTGCAACCGAAAGGACCGTGAATTTCCCGTTCTGTTTTTCAGGAGGCATGGGTATGGTGTCCGTCACTACCACCTCGGTGAAGTCGCTCTTGGCCATAACTTCGGATCCGTCTTTGGATAGCACAGGATGGGTGACGCAGCAAAAAGTATTTTTTACTCCTTGATCATATAGTGCTTTGGCGGCGTTAACTATCGAGCCGCCGGTGACTATCTCGTCGTCAAAGACCAGTGCAGTTTTGCCTTCGACCTCACCGATGACATTCATGGTCTCGCTGATGTCATCGTTGCTGATTCGGCGTTTTTCGATAATGGCCAACGGGACCCCGAGACGCTCGGCAACGTCACGCGCCTTCTTGCTGATTCCGATGTCTACTGCCACAACTACCAAGTCCTGAATCTCTTTAGCAGCGAAATACTCACCCAAGAGGGGGAGCGTCGTCAGTTCATCAACGGGGATATTGAAGAACCCTTGTATCTGCCCAGCGTGGAGGTCAATGGTCAAGAGCCGGTCAGCGCCAGCTGCGGTGAGAAGGTCGGCCACCAACCGGGCGGTGATGGGAACGCGGGGTTGATCTTTCTTATCAGTGCGGCCATAGCCGTAATAGGGTACAACTGCGGTGATTCGGCCTGCGGATGCTCGCTTGCAGGCATCAATCATGATTAACAGTTCCATCAGGTTGTCATTGACCGGGAAGCAGGTCGGTTGGACTATGAACACGTCCCGCTGACGGATGTTCTCGTGGATGCGGGCGAACGAATTATCGTTGGCGAACTTGAAAACTTCGGCTTGACCCAGGGGAATCTTGAGGTAATCGCAGACCGATTGGGCTAGTTCGGGGTGCCCGTTCCCGGTGAAGACCTTAAGTTCGTCAATGATTGGATTCATTAGCGGCCCTCGTATAACGGTTTTCGCGATTCCCGAATCGCCCTAGTTCCCTCGCCATGATCATAGGAGGTTAATGTGATTGTCTCTGCCGCGGCTGCCATCTTCAAGGCTGTTTCCAGGTCAAACTCAAGACCTTTGTAGAGCATGAGTTTGGAGAGGCGTATAGCGATGGGCGGCCCGGCGGCTATTTTGCGGGCTATCTCCATTGTCGTTGATTCCAGGTCATCCTCGTTAACCAGACGGTTCAGGAAGCCCAGGCGGTAGCCTTCATCTGCTTCCATGAAATCGCCCGTGAACATCAGTTCCGCCGCCTTACCCATGCTGCCCAGGGCCCGTGGGTAGAGCCACGTGCCGCCAAAACCCGGGAACAGACCGATGCGTACATAGGCCACCATGAATCTCGCTTTCTCCGAAGCGATTCTGATATCGCAGGCGCAGGCCAAATCGAAACCAGCTCCCACTGCCACGCCGTTAATCATTGCGATTACCGGCTTCTCCATCCGCTGTATCCCCAGAATCATCCTTTGAGCCAAACGGAAACTGCGGCGGATGTCGTCGGTGTTCTCAGATACCCACATCCCAGGGTCGCTGCCGCCCTGCAGAGCATTCAAGTCGCCTCCAGCGCAGAAGGCGTCTCCGGCTCCGGTGAGGACCAGTACTCGGATATCATCGTCAGCGGCCACATCATCAATGGCCTGACCTATCTCGTCGGTGGCGTCGTCGTGGAGAGCGTTCCTGCGATCGGGTCTGTTGATGGTTAATCTTGCGATGTGTTCGACAGGGTCTTTTTCGAGAATTATGTACTGGTAATTGGGCATAGTTGTGCAAGGGTCTGGTTGGAGCAAAGTGGATTATAGCATAGGATTTGAGGCTGTAAAAGGCGAAATCAGAGGGATCCAGCTGGTTTCGAAAACATATGAAAAAATACGCGCATACGATATTATTAACAAGATTGGGAGCGGGCGGGCCGTAACGCTTTTGAATCCGCGTGAGCGGCCATCTCAATCCGGTCAGATATAGGAGGACAGGCGTTGGAGGTCTTACTTAGTTCACCCAGGGGATTCTGCGCTGGAGTGGTCCGAGCCATTGATGTTGTTGATATCTGCCTGAGGAGGTACGGACCACCGGTCTACGTTAAACATCAGATCGTGCACAACCCTTACGTGGTAAATGATTTGGAACGCCGTGGTGCCATCACAGTTGAAGAAGTCGAAGAGGTACCTGAAGGATCGGTGGTCGTATTTTCAGCCCACGGCTCGCCACCCGATGACTTCAAGAAGGCTAAGGCCCGCAACCTTCGGGTTATAGACGCCGTTTGCCCGCTGGTAACTAGAGTGCACAACGAGGCCAAGAAATATCATCGTGAAGGAAAGAAGGTGATATTGGTCGGCCACCGGGGCCATCAGGAGGTCAGGGGGACCATGGGCCAAGTTGAGATGACCCTTATCGACGATACTTCAGAGAGAGAACTACCGGATTGGGGATCTGACCAGGAAGTGGCTGTGCTCACGCAGACTACCCTTTCCGTAGGTGATACCGCCAGAGCGATCAGTTCTATCAGAGATAAATTCTCCGACGCCGTGGTTCGGAACGATATCTGCTATGCCACCACCAACCGCCAAGACGCAGTGACCGAAATGGCCAACAGTGTCGACCTGGTTCTGGTTATCGGGGCTGAGAATAGTTCCAATTGCAACCGGCTCCGAGAGGTTGCGGAGGCTCTGGGGGTCGAATCCTACCTGATCAACGGCCCCGAAGAGATCGAGCCCTCATGGCTGGACGGCAAGAGCAAAGTAGGCATAACATCAGGCGCCTCAACTCCGGAGGTGCTGGTTGAGGCCGTGATAGATAAATTGGCGCCGGAAAAGGTGACTATGGTGTCCGGTATAGAAGAAGACATCACATTCAATCTGCCCCGGGAACTTCGTTAATCTTGAGTCATCTTCCGTCTGACTGATCTGTGTTCTGATGCCCTCAGTACTCCATCAAGACTCAACGCAGCAATACGGAATGCCGGACAGACCTCCCGCACGTCCCCCATCCATCATTCGGCGGATTCTGTCTCTGCCGGCAATCATCTCTATGGCGCTCTCCGTCGCATTCTTAGTCTTCATCATCACTCGGTTCGATGTCGAACTGAGTGGTACCTGGAACCAGGTCACCGACTCCAATCCCTGGATTTTAGCCCTAGCCGTCGTTGTCCACTACACCACGTTCCTCTTTCGGGGAGCCCGCTGGCGTTTGCTTTTACAAAACACATCTGATCCTGACACTGAAGTCCCAGGAGTGGTTTATTGCAGTCAGTTGGTGCTCCTGGGCTGGTTCGCCAATTCCGTGGCCTGGCTCCGATTGGGGGACGCCTACCGGGCCTACCTTTATAGGGACGAGCAGAAAGGATCGTTTTCGCGGACTATCGGGACTATTCTGGCGGAACGTGCTTTGGACATGATACTGGTCTCGCTTTTGATATTGACCGCCGTGCCTTTCTTGCTAGACAGCGGTGACCGCGTCACGTTGGCCGTGTTGGTTTTGGCTGTTTCTCTGGTGGCGGGACTGGCTGTGATCTTAGCTGCCATGACCTGGGCTAGAGCACTGCTGCTGAAAAGACTACCGCCATTCTTGTCTATACGCTACGAGCGATTCCACCAGGGGACGATTGGAAGCTTCCAGCGGATGCCTGAAGCCACGGTATGGGGCCTGCTGGGTTGGTCGGCAGAAATAGCACGGATGTACTTGGTGGTCGAGGCTCTGGGGTTCGATATCAGTTTGGCTTTAGTTGTGTTCTTAACTTTAGCAAACTCTTTGCTCACATTGGTGCCGACCCCAGGCGGCGTCGGGGCTGTGGAGCCGGGCGTCGGCGGGTTGGCGGTCCGCTTGTCCGGTCTGACGGCGACATCGGCCGCCGCGTTGGTGTTGATCGACCGGGCTATAACTTATTTCAGTGTCATTCTCTTAGGCGCCGCCATATTCGTGGTTCGCCAAACCTTTTGGCGTTCCGGGCTGGCCGAACCCGCGGAGGCCTAAAAGGAAAGCATGCTATATACGGCCAGCTTCTACCATCCGGAACATTGGAAGGGCACGGTTTACCGTATCTCAAGGGCGCATCCTCGCGGTCAGACCACCAAATGGGAGACCCAGCCCTTCCTCTATCCCTCGCGTCAATTATTGGATGAATACAGGCATGGTGTAGTCGATTTTGATGGACTCACCCTGCGGTACCGAGAGGAATTGGAGACTAATTACAATTGGGAGGCGGGCTTCCAGGATTGGCTGGGTTTGCTTAGCCCGGAAGAGGATTTCACTCTGCTTTGCTTTGAGCCGGCCGGCGAGCCGTGCCACCGCAGAGTGGCAGCAGCCTGGTTATTGGAAAAGATTCCGGAGCTGGGAACGGGGCAGGTGCGCTAGCCTATCTGGTCGTTGACTGGGCTACCATTCCGACCGGGCGGGCCTGGCCATCAACTCGGCCATGGCCCTTTGCGGCGACAACCCCTCGAACAGCACCCGGGACGCCATCTCGGCTATGGGCATCTCCACGCTAAGGTTTTTAGCCAGGACTAAAGCTGCCTGAGTAGCGTTCACTCCTTCGGCCACGTTGTCCATGGACTCCCGTATCTCATCCCAAGAGCGGCCTTTGGCCAGTTGTTCACCCACGAACCGGTTTCGGCTGAGGCGGCTGGAGCAGGTGGCAACCACATCGCCCAGCCCTGCTAGCCCTGCGAAGGTCAATGGGTCTGCTCCGGCGGCGATGCCCAGGCGGGTCATCTCGGCCAGACCACGGGTTATGAATGCGGCTTTGGCGTTTTCCCCAGCCTCCATACCGTCACCGATCCCAGCCCCCAGAGCCACGATGTTTTTTAAGGCGCCTGCCAGTTCTACTCCCAGGACGTCGGCGCTGGTGTAGATTCGGAAGTTGGTTGACATCAGAGCGTCCTGGGCTTGCTTTGCCGCTTCATAGCTTTGGCCCGCTATGACCGTAGAAGCCGGCTGGCCTTGGACGATTTCCTTAGCTAAGTTGGGTCCTGACAATACGCAGATGCCTGAGTGGAGTTCGACGGGCAGTTCGTCCTCCAGCACCTGACTCATCCTTCGGGCTTCAGGCAATTCCAAACCCTTGGTGGCGCTCAGCACGATGGTTTTGGGTTGGAGATGGGGCGTTATCTGGCGGATGTTTTCCCTGAATCGGTCCGACGGTACAGCAATAACCACTAGATCGCTCTTTTTTAGGGCAATCCCTGGTTGGCCGGTAATGGTCAGGCGTTCAGGGAAAGGGGCGTCAGGGAGGAATCGGTTGTTGCGCCGTGCCGCGGATATGGTATTGGCTTCAGCTTCGGTTCTGGCGAGCATGGTTACCGAGACATTGTTCTGGGTCAGCAAGATGCCCAGAGTTGTCCCCCAGGTAGTCGTTCCGATGATGGCTGCTCGATCGCTCAATCAAAAACCGCTGAAACTAATGTAGGTCCGCTCCGGAACCGGACGCTTCTAGTCTATGGCGAAAAATCGGATCAGTCGAGCAAGAGGAGTGGGAGGATTACTCCACTTTGGTGGCGGGGTGGCCCAATCGACGTTCGTTGCCGTCGCGGATTCGCTGAATGTTGTCCCGATGTTGCCAGACGATGATGATGCAGGCGATGAAGCCATAGATCATATAGGTATCGGAGTGCACATCGGCTAATGCCAAAGCGAGGATAGAGAACGCCCCAATCACGACGCCGACTACTGAACCCAATGATATATATCTACTTAGATAAGTGATGGCTAAGAAGGTGGCGGTGGCGACGACAGCCGCAACGGGGACCATCAAAGCCAGACCTCCTAATGCCGTCAGTATGCCGCGGCCTCCCTTGAATCGCAGGAACACGGGCCAGTTGTGGCCCACCAAGACGATTAGCCCGGCGGCTACTTCTGCACCGTGGGAGCCGATGACTTCCCTGGAAATAATCACTGCTATAACTCCCTTGGCGATATCCAAGGTCAGAACCACCGCGGCCGACTTTACACCCCCGGTGCGCAGCACGTTGGACATGCCGGTACGTCCGCTTCCGTATTCGCGGACATCAACGCCCATCTTCCACTGCAGGACCATGTAGCCCCAAGATATAGAACCCATCAGATAGGCTAAGAGCATGACAACGATATATTTTGCGGATTCGGACTGGCCGTCCATCGTTAGTAGGGTGACAACCACTCCGGTAATGATAAATGGTATGGCCACTGCTTGGATGATGATCGATGTGGGGAGTCTTTTCATGGAGCTAATGCTGGTAGCCAGCCGTAAGGCGCTGGTGATTATCTGGCTTTGAACACTAATTTCAGGTGAGTACGGTCAAAGCCGAAGGTGTCGCGTATCTTGTTCTCAAGATAGCGCTGGTAAGTGTAGTGTACCAGTTGGGGATTATTGACTGTGAAAAGGAAAGTCGGCGGGTTTATCCCAACCTGTTGTATCCGGTTGATTTGAACACGCTGTCCCCGGTGTTTCCTGACTACGGGCGGTTGATGGTCGGCCAAGGCGTCGGCCAGCATGAATTGGAGGTCGCGTGAGCGCACCAGCCGCATGCGTTCCAGCCAGAGGTCTTGGGCGCTGTCCATCAATGTTTTGATGCCTTCGCCTTCTAGGGCTGAAGTGAAGATGATGGGCACGTATGGCATGAAATGTAGCCGGTCGCGAATCATGGCGGCGGCGTGGTAACGGGCGCCAGCGCCTTCATCGGCGAAAAGGTCCCATTTGTTTATCACCACAATTAGCCCTCGGCATATCTCCCAGGCTAACCCCGCGATATGGGCGTCTTGGGCGGTGGCTAGCTCCGAAGCGTCGGTCACTAACAGGGTTATGTCGCTGCGGTTCACCGCTCCAACCGCCCTGATCACACTGTATTTCTCTATGCCCTTCTCCACCTGACCGGGGCGTCGGATACCGGCTGTGTCGATGACCACGATATCGCGGCCGTTGTATCTTATCTGGGTGTCAAGTGCGTCCCTAGTGGTACCGGCGACCTCGCTTACGATGGACCGGTCTGCGCCTAAGATAGCGTTTAACAGGCTCGATTTACCAACATTAGTCCGTCCGACGATTGCAAGATTGAGCGCTCCTTGATCATATGTGGGCGCTGAATCATCCAGTTCTTCCATCTCCTCTTCTGGGCCATATGGATCGGGTTCCATATGGGAGATAACCCGTGCCATGAGGCTGTAGATACCGTAGTTGTGGAAGGCGCTGATGGGTTCCGGGTCGCCCATACCCAAACCGTAAAACTCAGGCGCGCCAAACTCACGCGTGTCGTTGTCGACTTTGTTGACGGCCAAGACCACTGGTTTCTTGGTGGAGCGCAGCAACTCAGCGGCCTCTATGTCAGAGGGAGTCATGCCGTCGACCACGTCTGTCATCAGTATGATCACATCGGCGTCAGCCACGGCCATCTCGGCTTGTTCTTGGACCAATTGTCTGATGACACCTTCTGGATGGGCCTCAAGTCCGCCGGTGTCCAACAGGATGAAATGGTAATCTTCCCACCAGGCATCGGCCATCAGGCGGTCACGGGTAGTGCCTGCGACCTCGCTGACGATTGCGTGTCGGCGGCCGATAATGCGGTTGAAGAGAGATGATTTGCCGACGTTGGGTCGGCCGATAATTGCCACTATTGGGATTGCCAATTCAACACCAAACTAAGTCTAGCTCGCGGCTTGGATTCTTCTTTGTAGAAGGCTTCAGTTTCCGGTAAGCAGAAATTCTAAGATTATTTTCTGGGCATACAGGCGGTTATGAGCTTGAGGAAACGCCACTGATTGTGGATGGTCCAGCATGCCAGGTGGGACTTCTTCTCCGTAATGGGCTGGCATATCGTGCATGAACAACGCGTCCGCATTGGCTTTACTCAGGAGATCCGGGTCCACGGTGTAGCCGTTGAAAGCAGACTGGCGCACACTGGTTTCCGATTCCTGCCCCATACTGGCCCAGACATCCGTATACACCACATCAGCCCCGCAAACCGCTTCTACCGGGTCTGTGACTGTTCTGACTTGGACGGATTTCTTTGCTCTCAGAGAGTTATTGGCGCGTGCTTGCGCTTCCCGGACCGATGATTCATCAAGATTATATCCCTTGGGAGAGGCGCTGGTGAAATTTATACCAACAGCAGGCAACGCTAGACAGAGGCTTCTCGCCACGTTGTTGCCATCGCCAACGTAAGCGAGGCTGAGCCCTTCAAGTGGTTTCTTGTGTTCATAGATGGTGAGTAGGTCAGCCATAATCTGGCAGGGGTGTTCCAAGTCAGAAAGGGCGTTTACCACCGGTACGCTGGCATATTTAGCTAGGTCTACCAACAGTTGATGGTCTGATAGCCGTGCCACGATGCAGTCCACGTAACCTGATAACACTTTGGCAACGTCGGATGTTGGCTCGCGGTTGCCAAGGCCCACTTCCTGCTGTCCCAGGAAGACCGAAAACCCTCCCAGTTGCTCGATACCCACCTGGAAACTGACGCGGGTGCGCAAGGACGGCTTGTCAAATAAGATGGCAATCGACTTTCCCGCCAGGGGTTTGCTGTCGTTCCCAACATACGTTTCGGAGCGCGATTTATTGCTCTGGGCACGGTCCAATAGCATCATGGTCTCGCTCGGGGTGATATCGGTGACAGACAGAAAATCTCGCTTGTTCGGCATGTGTAGGTCTCTTGGCTGGAAAGGGTGGTTGCTCAAACTCATCTAACATTATAGAGCTTACGACATTTGAATGCCGGTCGGGTTCGAATCTAGTTAATCTACGGGCTGAAATCTGGGGCGTAGATTGCGCCTGGTGGACTATCTGCTATTATGTGTGGGCACCCGTCCGAAGCGAGAGCCAGTGACGGGCCAAAAGAGTAGATTTGGAGGCCATGCAGCATGGCAAGTCCCGGTATCAACCCAGGATTAAAAGGCCAAAAAGAAGTCTTGGTCTGTCAGCACAATGTGGCTCCCCATGTAAGCAAGTTCAGTACTCCCTCGATGATTCAATTGATGGAGCAAGCGGCTTCTGAAGGAGTCAGCGATCATCTGCAAACGGGGGAAGTCTCAGTGGGTATAGAAGTAAACATTCGGCACCTGGCTGCCGCCGACATCGGCGCGACCATCACCGCTCATGCGGAGTTGGTCGAGATTGACCGGAACCGACTGACGTTCCAGGTGACGGCTTTCGATGCTGATCGTAAGATTGGTGAGGGGACCCACAAACGTGCAATCATAAAGACCGGCGGCTAAGTTAGCCTGCCAGGTACGGCCCGACCCGGCCCAATCTGAAACTGTTCTGGAGCAAACACCATGGCGAATATGGAGCATGTTCAACTCGTTAAGCGAGGCCGTGACCACGTAGCCCGCTGGCGGGAAGCCAATCCCGACGACACCCTGGACTTGAACGCGGCCTACATGAGCTATGTTAGGGCGCCTCAAGTGGACATAAGCGGATCTGATGTCCGGAACTCAGATCTGATGGGCGCGGTGTTGCAGAGGGCGAATCTGTCCGGCTGCTACATGAATCCCTGTCACCTTTACCACGCCAACCTCCGGGAGACCAACATTACCCGGGCCCGGCTGAATGGGGCGAATCTCCGTGGCGCAGACTTGCGTGGTGCAGACTTGTCCGGATCCGACCTGGACCGAGCCGTGCTCTCTGAGGCGAATCTCACCGGCGCCAAATTGGTGAACGCCAATCTGTCCAGGGTTAGCCTGGGTGGGGCCAACCTGACAGATGCCGACCTCACTGGGGCCAGCCTGGCTGGTGCTTCACTAGTCAAAGCGAATATGACTAACGCTAAATGCGCTGATACTGACTTCTTCCAGACTCAGTTCTGGGGAGTGGACTTCACAGGGACCGACATGACCGGCAGCCTATTTGGATACTCTATCTTCCAAGATTGCGATATGAGTAAGATAAAAGGCTTAGATCAGGTCAGGCACGACGCACCGAGTACCATCGGCCTTGACTCGCTCTTCCGATCCAAGGGAATGATCTCTGAGGCGTTTTTGATGGGAGTTGGTTTGCCCGCTGCTGCCAACGGATTCCTGGCAACAGCAAGCTTAGACACCACCAGCTTGAGAGAGGTTTTCATCTCTTGTATAGACGGAGACCAGCAGATCGCCAAACAGCTACGCGATGACCTGAGAGCACTTGGTGTGCGCTGTTGGGTGTTTTCACAAGAAGTGCGCGGCAACGCTCTGGTAGACAGGCACAGCGCTTCCGACCAAGAGGAGATTGAGCGCTGGCTGAGGGACTACGACAAGATGGTGATTCTCGGGTCGGTCGCTTCCTTGGAGATTGAGTCATTGTTGAACGACATAACCGCTGCAAAACAGATGCAGCTGACCACTGAAAGGTGGAGCTTGTATCTCGGCGCGATTGACGATGCTCTGACCAATCCTAAGGCGCGTTTCGCCCGGAACCTGTCTGCAGAGCACGTTGTCTTCGATCTGTCTGGGCAACAGAGCGATAAAGTCACCTACCAGAAAGAGGTTGAGCGACTGGCTGAGGCTCTCAAGCAGGACCAACCCGCGAGCGACGGTGTCCCTAAGTCTGACATCAGCGCGGATCAGCTCTAAGCTTTCGCTCGCTAAATCTGAGAAGGGTAACTAAGAGGCAGGTTCTTTCCCGAAAGAGCTTGCCTCTTTCTCGTTGCCCGGCGTTTCCAAAAACATGAGTCTCAGATTAGCTTAAGATGCAGTCACAACCTACCGCTCATCCTGAGCCTGACAAACTGTCGTTCCTGGGTCGCCGTGATTTCTTAGGGAGTATGGTCGGATCTTTCGACAAGTTCAGGTTGGGTAGTTGCTAAGGATGGGACTCCAACCCTAACCGTAATGACCAGAATGACCAGGTCGAGTCCAAACATTGGGTCGGAGAAAAAATCTATAACCTACCTTCCCGCCTTAGGGGCGTTCTAGGCGGGGTTTCAACCTGCCGTGGTTGGTGCAGTAGGGTTCTAGCTGGATCCGGAACTGCCGATCAATATCAATAAACAAACAATAGGGAGGGGAATCGACCATCAAAAAACAAAGAGGCCTTCCCGATTATCCGGGAAGGCCTCTTTCGTACCTACGGTTAGGTGGTTTTGGTCGTCTACTAGATGTAGTCTTCCATCTCCATCATGCCGATGTTGTCGCGGCTCTGTGAGAGACCAGTCTCAAGCTGTTGCTTGAATTCGGCAATCATTTCGTCGCTAACAGCGCCGCCGGCTTCGGTGGCCTGTTTCTTGAGATTCTCGAATGCCCAGTTCTCGGTGTCACCGTTAGGCATTGTGTTAAAGAACTCGCGCTCGAATACCGGCAATTCGCCGGGGCCGAAGTAGCCCTTGCCTTCGAGTTCGTAGCCCTCTAAGTCATGGGTGCCCTTACCTAGGACCTGACCTGTCTCAGCATAGTGCGTCATGACCGTGGACATGCCGTACTTCTGGATGGGGCAGACCTTCATGCATATACCGCAGCCGAGATAGCGAGCCATGACGGGGCGGCAGCGCTTGAAGTAGAGCTTGTGCTTCTCGATGCCTCTCCACCAGACCTTGTCGCGCATCAGGGCGCGACCGGGGCAGCGGTTCACGCAGACCTGACAGACCTGGCAGAAAGCGTGGATGCCGTAGTCTACTGGGCTGTCATGGGTTACGTTGGCGTCGGTTGTGATAATCATGATTCGGCAGCGGGAGCCGACGTGTGGGGTCAGCAGGTAGCCGCATGCGCCCAAGGAACCAAGACCGGCATTTACAAACATCGGGATGTAAGGGCCAGTGTTGTCGTTCGGGCTGTGGACCTGGGCGCGGTAGCCCAGACCCTGGATGAACTTGGCAATCTCCAGACCTGCAGCGCCTTCGGTGCGGTAGGTGCTAGAGTGAACAATCTCTGCGTCAACGCTGGGAATCGTCTGTGTGGGCTCGAAGTCCTGCTCGTAGGCCAAGCAGATGGCGTGGGGGAAGAGAACCCAGTCCTTCTTCGATTGGTAGGTGTACCGATGGTCGTAGGCAGTGATGCCCACTTCGATGTATCCGAGCTCGCGGCACTTTGCCTTGATGGCTTCGGTGACGTCTTCGCCGGAAGCGGTACCCGTCGGCTCTTGGTCGCCTGTCAAGCGGGCGGCCATGATTAACGGACGGTTTAGGTTATCGTGTTCCTTCCGAATCTCTCGCATCTCTACGTGAGTGTCTCGGATGCTGTTCGCCCAGTCACGAGATGCCCTCTCTGTGATGTTCTGGGTCTCTAGAGGATATTCGCGGGCATACCAGTCAACTTCGCGGTTATTCAGCGGAATACCGGGAACCGTTTCCAATTCCTCGGGAACTGGAATCGTGACTTCTGCGTCACCTACGTACATTCCAGGCCTAACGACCTCATGGCCGATCTTTAACATGCCGGTCCCTCCCAAAAAAGTGTATAGCTGGGCTCGGGTTTTAGCCTTAGCCCCACATTAGCGGCGCCCTATTTGTTTGTCAACCCTATTTCCGGAGCAAATAGATATTCGGTTACTAAATAGATGTCATACATTTACTTGATATTTCCGAGCACCGTAAACATTGTTACGGATTAGTTCTATATTATATCCTTGTACAACGAAATTCGTTCGCAATGACCTTACCCGCCTGTCCGGCGTGCAATCATGGCGTCGGCAAGAGGGCTGGCCCCAGACCGAATCGCAACGTCTACCAGCGCAGGGCGGCCCGAATTCAGGGCCCTTCCTACCGCTGGACCGACGTCGGCCGGTTTATCGACGTGCTCGGTGTATGCGCCTATGGCTTCCACAACCTTGTCATAGCGTATCGGTCGCAGGTCGGTCCCGACGGCGCGGTTGTAGTAGGCCACTTGGAAGGTTTTGTCTATGCCCCATGTGTGGTCGTTGCCCAGCACAGTGGTGATGTTGATGTTGTGCCGTATGGCTGTGTCGTACTCCATCGAATAGAAACCGAATGCTCCGTCACCCGAGAACGCCACCACCTTGCTCTCTGGGTAGGCTAACTTAGCCGCCATGGCGTAAGGCACTGCCGCGCCCAGATGGCTCAAAGGCCCAAGTCTTTGGAACCGTCCAGGCTTGCGAGCCTTCAGGAACGAACGACCCCATTGCACGTAGTCGCCGCCGTCCATGACCAGAACGGTGTCTTCGTCTAAATGCTGCTCCAGGTTGGTGTACACATCTAATGGATGCATGGGCTCTTGCCCGTCGGCATGGCCCCGCAGTTCTGCGTCCCACGCGGCAGCGTCCTGATCCAGCTGCGCGATCCAGCCGGAGAGGTTCTCCCCGGAGGGACCGGCCTTGCAGGCGGCTGTTATCTGATCCACCACGGCGCCTAGGTCTCCTTCTATCCCAACAGCAACGCCCCGGTTACGACCAATCTCAGCGGCGGACGGGTCTGCTTGGATGATTTTGGCTGAATCTGAGAAGGCGCCCCCGTATCTGTAACGATGGTCTAGTCGCTTGCCCAGCAAGAGTACAACATCCGCCTCGCGGAAACGTCTTGCGGTTGGGTTTAGAGCGCCGTCTGCGTACCCGTAGCAGAGAGGATGTTCGTCGTCCAGCAGGCCCCTCGCCTGCTCTACGGTGAACACAGGTATGCCGGTGGATTCGGCCAGTTGTTGTAGCTGGGACGGGTCCACCGAGTAACGGGCCGGGTTACCCGCGATGATGACCGGTTTATTTGCGCCCTTTAATAGAGAAGCCGCTTGTTCGATCAGAGCCGGATCGCCCTGGGGGCGTCCGGTGGGGCGGTACTCTTGGGGCATGTATCGGGGCAGGTCGTCTTCGGATATTTCCACTTCTTGCAGATCGATGGGCAAAGTCAGGTGCACTGGCCCGGGCCGGCCCGTGGTGGCGGTGCGGAAAGCAGTGGCCACCATCTCAGGGATGCGGGTCTTGTCGTGAATCATCCAAGAACCCTTGGTCACCGGGGTAGTCATACCTATCTGGTCAATCTCCTGAAAGGCCGACATACCTTTTTGGGGCAGTTCGGCTGCCCCGGCGATGAACACGACTGGACTTTCCGAGGTGTAGATGGCTGGGAGGGCGGAGATAGCATTTGAGAAGCCGGGGCCGCCGGTAAATATTCCAGCTGCTGGACGGCCGGTGATTCGCGCATAGCCGTCGGCCATGTGCAGGGCCGCGCCTTCGTGTCGCGTGTCGATGAACTGGATGCCCTCGTCTGCAGCAGCATCCACCAAAGGCAAGATAGTGTCACCGACGATGGTGAACACTTTCTCGATGCCTTCCAGCTTGAGACATCGTATGAATAGATGGGCGCCGGTCAGCTTTGCCATGCTCCCTCCAGGGGGTTTTCATCTGTTGGGTTAGCGTGTTTGGGTCAGGCCCAGATTGCTCTGCCGATCTTACTTTGCGAGTTCCCATTAGGCAAGGGCTACTGCATATAATAAGGGACGCTTATCTAGGGATATCAAAGCCAGGAAGATTCTTTGCACACCTTATACATAGTTGGGACCCCTATCGGTAACTTGGAGGATCTAACCCCTCGGGCGGCGCGGGTTTTGGCTGAAGTCGCCTTGGTGGCGGCCGAAGACACGCGCGTGACCCGACGTTTGTTGAGTCATCTGGGCATCCATTCTCGCACCACTAGCTTTCATCAGCATAACTGGCGGGACAAGCTGGGTGTTTTATTGGCGCAACTGGCCGAGGGCGACGTCGCCCTGGTCACCGACGCTGGGATGCCTGGCATCAGCGATCCTGGCAGCGACCTCGTGACCGCCGTTGCTCAGGCGGGCTTCAAGGTTGAAGTTGTTCCGGGTCCATCTGCTGTGACGGCGGCATTGGCGCTATCCGGCTTCCCTGGTGACGCATTCCTTTTCCTGGGGTTTCTCCCGAGACGCAAGAAAGACCGGCAGGCAGCCCTACGCCAGGTAGCGGCCTCTGCTGTGCCGCTCATCGTGTTCGAAGCTCCCCATCGACTGCGCGCGATGCTGGCCGATGTGGAAGTTGTCTTTATCGACCGACCGTTGGCTGTTTGCCGGGAGCTGACGAAGCTCCACGAAGAAGTCTTCCGTGGTACGGCAGCTCAGGCCCTTGAACATTTCACATCGCCCAGAGGAGAGGTGGTATTGGTCGTCCAGGCTAACGTCTCAGGAGACGTCGCTTCCTCTGATTCCACGGGCTCAGAAGGGCAGGGTAACGTTGAGGCTGATCTGCGTATAAGACTGGATAGCCTGCGTCAAGATGGTGTCAGGGCGAAAGACGCCGTGGCACACGTGGCTGAGACCACCGGCCTCTCCAAGAACCGGGTGTACCAGGTGTGGGTGGAGCTGGGCCGAGAAGCTAGATAGTCATTAATGGTAATAATAAGCATAGGTAAATATACGGAATTGTGATACACTTTTGAGGTTGCGCTGAAATCAATCGGCCACTTTGGGAGTTATTAGCAATTTCTTCTGGACCTTCCTCCGGAACTCGCGTCCCCCTCCGCCTGAACGGCATCTTTTACGGCTGGTGGCTGGTGGGAATCAGCGGGTTCGTTATGGTTATATCAACCGTCCCCTTGTTCCATGCTATGAGCGTCTGGGCAGTGGCTTTGGAGCGTGAATTCGGCTGGAACCGCACGCAGCTAGGGTTCGCACTCACTTTCACCCGAGTCGAAGGCGGGTTGATGGGTCCCATCGAAGGGTATCTCACCGACAAAGTGGGTGCCCGGAGGATGGTGTTCATCGGGATGATTATCCTTGGCGGGGCGTTCATCTTCTTTGCCCAGGTACAGAACCTGTGGATGTTCTATTTGGCCTACATCTTCATGGCCGTGGGACAAGGGCTAGGAAGTTGGATCCCCTTGATGACCATGCTCAACCGGTGGTTCCACCGTCGACGCGCAATGGCCTTGGGTTGGTCAAATATGGGCAGCCGGCTGGGCGCGTTGGTCTTGGTCCCGTTGATTGCTTGGTCCATAGACCCAGATCAAGATCGCCTGGGTTGGCGTATGACGGCCACCATCTTGGGCGTGTTTATGATTGTAGTAGCCGGCCCTATCTCCCGTTTGATCCACAACCAGCCACAGGATATCGGTCTACTGCCCGACGGCGACAAACCTGCTACGCAGCCCGCGGCTAACGCCGGAGAGTCCCACGCGGCCAGTTCATATGAGGCCGACTTCACCGCCTCTGAGGCACTACGGACTCCGGCTTTCTGGTTGATTGCATTCGGCCACGGATTCACCTCTATGGTGATTCTGGCCATCATGGCCCACCTTGGTCTGCTGATGGTTGACAAGGGCTACCAGGTACAGGACGCTGCTTTCGTGGTATCTGTCTACACCGCGGTAGCCATGGGCTTCCAACTAGTGGGCGGTTATGTGGGCGGGAAGGTGCCTATTAGGCTGGCTTTGGCATTTTTCACAAGTCTACAGGCTATGGGCGTGGTGGTGTTGGTTTTCGCAGACTCCCTTCCGTCCATATACGCGTTCGCCGTCTTGTTCGGGGCAGGATTCGGCGGCCGCAACCCGCTGACGGTAGCGATCCGTGGGGAATACTTCGGTTCTGCGTCGTTCGGCAAGATATTAGGGTTTTCCACAGTCCCTATGAACCTGTTGCTTCTTATTGCCGCGCCTCTGGTCGGCTGGATGCGAGACATTCAGGGCGATTACACGGACGCCTTTCTTGTGATGGTGGTGACTAATCTGGCTGGCGCTGCCTGCTTCCTGTTGGCCAAACGTCCCCAAAACAAAACGGCGCCCTTGTCCGCCGCAGCAGACTAGAACGCCATTTTCGCTATTTAGCTAAATATTACGAGAGCTTAAGACTCTTGAATCTCTATGAGCTCAATCGTAACCTGATCTGTTGGCCTGTTACTAGCTCCCTGAGGAACCTTTGAGATGGCATCGGCTATGTCTTGACCCGAGGTCACTTTTCCAAAAATCGTGTGTGCGCCATTCAGATGAGGAGTTGGAGCAACGGTAATGAAGAACTGACTTCCGTTGGTGCCTGGGCCCGCATTGGCCATCGCCAGGATGCCCGGGCCATCGAAAACCAGAGATTTGTCGAACTCATCTTGAAACTTGTAGCCTGGCCCTCCCATCCCGGTTCCGTCTGGATCTCCACCTTGAATCATGAAGTCCGGAATGACTCGATGGAATATCACGTTATCGTAGAAGCCGTCCCTTGCTAAGAATACAAAATTGTTCACTGTCACCGGCGCTTGAGACGCGAAAAGATCGATATGGATATCGCCGTGGTTGGTCTTAAATTTCGCCGAATAGGACTTACTCTCATCGATTGTCATTGCCGGCGGCGCTGAATAAGATTTGGGCATTAGTTTCCTCCGGTGGTTAAGGCAATTTTTACGGTACGGATTGTAACATCTGGGGCTTAGTTCGAAACCAGTTGTGATACCAAGAAGGCCCGCATACGATGCGGGCCTTCTTGGTATCACAACTGGTCCGTAAATTGATCCGTACAAGATCCAACTGCGCTGGCTAGGCCCGGTTGTAGGTTTTTGTTTCTGCCCAGGCAACGATCTTGGGCAAGGCAGCGTCGATGTCTCGTTGGTCTATGGAACGGGCGATGTCTTCCGCCTCGCACCGAATCAGCATTATGGGCAGCCGGTTCTTGATCTTGTCTAAGGTCCAGGCCAATGAGTCGCCTTCCGCGGTGAAGTCTAACATCAGACGCTCGTTCTTCTTGACCGTGGCATTCCTGTAATGGTAATGGGGCGCAACTCGGAAGCAGTCAAAGCGTAGAAGCTCTTTGTCCTGCCCTTCTAGTTGGTCGCCGTAAACATGGATACAGACGCCTTCCTCGGCCCCTTCGTGGAGCGTCCGATATTCCAAACCGAACGTGACAGCTCCGGCTTGGATCAGTTCTTCGGATCCGCTCGTCTCGCCACCCATCTGCGCATGCATCGTTTGTTGTGCCATGTCGCTTCTCCTTTGTGATAGGAATGCGGAGATTATACCGCTTAATCCGGATGTCCAAAATTGATATAACAGTAAGGAGCGAGGCGCTCTTTGGGCTATAATTAAAAGGCAGGGAGCGGAGGTGATGAACCCCTCAGACAGCGCCCAGCATACCAAGGTTCAGTCAGACGGTTTAAGTTTAAACCGGCCGTGTACGGCGGTGGAACACGACGGAAAGGGGGCCTACGTTGGAGATACTTGAGCATATGGGGAACGAGGGCCACGAGCAGTTGGTGGTGGTCTCCGATGTCGGTTCAGGACTGAGGGCCATCATATCCATCCACGATACCACCCTAGGGCCTGCCTGCGGTGGAACAAGAATCTGGCCTTACACGTCTGAGCAAGAAGCGATCTGGGACGCTCTCCGTCTGTCCCGGGCGATGACCTATAAATCGGCGGCTGCCGATCTGCCTTTGGGCGGTGGCAAAGCCGTGATCATCGCTGATCCGCATACCGAGAAAACTGAAGCCTTAGTCCGGGCCTATGGGAGGTTCGTGGACACTCTGGCTGGCAGATATCTGACCACTACCGATGTAGGGACCACCGGCCGGGATATGGAGTATGTCAAGCAGGAGACCGACCATGTGGTCGGATTACCGACGACTGTCGGTGGCAGCGGCGACACCTCCATCATGACCGGGCTCGGACTCTACATGGGTATGAAGGCCTGCGCGAAGGAAGCGTGGGGAGCTGACACTCTGACCGGCAAAACTGTGGCGATTCAGGGGTTCGGAAAAGTGGCGTCCCACACGGCCCACCACCTGATGAAAGAGGATGCCAAGCTGGTGGTGACAGACGTCTTTGATGGCGCATTAGACCGTGCTAGAGATTTGGGTTTGAAGGTGGTTAAACCCGACGAGATTTACGATGTGGAGTGCGATATCTTCGCACCCTGCGCGTTGGGCGGAGTCATAAATCCAAACACCATCCCAAGGTTGAAATGCAAAGTGGTCGCCGGCGGCGCCAACAATCAGCTTCTGGCTGAGACCGACGGTGAAGAACTGCATCGGTTGGGCATCGTGTACGGCCCTGACTACATCTTGAATAGCGGCGGCATCATCAACGTTGAAACTGAGATCACCGGCGAATACAACCCGGACCGGGCCAGGGAAAAGACCGAACGCATCTACGAAATCACGGATCGGGTGATTGCAATCTCCAAGAATGAAGAGGTTCCGACGGCGAAGGCGGCAGACCGTCTGGCCGAAGACCGGTTAAAGTCAGTTCGGGGGATACGGCGGCTCTACCGTTCGAATAAAATTGCTCCTGGTAGTAGATAAGAAATGAGCGGCCGAGTCGGCCGCTCATTTCTTATCGTCTGCCGGATAGGAGAAATTATTTGGCTACGGAATCAGCCTGGAACCCACCGTCTCGGTGAGCGGCATCACAGAAAGGCTTGTTCTGTGATAGGCCGCATCTGCAGAAGCTTACCCACTCTCCATCTGGAACGCTGTAAGCCTTGCCATCTTTGTCGGTGATAGTGATGGGGCCGGTGAACCGCAAAGGACCGTTCTCCCGGACCTCAATGTTTACATCTGCCATTGGAATCCTCCTTCATTTAAGTAAAGTTCGGCGCAGCCGAGAGGACCATTCCGGGGCCTGCCCGGCTTACGGAGTACGGAAGTATTTACTTGGCGGCTGACTCGGCCTGGAAACCACCGTCGCGATGCCCGGAGTCACAGAAAGGTTTGTTATTGGACAGACCGCATCGGCAAAGGGTTGCCCACTCGCCTTCAGGGATGGTGTAGTTCTTGCCGTCTTTGTCGGTTATGGTTATGGGGCCTGTAACGCGGAGACCAGCGTTCTCTCGGATCTCGATATTGACGCCTGCCATATGAATTCCTCCGTCACTTCTGTAATACCGGATAGATGAGCGGGCCGCATCAGGCGTAACGCCAGCTATCACGACCGAAAAGTTAGTCTGACACCCTTAATTAGGGGTGTCAAGCAGGCGGGTGAAGTACCGAATCGGCCCTCGAATCAATAAGATGTTGACTTTGTGGTTATGGGTTCGGGTTGAGGCTGGGATGCGGGCGGCCTACGCTCTCCCCTCATCACCGCCAAGGTGATTCCCACTAACAGCAGTCCTGCCATCATCCAGAAGGACCATTTCAGCCCAGCCACAAAGGCGTCGGCCACCTCCGGATTGACGGCGTCCAAACTTGGCTCCACGCCTCGGGACCCCATTGTGGCAACGACTACAGTGGTGGCGATAGCGATGCTGGTGACGTTGGCCGAGTTGCGCACCAATTGGGTCAGGGCAGAGACTACGCCGTACTGAGCCCGGTCCACCGCGCTCAGTATAGAACTGTTGTTGGGAGAATTGAACAAAGCAGTCCCGGCGCTCTGGGCCATCAATAGCACCACAATCAATAGCTTGGGCGAAAACGCTGTGAGAGAGGTGGCCATGATGACCCACGCGACGGCGGACACAGTGAGGCCGCCTACGGTAAGGCCTCGCCAGCCAAACCGGTCCGACCAACGACCACTAATCGGCCCCAGTAAGACCATGCACATGGCCGGCGGTATGAGCAGCAACCCGACCTCTCTGGGAGATAACTCTAACACCCTTTGCAGATAGAACGGCATCATGAACCTAGACGCTGAACTGCCCAAGAACGAGAACCATCCGGCCGCCACGCCCAGGCTCACCAGTTTCTGTTTGAAGAGGCGCATATCCAACATCGGGGTCGGGAAGTGGAGTTCCCACCAGACAAAGGATACGCCCGCGACGACCGTGGCAACGCCGCCGGACACTATCAGGCCCGATGTCCATCCTGCCCGGTCTCCATTACCCACAACCAATAAGAATCCCAATAGAGCTAGGCCCGAGAGCACCGCTCCGCCCCAGTCGAACCGCTGTTTGATCTCTCCCGGCGCAGGCGGGGCCGGCTTGCCTAGAGGAAGGACCAGCATCGAAACGGCGATGGTGAAGACCCCCACGGGTACATTGGCGAAAAAGACGGAACGCCACTCGAAGGCGCTGACTAACAAGCCTCCGATGGCTGGCCCCGCGATCGCGCCAGCACCGACGACGCTCAAGTGGGTGCCAAGTGCTTTGCCACGCTCGGTTCCTGGGAATGCAGCTATGGTCATAGCGATTCCAGAACTCTGGACCATGGCAGAGCCCACACCCTGGAAGATCTTGGCAGCTATCAGCGATCCTAAGTTTGGTGACGCCCCAGCCAGTGCTGCCGCAACCACGAAAATAATCATCCCACCGACATACACCTGCTTGCGGCCGATGATGTCTCCGAGACGCCCCATCGGCAGGATCAGAACGCTGATGGCTAACGCGTAACCCACGACGATCCACTGGACGGTGGGCAGGTCGGAACCGAAATGGCTCTCGATGCTGGGTAGGGCTACCAAGACGCTGCCGTGATCTACGACAGATAGGAAAGTACCTATGGCGATGGTGCTAAACACCCACCACTTGTAGTTGTCGCTGGCTCTGATAGCGGAAATCACTTCCCTAGGTTACTCCTGAAATCTCCGCTTGATTTATAGGTTTCAATCATCGGGCCTGCCTAACTCTAGGCAAGATCATATAGGATATAGAGCCTAACACTAGACCTGCTACGCCAACCGCAGTCAGGGCTATCACCACGCTTGTGAGGTCAACTAGTAACCCCACAGCCAGGCTGGACATGAACACGAATCCTTGGCTGTACAGGTGCAGGCTGGTGATGCGGCTGCGCAGATGATCAGGTACCAACGACTGGATCAGGGTACTTGAGGATGTCCGAAACGTGGCTTGAGCCAATGACATCAGTCCGATCAATATCGCAGCTGGGACCAGCCAATGGGAGTGGGCAAACAGAAGGACTGAGATAGAGGCTAGTACTATGGACCACAGGCAGATCATCCCCCGGTTGGTGCCAAATCCTACGGACGCAATGGTCAAAGCTGACACGAGTCCCCCTAGTCCTGTGACCGCTAACAAAACTCCGCCAACGTCGGCACTTCTGTGCAGTACGTCAACGGTGAAGACGGGCAGCACGAACCAGGCGGGGTGCAGCAGTACGTTAGGGATCAAGCCGAGAAGAAGCAGGTTCCAGATCACCCGCTCTTCTTTCCTGACGTACCGGATCCCTTCCATGAAGTTGGCCAACGGAGAGCCGCCGGATCGTGCCGGGCGCTGCTGGGTGTAAGGGGTCTTCATCGGCAGGAAGGCAAGCACTGTGGCGGCGTACAGGCTGGCTTCGATGACGAAATTCCAGGAAAATCCAACCGTTATTATCAGCACTCCGCCGATGAATGGTCCAATCATCCTGGTGCCGGTGATGGTTAGAGTGTTGGAGGCGTAGGCGTTCACCAGGGCTTCTCGGGGCACAGTGTTTGCTACCAACGTCTGACGCATGGGTAGAGTCGTCGACCAGCAAACGCCTGAAATTACCACGTATATATAGGCGTGCCACCACTCAACGTGCCCCGAACTCACTATCAAAGCGAAGGCTATAGCGGCGATGGCCATAAATGCCTGGACAACCATCACCAACTTTCGGCGGTCCACCCTGTCCCCTAGAACACCTGCCCAAGGGCCCACGATCAGTGTTGGCAGAGTGGTCATTCCGCCGACCGTTACCACCAGAAGACCGGACGAGGCGAAAGAATCGGTGAGGTCTCGCACTAGCCAACCCACGGAGAGGAGTTGCAACCACTGGGCTGTATTGGCGAAGAAGTTACCGATCCAGAGAAACCGGAAGTCTCTATAAGCCCGCCATGAGTCCAATGTCTGTAGACGGCGTTGGCGTTGCGGGACGCCGTGGTCTTGTCCTTGTTTAACGATGATGTTGCTCTTGACGCTTCATATCTGCTTCAGTTAAATTCAGTTCAAGCCCCGCTGAGGGCGTCTGAATTGACCGCCGGATTTGATTAACGAGGTCGCATCATGCCCCTTTACGAGTATCTCTGCCCCACCTGTGACAATAAATTCGAGCAATTGCAGTCGATGAACTCCACAGGAGCTGATTGTCCTAACTGCGAACAGCCGGCCAAACGGGCGATTTCTGTTTTCGCGTCCATAACTAAAGGCGGCAACGAGATGCCCACGTCTATGGGTCCCTTGCCTCCTCTGGGCGGCGGCGGTTGCTGCGGCGGCGGATGTGGCTGCGGTCCATAGGCTATTTCCCGGACGCAAACACTGGATTTCTCACGAAACAGGGGCAAGTGTCACTTGCCCCTGTTTTTTCGGCCAAGGTTGGCAGGCATCTTTTCTCCATGCCACCAACCATCTTACTCCAGGTTGGCACTTATGTGCTCTCTGCACCGTTCAGAGTCCGCTGCCAACCTGTGTACCGACCGTAGACGAAATAACCGCTTCCGACCACCGTTAGTATCAGAGCCCCAGCGATGACCCGGAGCGACACCCACATGGTGGCGTCGAACCAGAAATCCTGAGGGAAGATGCGGACCAGGTAGTCGGTTCGCGGGTCCAATTGCCAGAGATCGTTGGCAAAACTGAGTTGGTGGAATTTCAGAAATACGCCGTCAAAGCCTACCAACGCTGCGATTCCAAATACCACCATCAATATCAAAGTTAGTCCACCTCCCCAAGTCAGGCGTTTGGCCAGAGCCGGAACGAACCGGACCTTCTGCCAACTAAAGCCGACAACAATCATGGCCGCCAGATACGCTGCTGAGACCAAAGCCAACACGTACACTCCTCTCACCAGTTGCTTTACATCTTTCATATGAGAGATTTCCCGGTTGTTGAAAAGGTCGCGTTTCTCTCCGAATATGCGAGTTGTTACGACCAGGGGTTCATCGCCGGAATTGATGTAGTGGCGGATGTCGGCGCCCACTTGGCGCAGGTCAGCGTCGGTGATTCCAGAGATGCGCGATATGGAATACTTCTCGAAGCCGTCGTTGTATAGGCCGGGACTGTTGAACGCCCAGGAGATGCTGGAAGTGACCAAAAACAGCGGCACGATGACGATGAAAAGGGCCCAGAAGACCCAGCAAACTCGGCCCATTTATTCTCCGTTATCTCCGCTTGTTTATGCCCAAACTTCGTGCCTGACCGTCAAACCTAACTTAGCACCGGCTGGCTTGTGAATCAACCGGCGCCCCAACTATAATTCGCCCATGCCATCACAAGAGGATTCATTCCCGGACCAACAACTGGGGACCTTTCAGACTCTAGTGGACATCGTGGCACGGTTGCGTGCCCCCGGTGGCTGCCCTTGGGACCGGGAGCAGACCCATTATTCGCTGAAACGTCACCTTTTGGAGGAGTCCTACGAGGTTATCGAGGCCATCGACCAAGGCGACCCTGACAGATTATCCGAGGAGTTAGGAGACCTGCTTGTGCAGATAGCCTTCCATGCGGATATCGCCAGAGAAGCAGGTGATTTTCATCTCGAAGAAGTACTGCGCAAAATCAACAACAAGTTGGTGCGGCGCCATCCCCACGTTTTCTCCGATGGGCAGGCCAAAGATGCCAGAGAAGTGGAGCGAAATTGGGAGCAGATCAAGGCTGAGGAACGTAAAGAAAAAGGCGAGATCAAGTCTCCGGTGCAGGGAATCCCAGCGGATCTACCAGCTCTAGCTTATGCCCAGTTGATGCAAGACAGGGTTGGCAAGGCTGGGTTCGAGTGGGACGATATCTCAGGTGTGCTGGATAAGCTGGTGGAGGAAGCCGCCGAGTTTAAAGCGGCCATCACGCCCGAAGAGAAACAACACGAACTAGGCGACTTACTATTTTCGATGGTCAACCTGACCCGCTGGGCCGGGGCCCACGCTGAGGATGTACTGCGCCAGGCTAACCAACGCTTCAGCAAGCGCTACCTGGGAATGGAGAACCTGGCAGCTGAACGTGGTTTGAATTTTGAAGCTCTATCTTTAGACGAGAAAGAAGAACTATGGCAGGAAGCCAAGCGGCTGGTGGGTTAGTTACCCTCGCTATAACCGAAGTCACCGCCTGCGATATGTCCTGGTTCCAGATAATAGATCCCGCCGGTCATTACCCTTTCTAACCCCGCAATGAGGGTCTGACCTGCGGTCTGCTGTCCGACTTTGGTTCTACCTAAGAGTCTTTGCCCCAGACTGCGGCCGGGACGAACCCACCGCGGAACTGGCTTACACCGTGCAACTTCTGCTACCGCATCCAGAGTGTCTTTAAAATCGCCAATCTCGTCAACCAGCCCCACGCTTATGCCCCGTTGGGCAGTCATGACTTCGCCAGTCGCTAAATCCCTAACTGCTGAATCTTCCAAAGAACGACCGCTCGCTACCACGGCCACGAAGTTATCGAATATCTCGTTGATGAGTTCCTGGAATTTTGCTGATTCCCGGTCAGTGGGGCTGCGCCAGAAACCAGTCATGTCTTTGAATTCCCCGCTTTTGTACACGGAGAAATCGACACCTACCTTGGACAAGAGTTGCTCGAGCACTGGGCGAAGGTAGATTACGCCTATGGATCCGACCAGCGCGGTTGGCAAGGAGTATATCTTGCTTGCAGCACAGGCCAGGTAGTATCCGCCTGATGCTGCCATACCTCTGATGTAGGCGTACACCGGCTTGGACTCTGCAACCCGTTGGATGGATCGGAAGAGAACTTCAGAACCGGTGGCCGAGCCTCCCGGAGAGTCTATGTCCAGCAACATGGCCCGTAGTCGCCGGTTGCTGGACACGGAATCGATCAGCCGGGCGAACTCAGTAATCTTGACGTGGTTGCCAATGACTCCGTGAACCTCTACTACGGCAACGCCCGAGCTTCGTCTGATTCCGATCGGCATGGCGGCTATCTCCCGTCTATGTCCCTGGTAGAGTCAGTTCAATTGTACTGTATTGCGTTTGGGCAGCAAGCTTGAGCCACGATTGAAGAACAGCAACAGGTATGATCTATGTGCAGGGCTTTGACCCGCCGATTCTTGTCTGAAGAAAACGTATAACCGAAGTGTTGATTCTCTAACGTCATCCTAGTGAAAGCAGGGATACTTGTGGAATCACCATTGGCTAATATAGGCAAACAAAAGTCTGGCCTACTACAGAACGATAAAGTGGGCGCCGCTGCTTTTGGTGGCGCCCACTTCAGGTTCTCGGTAATCGATGCGGAGACTTAATCGTCGGCGGCTACGGGCTCAGCGTCCCGATTGTCCACGAAATCAGCGGCGCAGACAGATGTGTTGAGTAGTCCCCAGCGGACCATCCAGTTGTAAGTATCCTCGATCTGCTCGTCTGTGTACGGAGTAGGGTGGGTGTAGCGCAGTCGAGACAAAACGAAGTCGTTAGCGGTCAGTGGCCCCCATTTCTTCAGCACAGGCGCGAACTTGGGGTCATCCAGTAGGTAGTGGATGAACCGTTTCTTGTCTGAGTTGATCAAGTCGACAGCTTTAATCACAGCCCTGTTTATGGCCGTGAATGTGACTTCATCCATGTTGTCGCTTGCGTTCTCGGCCCCTAAGTAGTGCCCTTCACAGACCGAGCGGCAGCCGTTCTTCTCAGCCAGTGAGATGTACGGCTCCATCAGCATGGCAGCCGCTACCTCTCCGCTCAACAACGCCTCGAGACGGTTCTCAGGGCTGCCGAAGTGCAGCATCTTGATCTTCTCAGCTGGCAAGTAGCCTTCCAGCAGGCGAAGGGCAGTGTAATGGGAGCCGGCATGGAACTGGACGGCTATGGGTTCGTTGCCCAACGAGCCGGGATAGTAATGCGGTGAGTCGCCTCTGACCAATAGCGCCTGGTTGGCTACCGATGAGCGCAGGCCGATGACTTTGGCGCCCTGTTTGCTCTCGTAGGCCCGACGGACCTGACCTTCTTCTCAAGCCCGGTAGATGGCCACCTGTTGCTCTTCGAAGGGGACATGGCCCAAGATGGGGTTAACTTCTTCGGGGTTGTCCGTGTTATGTTCCGGAATCACGGCATGTGCCTGGACGAATTGCATGTCGATGCCTTCCGCCGCGAAGAAGCCCTCGTCTTTGGCTACGTACCATGGCAGGCTGAACACTGCCCCGTTGGTCTCGCTCGTGACTTTTTTCAAATCAGACCACTGATCCTAATAATCTTTATGGGTTCGTTCGCAAATCTTACCACGGTCTGCAACCGAGGTCGAACGGCCACCCAGGCACGCTGAAGGGGGAAATTTCTTGACAGTGGTAGGTGCCTGACTTAGTATCAGCCCACCAGGAACCCCGCCGCCGCGCCTATGGTTTGGGCCGCCGGAGGCAATCGAAGGAGCCCCTATGGAATTCGGACTGTTCATGATGCCGCTGCACCCGCCCCGTCGTAGCTACGCAGATTCTTATGATCGAGATTTGGACTTGATCGTCAAAGCCGACAAACTGGGCTACACCGAAGCCTGGATAGGCGAGCACATAACCGAACGATGGGAAAATGCCCCGGCCCCGGAGCTGCTCATTGCAAAGGCTTCTGCCCTTACCGAGGACATCATCTTTGGAACTGGTGTCACATTGCTGGCCATACACAACCCTGTTGACCTTGCCCACAGGTTGGCAATGTTGGACCACCTTTGCCGCGGACGGTTCTACTGGGGCATCGGAACTCGCGCCATCCCTACCGACTTGGAACTATACGGCCTAGATCCCAGCGATCGTGTGGCAGTGGGGGAGAAGTCCCGAGAGGTGCTGGATGTGGTGCTGAAGATGTGGCAGAACGAGGGTAAGTTCGAATACCACGGCAAGTATTTTGATATCGACGCGCCAGAACTAGATTCCGTCAAAGAACGGGGCCTGCACATGAAGCCCTTCCAACAGCCTCACCCGCCCATCAGCGCCGCCGCGACTACGATACGCTCCGACTCTATCAGGAATGCCGGGGTCAACGGCTGGATCCCTATGAGCAGCCCCACCCTTTCTGTGCCCAATCTGTCTGGACATTGGGAGGAGTTCGAAGCAGGCGCCGCCAGCGCTGGACGCTCGGTTAACCGTAGCCAATGGCACATAGCCCGGGACGTGTTGGTCGCTTCCACGTCGCAAGAAGCCAGGGAGCGGGCCAACGAAGTGCTGGTGAACAACTACCATATTCACCAGCAGCCCAACCGCCAGGCTGGTCTATTGGCTGGGTCCAAGAACGATCCTGACATGCCAGACGACGCCGTTGACGTTGAATACTTGATGGATAACGTCTGGATCGTGGGAGACCCTCAGGAATGCGCCGACCAGATCCGCGAAATTTATGGGGAAGTGGGAGGGTTCGGCACGTTGCTGACAGTCACTCAAGACCCGGACAACCACCAGTGGCAGCACGAATGCTTGGAACTTCTCAAGAACGACGTGGGCCCTAGGATCGCCGACCTAGGCTAGGCAGACGGTACAGCCAGGATTAAAAAGGCCCGTTCTTCGTACGAAGAACGGGCCTTTTTATCTGCATATCGAATTGCGCCTGGTCAGCCGAGAGGGCAGTCCGGCTCCTTTGGGCGGTCTCCGTTTCGAAACGCTGGAATCACGTGTTTCCCGAACATCTCGATTGATTTCATGACGGTCGCATGGTCCACGGTCTCGGTGGCCATCAAAAACTGTAATTCGTCTACTCCGGTGGCTTCGTGGAGCCTGGCCCCCTTAACGCAGGCTTCCGGGTCTCCGGCCACTATGACTCCGCGCTCGGCCATGGTCTCGGAGTCGAACTCCTCCCATATCTTCTGTGCTAAGGACCCGCCTGACAGGTCGAATGAGATGGCCGAGTTGCCGTTGGAGCCCTGATTGGCCTTGTCAACGTCTATGTATCGGGCGAAATTGGAGATTAAATGCTCCGGTATACCTCCCCACTGTTCCAGTAGTTTTTCGTAGACATCTTTCTGGTCTTGGACGTAAGGGCGCCCCGGACCAAAGAAAGTCTTCAATGATTGGGCGGACAGCTCCTGGGTAGCGCTGTTGTCTTCGCCACAGAGGCCAAACACCGAGCTCAACCATTGGTTGTTGGTGAAGGCCCCTACCGGGGTCGCACTTTTGACGGTTTCTTTGTACTTCTTGATCTCCGGTTCCAAAACAGCGGGAGCGTTTACGCCCAGCGCCATAACTCCGATTCCCTTTTTGGCGGCGATCTCGTAAGTGGCTGGTTGCAGCGCTGCAACCCAGATAGGTGGGTGGGGTTGTTGGAATGGCTTGGGGAGCACCTGCCGTGGAGGGACGTTCCAGAACTTCCCTTCGTGCTCGAAATAGTCGGAGCTCCAGATCTTTGGAATCATGCCAAGGGACTCATCCCACATCTCTCTGGTATCACGTGGGTCGATGCCCATCCCTATCTGCTCGTAGGGGGCGGAACGACCAGTGCCGAACTCCACGCGGCCATGGGAGAGTTGATCGACCATCGCCACCCGCTCTGCCACTCTGACCGGGTGATGATATGGAAGGACCGAGACCCCAAAGCCCAAGCGTATGCGCTTGGTTAGACGGCTGAGTGCCCCGAATATGACCTCTGGGCAAGGCGAACCGGAAAATGTGGTCAGGAAGTGGTGCTCCACGAACCAGACGGCGTCGAAGCCCATCTCGTCTGCTAGGATGCACTGTTCGATGGTCTCTTCGATGACCGCGTGGTCATCCAGCATTGGGCGTTGCATCTCATAGGCTAGTGAAAATTTCATAGCGTTGCTCTCGACAGTGAAATAGAGTTGAAAGGAGTCGCGCCAATTCTAATGGCAGGTGCATTGGGAGGGCAAATGTGGTGAGGGTTTCAGCCTTTTATCAATGCAACTCGTGTTTGACGGGGGAATTTGCGT
>JAKUNK010000110.1:0-2855 GCA_022451945.1 Dehalococcoidia bacterium
ATCTTCTACGGTGGCTCCGGAGCCACCTCCACATGCTGTCAGCGCAAGTAGCCCTACGACAGTCACAAAGACTGCCACCGCTGTTATTTTCTTGGACAAATTCATAATGCAGATTAGACCTCCGAGGTCAATATAGCTTATAAAATTCTATATCTCTATTAGTCAGTACGTACCCGTAGCTACGGCAGATTCTGGCTCAATATAATAAGGATCTATTTCAGAAATGTATACTGCAATTAGGCAATATTCGCACACAAATGATTACTTTTGGTGGTGCTGAAACTTCCCAACGATTGTCATTAGATTCGGCACGAACGGAGTCTACCCAGTACTGTGGTAATATTCGGTTGAAACACCGACGAATAGTCTCGGCGCAGTTTAATATACGACATCTGAATCAAGCAATCAGCAAACCCTTCTTTTGATTAGGAGATTATAAAACATGAAAGCACTTGAAGGGATCAGAGTGTTAGATCTGACCCGGGCACTAGCTGGGCCATTTTGCACTCTAATGCTAGGAGACTACGGCGCAGATGTAATCAAGATTGAAATACCGGGGTCCGGTGACGACACCCGTACATGGGGGCCTCCATTCATAGGGGACGAAAGCGCCTATTTCCTGTCCATAAACCGCAACAAGCGTAGCCTGACTCTCAATTTCAAAGACGACAAAGCCAAAGAGATCTTCCTAAAACTCGCGCAAGATGCCGATGTGGTCGTAGAGAACTTTACGCCGGGCGTGATGGACCGGTTCGGCCTGGGCTACGATGCCGTGAAAGCTGTCAACCCTGGAATCGTATTCTGCTCTATATCTGGGTTCGGCCAGACCGGGCCCTACCGCAGTCGCCCCGCGTATGACCAGATAATGCAAGGGATCAGCGGTCTGATGAGCATCACTGGTGAAACCGACGGCGAGCCCCAGAAAGTAGGTATCGCCGTGGCCGATATCGGAGCTGGGATGTGGGCCGCCTTCGCGGTAATGGCCGCCATCCACAACAGGTCGCACGAAGGAGAAGGCCAGGGACAATACATCGACATTTCAATGATGGACGCCCAGGTTGCATGGCTTACTTATCAAGCGGCTAATTTTTTCGCCAACGGTACGCCGCCCAAGCGTCTAGGAGCAGCGCACCCAAACCTGGTGCCCTACCAGGCCTTCATGTGCCAAGACAACAAGTACCTGAACCTGGCTGTGGGCTCGGAACGGATCTGGGAGCGTTTCTGCGAAGGGATGGGGATGCCTGAGTTGCGAGAGAACCCGGATTATAAGACCAATATCGAGCGGGCACAAAACCGGGCGAAAATAGTTCCATATCTCCAAGAGATATTCATCAAGCATCCGGTGGCCCACTGGGTGGAGAAACTCCAGGCAGTGAGCGTGCCCTGTGGCCCCATCAACGACCTGGAAGACGTGTTCTCGGACCCTCAGCTGTTGTCCAGAGAGATGTTCGTCGAGATGGCCCACCCCACCTTGGGCAAGATCAAGCAGACAGGTCTGCCGCTAAAGTTCTCCCGCACTCCAGGTGGTCTTGACCGGCCGCCGCCGCTGTTGGGTGAACACAACCAAGAGGTCTTACAAGAGATTGGCTTCTCGATCACCGAGATCGAGGAACTGAAAACGCAAGACGTAATCTAAACAAGAGTTATCTCCATATTCGCTATTATCTCCCCCCGTATAGCTACAGCAGGGGAATTGTGCCAACCAAATTAGCGTGATAGTCTGGCCGGTGTTCCAGGGTCACATGAACGACCCGAGAGGTTGACTATCCATGGACTTAGGACTTAAAGACCGGGTTGCCATAGTAGGTGGCTCCAGCAGGGGCTTGGGCCGGGCCATCGCCACGGCCTTCGCCCAGGAAGGTGCCAACGTGGCGATCAGCGCGCGCACGGAAGCCGATCTCCGACGCACGGAGCTTGATTTGGCCCGCGTTGGTTCTCAACAACACGTCCTCGCCACCCCCGCGGACCTATCCGTTGCAAGAGACATCCGCAGGGTTGTACGTGACACGTTCAATAGGTTCGGCCAGATCAGCATCCTAGTCACCCACATGGGCTACGGCCCACCGGGACGCCCGTCCGAATTCAATGACGAAACCATCATGACGGCCCTTGAGGAGAACTTCCTCAGTTCCGTCCGCTTTGCCAGAGAAGTGATCCCTTACATGAAGCAGCAACGCTGGGGACGCATCGTCCACCTGCTACCGTCGCTGGGCCGGCGGTCAGCTAACGGCACGGTGCTGACCGCCACCTCTCAACTGGCCCTGGTCGGCTACTCGAAGATGCTGGCCAACGAACTGGCCCCGTTTAACATCACCGTCAACAATCTGGTGTCCGGACCCGTGGAGACCAATTTCCTAACATCGTCGGTGGAATCCGAAGCTCAGGAGTCGGGTAAATCCTTCGACGACCTGATGAGGGACACGATCACCGGCATACCCATGGGACGGCTGGGGAAGCCGGAAGAAGTAGGGGACTTGGTGGCTTTCTTAGCCTCGGACCGGGCCTCATTCTTGACTGGCTCCAGCGTGGTTCTGGACGGCGGGATGAGACAGCAAACGATAACATAGGCATTCGTTTCAAGGGCCAGTATGGAACAATAAGAGATATATAGCGCGGCCCGAGAGTCCCTCTCCGAGTAGGGCATCCCCGGCTCGCTGGTCTACGACTACCGACAATCCAGCCCGGTCTTCTGGCTTGTAATCTCAGCCTCGGGCCACGTGACCAGACCCTGCTATTTCTACCGCCCAGCCGATGGTGAACCCCTGCTGGTGGTGCAGCACGTCGACGCCGGAAAACACCTTTTGGACGGTACAAGTGAATTCCAGGTTGCTGAGTTCATTCGTAGCCGTCTCTCC
>JAKUNK010000111.1:0-2744 GCA_022451945.1 Dehalococcoidia bacterium
GAACCAAATGATATTCAACCGACATTGCAGCAAGCCCGCGAATCGGTGAAGTCGTCTGGAAAATCGGCAGTGATAAACGTTTGGGTTGATCCGAACGAGTACGCTCCGGGCACCAAGGCTCAGACCATGTACAAGTAACTGAGTGGGTGAGCAATGTTACCCTTTTCAAGGTAAAAACGATAAAAATATTCTGATATAAAGGAGATAATGACAAAAGCTCTGGAAGGTGTCCGTATTTTGGACATGACCCATGTTCAATCTGGACCTACCTGTACCCAACTGCTCGCATGGTTTGGCGCTGATGTAATAAAGGTGGAACGACCTGGAGTTGGAGACGCTACGCGAGGTCAACTGCAAGATATTCCGAACGTGGACAGCCTCTACTTCACGATGCTGAACCACAACAAGCGCAGCCTCACGCTGAACACTAAGAATGCCAAGGGCAAGGAGATCTTTGCCAAGCTCATCAAGCATTGTGACGTGATGGTCGAAAACTTTGCTCCCGGTGCCATCGACCGTATGGGATTTCCCTGGGAGAAGATTCAAGAAATTAATCCGCGAATGATTTATGCCTCAGTTAAGGGATTTGGACCTGGTCCATTTGAAGATTGCAAAGTCTACGAAAATGTTGCCCAATGCACTGGAGGCTCTGCCTCTACTACAGGGGAGCTTGACGGGTTTCCTATGGTAACAGGTGCGCAGATTGGCGATTCTGGCACCGGGTTGAACTTAGCGTTTGGGATTACTACTGCCCTGTTCCACCGCGAAAAAAGCGGCCGCGGCCAGCGCATTACCTGCGCCATGCAGGATGGGGTATTGAACCTATGCCGTGTCAAGCTGCGCGACCAGCAACGCTTAAAACATGGGCCATTGAAAGAATACCCACAGTACCCGAACGGCGAATTTGGCGAGGCGACTCCTCGCTCAGGCAACGCTTCAGGGGGAGGACAGCCCGGTTGGATTGTGCGATGCAAAGGCTGGGAAACCGACCCGGATGCCTACAGCTATGTAATTACTCAAGCGGCAGCGTTCCCTGCACTTGCCAAAACCATCGGTCACGAGGATTGGTTGGAGGATCCGGAATGGTCTACTCCGGAAGCCCGCCTGCCTAAGCTCGATAAAGTCTTTGAGGAAATTGAGAAGTGGACTAAGACCAAGACCAAGTTCGAGGTTATGGACATCCTCAATCCACTCAACGTCCCCTGCGGTCCTATCCTCAGTATGAAAGAGTTGGCGGGGGAGCCTTCGCTTAGAGCAACCGGTACCATTGTCGAGGTCGATCATCCTGAGCGCGGCAAATACCTGACGGTTGGAAACCCTATCAAACTTTCGGATTCGCCGACAGACGTTCAACGTTCACCGCTATTGGGTGAACATACGGATGAAGTCCTGACGGAGATTGGACTCAGCGGTGCCGAGATTGCGTCTGCTAAGGAGGAAAATGCGGTGTAACCTGCTCAGAAAAGGAAGTGAATTTCAGCCATGCGACTGATCATCATGGGCCAGCAGGCCTTCGGTAAAGATTGTCTGGAAGCCGTCTTGGAAAAAGGCGATGACGAAGTCGTTGCTGTCTATTGTGCGCCCGACAAAGAGGGCAAGCCGGTGGATCCAATCAAGGAGTTCGCGTTGGAGCAGGGACTTCCAGTCGTCCAGCCTCCAAACTTCAAGGACAAGGAGGTTTTGGACGAGATACGTGGGCTCCGCGCCGATCTCTGCGTTATGGCCTATGTTACGCTCTTCGTACCCGAATCGGCTCGAGACATTCCAACCCACGGCTCCATCTGCTTCCATCCATCACTGTTGCCAAGGCACCGCGGGCCAAGCTCCATCAATTGGGCGCTCATCGGCGGCACCACCAAGACGGGGCTGACATTCTTTTGGCCGAACGACGGCCTTGACGAAGGCGAAATACTCTTGCAGAAGGAAGTGGTAGTTGGTCCGGACGACACTCTTGGTACCATCTATTTCCAGAAAATCTTTCCTTTGGGGATCAAGGCCGCTTTAGAGGCGATTAACCTAGTACGCTCCGGAAACCCGCCGCGTATTCGGCAGGACGAATCTCAGGCAACTTATGAATCTTGGTGTAAGCATGAGCATGCCGAGATTGACTGGTCCCAGCCAGTTGATGAGGTGTACAATCTGATCCGTGGAACCAACCCCCAGCCGGGTGCGTGGACTATTCACAATGGAGATGTGCTGAAAATTTTTGATTGCTCCAGAGTCGAAGTAACCGGGACGCCTGGAGAAGTGGTCCATGTAACGGACGCTGGCTTCTCAATAGCAGCCCGTGGAGGTGGCATCCTGGTGCAGCGAGTCCGTCCTGTCAACGACAAGAAAATACTGGCGACTGAGTTTGCATCAAAAAGTGGTCTTTCAGCTGGAGTTATTCTAGGAAAATGAATGACTAAACTTAATTAAATTTATGCTGGATGACTTGCGTAGCAATCAATACTGATTCCCTGGCAGGTTGCTTGATGGCCCTAAGACATTATGCTTCTCAATCTTCGGATATTCAGGTCTAACCTTAACTGAGTACTAACCAGCGACCGGCGGAAATAAAATCAATAATTCTTGTGTACTAATTCCTACTTCCGCTTCGTGCACTGCCATCTTATCATGCTGCACGTAATGGTGCATACTACTTCGTCAAGACATTGGTCTTTGATGTTGATTATGTGTCTGTCGCAGAATGTGAAGATAGAATCAATGCCTTGGTTCTTTAAAGCTATTAAGACCAGATGCCA
>JAKUNK010000112.1:0-2589 GCA_022451945.1 Dehalococcoidia bacterium
TCCAAGATCAAGGTGGTACCCTTAGAGATTGGCGGCGGTTTCGGTGGGGAGATTCCAGTCTATCTGGAACCTCTTGCAGCACTGCTGTCCCAAACAACAGGCCGGACGGTCAAACTGACCATGACCCGGGCCGAGACATTCGAGAGCACCGGCCCCACGTCAGGCACCTACATGAAGGTTAAGATGGGCGCCACCAATGACGGCACCATAACTGCTGCGCAGGCCAATCTAGCCTATGAAGCAGGCGGTTTCCCAGGTTCTCTGGTCGGGGCCGGAACCCAATGCATCTTCGCTCCCTATGACATAGCGAATATGCTCTCCGACGGCTATGACGTTCTAGTCAACAAGCCCAAGGTCGCACCCTACAGGGCGCCCGCTGCCCCCAATGCTGCCTTTGCCGGAGAGCAGGTAGTGGACGAATTGGCCCAGAAATTGAACATCGACCCCTTGGAATTCCGGCTGATGAACGCCGCCAAGGAAGGCACACGCCGCGTTGACGGCCCCATATACCCGGTGATCGGCAACATAGAGTGCCTGGAAGCAGCCAAGGGCTCGGCCCAATACAAGTCGGAAATAAAGGGTCCCTACCGTGGCCGAGGTGTGGCGTCTGGTTTCTGGTTCAACATCGGGTTCCAGTCCAGTGCCGCCATCTCAGTGAACGCCGACGGTACTATCAGCCTGGTGGAAGGTTCAACAGACATCGGCGGCACCAGGGCGTCCATCGCTATGCAGGCCGCTGAGGTTTTGGGAATACCCGCAGAGGACGTCCATCCCAGCGTGGCTGACACCGATTCCATCGGCTATACGGCCATGACCGGCGGCAGCCGTACCACCTTCGCTACAGGCTGGGCGGCCTACGAAACGGCACAAGACATCAAGAGAAAGATGATTGGACGCGCAGCCTCCATCTGGGATGTTTCCGAAGAAGACATCGAGTTGTCCGAGGGCGTATTCCAACACAAGGACGACCCAGAGTTAAAGCTGACCTTCAAAGAGCTGGCCGGCCAACTGGCCGGTTCCGGCGGCGGTATCTCCAGTCAGACCACCGTGGACCCGTCCGGAGCCGGCGGCGCATTCGGCACCCATGTGGTCGATCTAGAAATTGACCCGGATACCGGCAAGGTCACGATCTTGGATTACACCATCGTGCAAGATGCTGGCAAAGCCGTCCACCCCAGCTACGTGGAAGGGCAGATGCAGGGAGGGGTTGTGCAGGGGATCGGCTGGGCTTTGAATGAGGAGTACACCTTTGATGGCGACGGCCGGATGGCGAACTCTTCCTTCCTGGATTACCGCATGCCCACCAGCCTGGATCTGCCCATGATCAATACGATAATCGTTGAGGTTGCCAACCCTGGCCATCCTTACGGAGTCCGTGGTGTTGGAGAAGTGCCGATTGTCCCTCCGATGGCCGCAATAGCAAACGCGATCGCGCGGGCCATCGGCATCCGCATGGAGCACTTGCCCATGTCCCCGGGCGCCATACTCGAAGCCATGTGGGCCAAGGACGGTGAACCAGCAGGGTTGCAAGCTGCTGACTAGCACAAGGTGACCTAAAACAGGCCAGCCCATTGAGAGGGGCTGGCCTGTTTTTATTTAAACCGAAAAGTTGAATAGGATTAGGAGAGTAATCATGACTAGAGTGCCGTACGCCAACAGAGATACTATGGACGTTCACGGTCAAGAGATATGGGACGACATAGAGACCAGCCGGGGCGGAGTCGCCCGTAATTACGCGGCCTTGCTGAACAACCCAGATGCTTCCGCTGCCATGATCGGGCTCGGGACCTACGCCCGCTACAACACACCACTCGATCCCAGGATCAAGGCACTGGCGGTCCTCACCGCCGCACGGGAGGCCTGTGGTCGGTATGTATGGACGGTCAACCAACCCGCTGCAAAAGCCGCCGGTTTGTCCGACGAGACTATCGCCGCCATCCATGAATACCGGGCTCCGACCGGCTTCGACGCTAAGGACGCTGCGGTGGTGCAGTTCGTTCTGGAGATTCTCAGGCAGCACCGAGTGTCAGATACTACGTTCAAAGGGCTGCAGGCCATGATCGGTGACGAAGGAGTGGTAGACGTATTGGTTGTTAGCGGCTACTACCACACCCTCGCCCACGCCCTACAAGCCTTGGATGTTGACCTACCGGAAGGCACGCCTTCCGCCCTCACTTACTAAGGCTTACGCCATGAATAGAAAGAGCGGCCGGCCCGCCGAGGCGAAGGAACCGCTGAAGGAGCGGCACACTACCGGTCGCTGAGCTTCGGATTCTACGTGCAAGCCCACCTGGAGTCAACCACCACAGGCAGGCAGCCGAACAACGCTGAATATTTGGAAGGTGAGTACTTATGGGTAACTACGCTTATCTGGTGATGATGGACATTCCCGCGGATATGGAAGACGAGTTCAACCGAGTTTACGATACCCAACACGTGCCTAATATCGTGAAGGCACCTGGAGTTAATGGGTGCGTCCGCTACAAGGTCGAATCGACCAACAATGAAGGGATGGCCCGCTACGCCGCGCTGTACGACATTGATTCTCCTGAGATTCCAACTTCAGATGGGTGGTTAGCAGAATCGGAG
>JAKUNK010000113.1:0-2589 GCA_022451945.1 Dehalococcoidia bacterium
GGCAACCATGGCTGATGCGTGCTGGCACACCAGGTGCACACATCATGATTCCGATCAACAACACGCCGCTATCAAGCGGGGTCCGCTAGACAACCAAAATACTTCCTTGGTGAACGCGATTGAGGCCAGGTGCTACGGTGGTGTCAGCACTTCTCAAGTGCTTAGTCTTCGCCGAATGCCCAGAGCGTTTCCTCGGTGCGGATGTAAATCCGCCCATCAGCAATCGCCGGCGTCGCATAAGCGGGAGACCCGAGGTCATTAAGCGCCAAAACTTCAAAACCTCCACCTGGTCGCACAACAGCTACCTTCCCCATTTCACTCACGAAGAAAATTTTACCGTCAGCAGCAACCGGCGAGGCGTAGTAACTGTCCACTGCGCCGCGGATCCGACCGCGCTCAATGACCTCGCCAGTGGAAGGACGGAATGATGTGGCTATCCCGCCGTCGTTGATCATGTAGAGCACGCCCTGATACAAAAGCGGTGATGGGAGTTGCGGTACCGAACGATGGTAACGCCAGACAACGTTTTCCTCAGTCATGTCCCCCGACCCACCAAGACGGATGGCAACCATCCCGTTCAGACTCATCATGTCAGCCCGATAGTAATGCCAACTATCTTCATCCAACTGGCCGTCACCATCGAGATCAACAAAGGAGAAAAATCCTCGCGTACGCCCCTGAGGAAACTCATCAGGCGTGATTAGGTTATCGCCATTAGCATCGTGTACCGCAATCGTGTCTTCCCAACTGTCAACCTCAACCTGCCGGCCTGGTTGGTTAAGCGGCGTGGAGAAACCGTGGATGTAGAGCGTGTCACCGTCCATCACTGGAGTCGACTTCATTTCGAACGGCAATCCACCAACCCACCATCGCTTCTCACCAGTGGCTACATCGTAGGCCGTGAGGAGAAACGAGCCAGCCATCAGCACCTGGAGCGGTCCATCGGGGGGATCGTAGAGAACTGGCGACGAGTGTCCACTCTTCGCCTCAGGACGGTCCACCTTCCAACGCACCTCACCAGTATCGGCGTCAACTGCTAGTAGAAACGACCCATTCTGCTGATCACACGCTAACAGCACTAGGTCGTCAGCCACGATCGGCGAAGCACCCATGCCATAAATGTTGTCAAAGGGGCCCAAAGGGTGGCGCCACTGTTCAACACCCTCGCGGTCATACGCAATCAGACCGAACTCCCCGAAAAACACATAGACATTGCCAGCTGCATCGACCGCGGCACTAGCCGCAGCGGAGTGATTACGGGAATCCGGTCGATCGACACGCGTCCGCTCCACCGTCTGGCGCCACAACATTCGTCCGCTCTGCCGATCTAGAGATGTCGTAATTAGCTGGTCGTTCTCGAACGCCGTAAGAAGCAGGCGGTCTCCACTAATTACCGGTGAAGAGAAACCTGGTGCCACTGTGGTCTTCCAGACAACATTAGTCTCTGGTCCGAAGTCTAGCGGCAGTCCGGTGGCCTCAATCACCCCAGAGCCATTTGGGCCGCGGAACCGGTTCCAATCATCCCCAACCGCTTCGGGTTTAGTCGCGACCACACCCATGACCACAACCACAAGCAGACAGGTCCCCGCTCCAGCCTTCAATCGTGCCATCAGCATCACTCCCTTCTGACGTCCTGCATCCATAGAAAAAGGTCGTAACCACCAAAACCTAGGCAGCTTATTATGCCAGACCTCTTGTAAATCGTTGCAGCCCGAACAGAGGTTCAACGGCTCTCTCCTGAAAAACCATCTCAGCCGCCCACTCTCCAATTACTGGTGCGTGCTTAAATCCATGGCCTGAACCACCGCCAATAAGCCACACATTCTCCGCTGCAGGATGTCGATCTATTACAAAATTGCGGTCGTCACTATTTTCGTATTGACACACCCTCATTGAGAGCAGTGGTGCGTCCTTCATGCCTGGAAACCGAAGAGCCAGATACTCGCGATGAAAGGCCAGCAGATCCGTTGTCGGAATGCGTTCTTCGGTAGTTGGATCAATAATCCGTACTCTTGGAGGACCACCTTCAACTAACAATCCTCTAAAGTCACCATCTGGTATAACAGCAGCACTGGGACTGCGAGTGCCGTCTATGCAAATCGGTAAGTGTTGGTCATCATACCGATGATCATCAACTGGTGTTCCAAAGAAGAACGCCTCAGCGCGAGACGGCCGGATCCGGAGCGTTCCCGGAAACAACTGACCAAGCCAGGGTCCACACGCAAAGATATATTGGTCAGCGGACAGTCGAGAGCCGTCAGATAAACTGAGGCTGTCGAGTCCACTACCATCTATTTCAGGGGCTTTGACAGATACCTGCCGATACTCTCCTCCCTCTTCAAGAAAACCTCTGAAGAGTTCCTGACACGCCAGCCGTGACCGCAAATATCCACTGTCAACATCGAGCAATCCCCACGACACCCCTTCTAGATTAATTTGCGGGTAACGACGCTCTAAATCCTGCAGTGAAAGTTCCTCTACAGCAGTTCCCCGCTCACGCATATAAGCAAGAGCTTCCCTGCCATCTTGGGCATCCTCGGGTTGAAGAGTTAGTGATCCACAGGGAAAATATAATTGCCGTTTCCAGCG
>JAKUNK010000114.1:0-2530 GCA_022451945.1 Dehalococcoidia bacterium
AGTTGCGTCAGTGGATCAAAATCCCACGCTGGCGGCTGGTAAGGCCGTACCAGCGTGGATTGTTCCCGAATAGCCGCTGGGCCAAGTCTTGCGCCAATACGGGTCGGATGGGTACCACAGTCAAATGGCACTCCCAACACTGCTGCCCGACTCTCTGAAGCATTGCTGGAAAACGGGACGCCCATAAAGCTGGATCGAATTTCCATGCGGTTATTCTGTTGATGTTTGGTTAGTGCCATATTGATCCTATCGGACCTCGGACTCACATTTTGAAAGACAAGGGTGCTATTGTAGGCAACTCACCTACTTCGCGCCTCAGCACAAATTATTGACCTGGAGATTCGCCATGGCCCGCGTTTTACGCACACCCGAAGAACGATTTGAGAACCTTCCGGCCTATGAATTCGAACCTCACTATGTCGAAGATCTGATCGGATACGAAGGTCTTCGCTGTCATTATATTGACCTTGGTCCCAAAGATGCCGAACAGACCTATTTGTGTCTCCACGGTCAGCCCACCTGGCTCTACCTTTACCGTCACATGATCCCAACCTTTCTTGAAAGCGGCGCCCGAGTAGTCGCACCCGATTTCTTCGGTTTTGGACGGTCGGATAAACCTGCTGATCAGGGTGTTTACACCTTTAATTTTCACCGGAATATGCTGCTGGCTTTCCTGACACATCTCGACCTGACACAACTGACTCTGGTCTGCCAGGACTGGGGCGGCATACTCGGGCTGACTTTGCCGATGGAAGCGCCCCATCGATTTTCTCGCCTGCTGGTCATGAACACGGCTCTGGGAACAGGGGACGTACCACTGGGTGATGGATTTCTGGCTTGGCGCCAGTGGTGCCGCGACAACCCTGATCTATCTGCCGGAAAACTACTCTCGCGAGCCTGTCCACATCTGGAAGCCGATGAGGTCGCAGCCTACGATGCGCCGTTTCCGGATAGCGAATACAAAGCTGGGGCACGTGCTTTCCCCGAGCTGGTACCGGAACAGCCCGACGACGAAGGTGCGGCGCTCTCCCGACAGGCAAGAGCCTGGTTAAAGGATGAGTGGATGGGCCAAACATTCATGGCAATCGGCATGCGTGACCCTGTACTTACACCCCGGACCATGCACTATTTACGCAAGAATATCCGCAACTGCCCGGAACCCTTTGAAGTCGCTGAGGGTGGCCACTTTTTGCAGGAATGGGGTACCGATGTTGCAACCCAAGCGATTGCCACCTGGTCAGATGAGTCCTAAGCTGAAATCCGACTCAACCCAGGCAACATGACTGGACAGAATGTCCTTCTCATCGTTTCTGATGAGCATGCCCGTGAGGCCCTAGGCTGCTACGGCGCAGACCACGTTCATACCCCCAATATTGACGGTCTTGCCCAGCGTGGAACCGTGTTCCGCCACGCCTACACACCGTCGCCTATCTGCGTATCGGCTAGAGCCTGCATTGCAACCGGTACCTATGTTCACCAGAACCGCTGCTGGTCTAATGCGCAGCCTTATCACGGGCAAATTACCGGATGGGGCCACCGTCTGATTGAAGCCGGACACCGGGTGGTGTCCGTTGGAAAACTTCACTATAGAAGTACACAAGACGCCAACGGTTTTGATACTGAGATCATGCCACTGCATGTAAAGGATGGTATTGGCTGGGCACGGGGTCTGCTGGGGCGTGATGGATCAAGTTGGAGTGGCACGGCCCATTTTGCTGAGGAAATCGGCCCCGGATTGTGTGACTACAATCTATACGATATGAAGGTCTCCGAAGCCGCATGTCAGTGGCTTCGACGCGAAGCACCCAAGGCGTCACAAAAACCTTGGGTGTTGTGTGCGTCCTTTGTCAGTCCGCACTACCCGCTGGTCGTGCCTCAACACTATTTCGATCTCTATCCACTGTCGGAAATCGAACCACCCCGCCTGAATTCGTCATCAGAACTCAGCAACCACCCTGTCCTCAAGGCGATGCGCGATTACCTCAACTATGATGATTTTTTTGATGCCGAATCTCGCCAGGTCGCTAAAGCAAGCTACCTCGGACTCTGTTCGTTCCTCGACAGCCATGTAGGGGCACTCATCGAAGCTTTGCACGACAGTGGTCAGTATGATGACACGCTGATCATTTACACCAGTGACCACGGTGAAATGGCCGGTAACCACGGAATGTGGACCAAATGTGTGATGTACGAAGAATCAGCTGGCATACCGCTTATTCTGTCTGGGCCCGGTGTGTCTAAAGGTGAGGTGATCTCAACTCAAGCCTCGCTGGTGGACATTCATCCAACCATTCTCCAAGCCACAGGCCTTGGACTGTCGTCTAACGACCTTGATCTTCCAGGATATTCACTGCTTGACCTTGTGGCTGGTGAGTCGCCAGACCGACTTGTGCTGTCAGAGTATCACGACGGGGGCTCGATTACGGGCATGTTCATGATTCGCAAAAACCAATACAAGTATGTCTACTACCCAGGCTACCAACCTCAGTTGTATGACCTTGAAAAAGATCCATACGAAAGCACTGATCTT
>JAKUNK010000115.1:0-2520 GCA_022451945.1 Dehalococcoidia bacterium
CGAACCATACCTGTCCATCCCCAAGCCCTACCAGAAGCCCTATCCTCCCATGCTGCTGCCCGTAGATAGTTCAGAAAGTTTCGTCCCTATGGGCACCAAGGGTTACAAGATTGCCATCGGGGCCGGAAGCTCCACCCACAATCTCCGGGGGACTACCGTCCAACTAGAAGACGTTAAAAGCTACAAGAAAGCCTGGAAAGACGCTGGACATGAGGGAGAACCGACCACCGTGGTCCGCATACCCACTCTGTTAGCCGACACTAAAGAGGAGGCCGAACGCCTGAGTGACGAACTCATGGTCCTGGCCAGACGCTATTTCAACGGGCGAATCGGCATTGGAAGTACTGACGCCGGCTCCGCCAGCCCTGACACAACCGAGGAGGTTAACCTGTTTGGGACCGCGGAAGATGTGGTCGAAAAGATCGAAGTGCTCCGGGAGCAATACGGCACTGACGAGATTATGTTCGAGGTCAACTGGACATCGTCGGTCCCTCGCGATGTTGTGACGAACTCCGTACGGATTCTCAGTGACAAGGTTATACCGAAGTTCAAATAACGCTAAGGGCTGGTCGATTTGACCAGCCCTTAGTCGGAATGCCGGTTTTGTGGCTGTGACCCCTGGAGAAGAGGAGAAATACCCCTTTCCCGACCCATGTCGGACAGCCAGGCCCGACGACGTTGAGACTCCAGGCCTAATCGGAGATCAGGGTTTTCCATGATTTGGGGGCTTTGCTTCGAAGCTTGCCCTAAGTAAACTTGGGCATGACCTCTTCGGCGAACAATTTCATTGAATCCATGACCCTAGAGTGTTCCATGCTGCCGAAGGCGAAGTTCGCCCCAAAGTAGCTGATACCGTGCTTACTTTGCAACTCGGAAATGCGATCAACACATTGGTCAGGCGTGCAGAAATAATTGTTGGCCAGTTCCGATTCGTAGCTGCGCGGTTCGTCAGTCCTACTGGTCTTCCAATCATCCAGGTCCATGTTGATCTCATCGCCCTGTGTAATCGTGCGCCGATAGGCGCTAAGATCTCGCACCCAAGTGATAGCCTTCTCCGGGTATTCATTTGCCTCTTTCTCGTCCTCGGACAGATATATGAAGCGGAAGAAAGGCATATCGGCCATCTGGGAGACCTTGCCGGCGGCAGCGCATCGTTCGGAATACAGGCTCATCAAAGCCAACGTGTCCTCCACTGGAGTGAAATAGGTGGTTAAAACTGGCATGTCCCGGGCGACCGCTATGTCTATGCTGGCGGCGGTCCGGGAAACGGCCACGTGTACCGGGGGATGGGGTCTTTGCAGGGGACGTGGGGCTATAGTAATTCCGTCGACTTGATAGTATTTCCCTTGGTAGCTGAAGTCTTCGGTGGTCCATAACCCCAGAATGATGTCCAGCACCTCGCGGAAGCGATCGTCCCGCGAGTCGAAATCGATCTTAAAATTCCCGTACTCGTAGTCAGCCGAACCGCGCCCGACCCCGAGATTCAACCGGCCGTTGCTGAGTAGGTCTACCATGGCCGCCTCTTCAGCCAAGCGAATTGGGTTATGGAACGGAAGAACGCTGACACCTGCGCCCAGCCGGATATTCTTGGTCTGGGCGGCGATGTGTGCAAGGATGGGCATCAATGAAGGAAATATCCCGTATCGGCTGGAATGGTGTTCCGCAATCCAGATTGAATCGAAACCCAATTCTTCGGCGTATTGGACCTGCTCCAGCACCTCCCCGTAGATGCGGCTCTGGTGGACCGTGTCCTTATCGGCCCAAGAGGCCGGGAGGAATAGAGCGAATTTCATGACGGTTTTCGACTCCTTCTGGTTAGCAGGATGCTTTGGCGCGTTCGCCGACGAGCCATGGCGAGTATATAGCAGGCTGGAGTGGCAGGGAACGGCGAATTGATTCCCTCGGTCTTTTACACCAGCGCCTGGGCTTCATCCTTACGCTTCCGGGACTTCAGGTTGTTCTGGGCATCCACTCTTTGCTACTCCCTAGGCACCGGTATGGAGCACGTGGCGGTGGGGTGGCTGGTATTCGACATCACCGGCTCGGCGTTTATAGTGGGAGTGGCCGCCGCGGCTCGCATGGCGCCGATGTTCTTCCTAGGCATCTTATCTGGAGCCATGGCCGACTGGCTGGAGCGGCGTTTATTCCTGTTCTTCAGCGCCCTGAGCGGGGTGGTGGTCGCGGTGGTGATGGCCACGATCTTGCTGACCGGAGACCCATCGGTTTGGATAGTGATTTCCCTGGTCGCCGCCGGAGGCTGCGTCTTCGCCTTCACTCTGACCACCAGGAGCGCCTACACCTACGACATCGTGGGTCCAGAGCACGCGCTGAACGGGCTGTCTCTTAACCAGATGGCCATGCAGGCGGGTGGCATCGCCGGGGCAGTCATCTCCGGAGCGCTAATCGAACTGGTGGGGCCGGGTTGGCAGTACCTGGCAGTGGGCGCCAGTTACTTGGGTTCCGCGTCCGTACTGCTGGTCATCGGACGTTCCGCCAAGACGGCCCAACCACAGCGAGAAC
>JAKUNK010000116.1:0-1932 GCA_022451945.1 Dehalococcoidia bacterium
AGTAGGGACATCTGACTTGGGGTAAGAATCTTGGATCCAGGTGTATAGCGCGAACAATATCAGGGCAGGCCAAATGCCGTACTTAGACGGATATTCTCTCCCCAAAGATAGTTCATGGCCCGGACGAAGCAGTCGGTAGAGGCCCTCGGCCCAGCCGAACAAGATTTTCCAAGGGTTGATCAGCGCCCAAATGTTACCAACCAGAGCCACTCCGATCGCCATCCCTACCCACCAGACTATCCAGATGAATGTGGGACCGAAATTTAGCAAGGGGTTAGATTCACCACCGAGACCGGTAGCAATCACCAGGCCGAGCAAAAATACTGATAGCAATTTAATCGGGAGCAGAGATATAGGAGAAGTCAATGTCGCTTTGGCCCAGCTTGAACCAATCAAATTAAAGCGCCAATACGACCCCTCAGCCTTGACCCTTACCAAAATACTGATGAATACGAAGGACAAGGCTACAGCAAGCCCGGCGCCGATAAGAAAGTAGCCAAGTGGTATTGGCAATTCTGTCCGCTCACCAAAGCCGTGGGCGTAGGCTGGCCAGACTACTAGGCTCCCCGTCGCAGCCGCAACGGGGAGCACGATCTTAAGTTTCCTCATGTCGGTTACCCTTCCAGGTTCGGTTTCCAATCAGTGAACGGCCAAACGCAGATAGTTATCTTGGTTGGACCTCCAATAAGCCGATCTGAACCTCTTCTCCTTCGTCATGTTCCCCCATCTTATGCTTATCTGTTTTATGCTCACCCATCGCCATGTCAGCATGATGGCCGCTGATTACGGATTGTGGTACGGAGCTATTGTTGGTCCAGGTGATGACTGTGCCAGGAGAGGCGTTTATCTCATGAGGTTCCACCCCTTCATCTGTATACTCAACGGCAACGGAGCCAGTCTGGCCAGATTTATGCGCAACATTGATGGAGCCGTTCAGTGCGGGGCGTAAGTGGCTGTGGAATGGGATGGTCTTACCTGCCAGATGTTTGTGTATTTCGAAGATGAATGATTCTCCAGGAGGAATGACCTCAGACTCGAATATTCCACCGTGGGAATCGTCTTCGCCGTGACTGGCTTCACCGTGTGTATTTTCATCCATAGGGTGGTAAGTAATCTTGAACCGCCCGGTGGCGTCTGCGACGAAATAGAAGTCGGTTTCCTCGTCGGCAGGAATGTTAGCCTCGATGTCATACGTGTGAAGGTGGAACTCGCCCCCTTCGTCGGCTGAAATCTTTAGAGTGACCATATCACCCTGTTTGACCTTGATGGTTTTTGGTTCCATCACTCCAGAGTTTATTGAGACAGACACGTCGATCCTTTCCGGATCGCTGCTGCTGCAAGCTACACCGCCAATTATCGCTATCAGCGCGACAGCAACGAATATGGCAGCGAGATTTGGTTTCTTGATGTACATCGGTATCTCCACTAATTATTTTCGGTTAGGCTGTTTACGGCGTTTGATCTGTGACCATGCAAGTGTGCCAATGGCCAGGACGACCACAACGAACACAACCACTATAAGCAGGTTGAATCCTTCAGTCTCCGTTACTTGCAGAGGCACCACCAGGGTGGCTTCGCCCAACTCGCTTATGGTTTCAAGAGTCATGGTCCATCTACCCAGGGCGGTTAAAGTTATGTCGGCGTCGAAAACCTGGGGGTTGAGCGGTGTGTTTGTAGCATGCACCGGGCCAGCGGTCATCTCCGGTGCTGGGCCTGTAGCTTGGATAAGCATCTGGCCGTCTTCTATGGCATCATTGCCCTCGACTGGTTGAATAAGTACGCTCAAGTGTAGGTTTCCGACTTTGGGGCTTCCTGGCAGAATGCCCACCCGAAAGAGGTAGGGACCCGCTTTCTCATCGTTAACGATGAGCCGAGTAGCGCCGTTGGCTGACACTTCACGGGTTTGGAGCGGCGAAGCCACAACGGTGTATA
>JAKUNK010000117.1:0-1865 GCA_022451945.1 Dehalococcoidia bacterium
CGACCCCAGGATTCGCTATACATAAGAGAGGCCGGGAGATGGCACATGGCTGAAAGTACTGATCTTACATTGCCTAGGCGGCCTTGGGAGCGTATCTTCAGGGCGATCGTCTACGGGAGGCTAGCCAAGGCCATTGTAGGCAGGAGGAGGCCGGTTCTGATAATACCGGTCATCGTCCTGACGTCGGTTGTGGTAGCTGGTATCGCCGCCCCTTGGATCGCCCCTCACCACCCCACAAGAGGCAATCTCAGAGAAAGGCTGGTGCCGCCAGTCTGGGGCGGAGAGCAGACTTCCATGAAGGTGGTGGTAGAGGGGCAATTGGACATTGGGGCGGGGCACAGGCAGATCACCCTCGACGATGCCAGGAAGATACAAGAGGATGCCGTCGTGGGTGACGAGTTGGGGATAGTTACCCGGGCGGGAGGTAGTACCAAATATCTGCTGGGTACGGACCACTTGGGTCGCGACATCTTGACGCGCATCATCTACGGTGCCCGCATTTCCCTGATCATGGCGGCGTTGACACTGATGGTAGGCGGTTCGATAGGTATTACGGCCGGCTTGGTGGCTGGCTGGTACGGCGGCTGGATAGACGAATTGATCATGCGCACAGTTGACATAATATTGGCATTGCCCATTATCTTGATCGCGCTGGTCCTAGTGGTGTCCTTGGGTTCGTCCTTTCAGCTTATTATCGTTATATTGGCGATAGCGATATGGCCGCTCTTCTCGCGGGTCACCCGGGGAGAAGTGTTGCGGGTCAAGGACATGGATTATGTGGCCCTGGCCCGAGTGGCCGGGGCCTCCACCCTGCGTATAATGTTCGTTCACATTCTTCCGGGCGTCACCAATAGCGTGATAGTGGTAGCCACGTTGCTGGTGGGCGTGATTATCCTTTTGGAAGCTGCCCTGAGTTTCCTGGGCGCTGGAGTGCCGCCTCCTACCCCCGCCTGGGGCTCCATGTTGGCCGAGGGTAGAGACAGGATCGCGGTTGCCTGGTGGATCTCCGCGCTTCCCGGCATAGCAATCTTTCTCACGGTGCTGTCCCTTAATCTGTTCGGCGACTGGCTCAGGGATGCCCTGGACCCCAAGCTCCGGCATTTAGAGTAGCTGGCTGCCCGCCAAGGCTTTACCGGCCAGAGACGAGACCCAGGGGTTATCCCCATGGGCTTGGATGTGACATCCCGTGAGCAGGTCTACCGCGTCATAGCTGAGGCGGCCAGCCTGGGGGCTTGGACATCCTGGTCAGTAGCGCCTCGCTGCCCGGTGGGTCACCTGGAGCAGTTGGCCCCATCGACACAGTCAACGAAGACGAACTGCTCGGCGACTTCGACGTCAAGTGCGTCGGCGCACTGCGTTGCGCCCGCGGGTTGGGTCAGACCGGCTGTTGCCAGCTTTGATAATAGACTGCGCTCCCGGAACCGCCGCCGGCAGGGACGATGTACCGGTCGATGTTGCCCTGGTAGCCTATCTCCGTTCTGATGGTGCAGTTGGTCGCCACGTAGGTTTCCATCCAACGGGTGTAGGATGGAGCCCTTTTGTTGATCCCCGCCAGTGCTAGCAAATACGGCAAGAATCGCCTCCACCGACTCTCGCGCCGATTAGTATCCGGGCAACTCCGTAACCGGCAACCAGCCCGGCGTGTTTACCAATGGATAGGTCTCCAGCGAGGTCGACTCGCCTAAATCAGGGTTGACGCTGCAGGAGGCCTTGCGGCCCAACTCCTGGCTACAGATCATAAGAGCAATCCCTGAAGCTAAAATGTGTGTAGGTGACGATTGCTCAACCCAAGATGGTTTCGACTATAATTCCCAGATATCTGGCCTACAACAGAGGGTCGCCAATACATTGACTTGACTGTGGAG
>JAKUNK010000012.1:0-65052 GCA_022451945.1 Dehalococcoidia bacterium
TAACAGGTAACAAGAGAAACTGAATGTCCCGGATTCCTTCGGGACTAATTCTGGAGGGGTTTAAATGGCAGATGAAGTGATCTACGAGATCAAAGAAGGCATCGCCTACATCACCTTGAACCGGCCCGAGAAGTTGAACGCGATTGACCCGCCAATGCGCCAACAACTCTGGGACGCATTCCAAGACGTTGACAAGAACACTACAGTCCGTTGTGCTATCGTCACAGGAGCAGGCAGGGCGTTCTCCACTGGCCACGACCTGGTGGCCATGGCCAGTGGCGGCGCAAACGAGGGGCCTAGCACCGGTGATCTGTACGTGGTCCAATCCAACATCTGGAAACCCATCATCGCCGCTATCAACGGGGTCTGCCTGGCGCAGGGATGTGGCATAGCCCTCGGCAGCGACATCCGCATTGCTTCGTCCAAAGCTGAGTTCGGATGGCCCCAGGCCAAGCGGGGCATCGCGTCCGTTAGCGGCCCGGCATTGCTCTCGCAGGTGGTGCCCAGAAACATCGCCTTTGAGTTCCTGTTCACTGGTGATTTTGTGAACGCCGATAAGGCGCTGGAACTGATGCTCGTCAACTACGTGGTGGACCCGGAGCAGGTTATGGCCAAAGCAGAGGAGATAGCCCAGAAGATCACCGCCAACGCGCCCCTATCGCTGGCAGCTATCAAAGAAGCCTCTATCAAGGGCTCCGAGATGGGCCTGGAAGAACGGGTGAAATTCGCCCAGGAAAAGCGGAACGAGGTGCTGGAAAGCGAAGACGCCAAAGAGGGTGTCTTGGCCTTCGCTGAGAAGCGAGCCCCAGTATGGAAGGGACGCTAGTCCGCAACATCTGGTCAAAACACTGACAGAATATCCTTGAAGCGCGGCTTCCTCGTGGCTAGGATGGGGCCGTGCTTGACCAACTGAAGTCATATTTCGGGTTCGATCGATTCCTGCCCCTCCAAAAAGAGATCATCTCCAAGGTGCTTGCCAGGCACGACACCTTGGTTCTGATGCCCACCGGGGGCGGCAAGTCCCTCTGCTATCAACTCCCAGCCCTTCGCTTTAAAGGGCTCACTTTGGTGGTCTCTCCGCTCATCGCCCTGATGAAAGACCAAGTCGACGGCCTGCGAGCCAACGGTGTCCCGGCAGAACTGCTCAATAGCACTCTGGATTCCGAAGAATCCTCTCTGGTCCAAGACCGAGCCCGTCAGGGCAAAATCAAGATTCTTTACGTTGCCCCCGAACGCCTGGCCCTTCCAGGCTTTCAACGGTTCTTACAATCACTGAACGTTAACCTAATCGCCATCGACGAAGCCCATTGCATCTCCGAATGGGGCCACGATTTCAGACCTGATTACCGTAACCTCAAAACCCTCCGTCAGAGCTTCCCCGGCGTTCCGGTCATCGCTCTCACCGCCACCGCCACCGAGCAGGTGCGGGAAGACATCGTCAATCAGCTTGGTCTGATTAACCCAGAGACATTCATATCCAGTTTCAACCGCCCCAACCTGACCTACACCATCCAGCCCAAGACCGAACCATTGGGGTCTCTGATTCACCTTTTGGAGAAACATCGGGGAGGCTCAGCGATCGTTTACCGTTTCTCCAGGAAGGCCACGGAGGAAACAGCGTTAGAGTTGTCAGAAAGAGGCTTCAGCGCCCTCCCTTACCATGCCGGACTAGAACGGGACGTGCGCCGGGATACCCAAGAAAAGTTTATCCGGGACCAGGTTCAAATAGTTGTCGCAACGATCGCCTTCGGCATGGGCATAGACAAGCCTGATGTGCGGCTTGTGGTGCATTACGATCTGCCCAAGACTGTGGAGGGCTACTACCAAGAAACAGGCCGCGCGGGTAGAGACGGCCTGGCCAGCGATTGCGTGCTCTTCTATTCCTACGGTGACCGCTCCAAGCAGGAATATTTCATCGGTCAGATCGAAGACGACGATGAGCGCAACAAAGCCCACACTAAGCTAGAGCAGATTCTGGCGATGTGTGACCTGCAAACCTGCCGGCGCGCCTACCTGATGGAATACCTGGGCGAGTCCTGGCCAAAGACGGAGTGCGGTGGCTGCGACATCTGCCTTCTGCCCCGTGAGGAGTTCGACGCGACAGAAATCGCCCAGAAGATACTGTCCACGGCCATCCGCACCGGCGAGCGTTTCGGCGTGAACTACCTAGTAGATGTACTCCGAGGGTCAGCCAACAAGGCCGTGCGCTCCAGAGGGCACCACGAACTGCCGGTTTTCGGTATCTCCAGGGAAGTGGATTCCGACGAGCTGAAAGAGATGGTCCGGTCCCTGGTGACCAACGGGTTGCTGGCCCAACAGGGCAGCGGATACCCGACCCTGGCCGTTTCTCCTCAGGGCAGAAATTTCCTGAAGAACAGGGACAGACTGACCCTGACCAGACCCAAGCCCCCGGCGCCCCTACAGCAGGTGGGATCAGGGGACAGAGAGACGGCTTACGACACCAAGTTGTTCGACGAATTGGCCGCGCTCCGTCTAGAGATCGCCACCGACCGCGAAGTTCCGGCCTACGTGATCTTCGGCAACAAAGCCCTACAGCAGATGGCCTTTCACATTCCCCAGAACGAGTTCGAATTCTCCAAGATATCCGGTGTCGGTGATGCCAAACTTAAGGAGTTCAGCCAACCATTCTTGAAGGTCATCACGGAGTATACGCATGCCAATGGACAATCGATGGCTGTTGAACGGGTACCGGTGAAAGCCCCAAAGAAGAAGATCCATGGAATCAGCACGAGCATACGGGAGACGGTCGGATTGGTTACCCAGGGATTGTCGTTGGGTGAAGTCGCCAAAGAGCGCGGCATCAGCGAAACCACCATCCGCAGTCATCTTGAGCGGTTCGTACAGGACGGCGGCCGATTAGACCTGGAGCACCTGATGCCGTCTGACGACCGGAGAGTCCGGATAGAAGCAGCCTTCAAAGAGATGGGCGAGGCCCGCCTAACCCCAGTCCGTGACACGCTCGGTGACGACTATACCTGGGAAGAACTTGCAGTGGTGCGGATGAGCATGCGCCAACGTGAGCTTCAGGGCGAACGGGTGGGTTAGAACCGCGCCAGCCCGACGCGACCTATAGCCCCAATTGTCGCATTCGGTTGCCTAGCAGACGCGTCGACCTTCAGTATATTTTCCGCGGAGCATCAACCACATCCTGCCTAGAATCGATACTAACGACCGACTTCCCATTTATCCCATGCGTCCTCTACGCCCTATCTACTCATGCCCTTTCCGAACCAGAAAAGTACACATCTCAGACGAATCCAGCCGGCATGGGGTGATTTAAAGCCCTAGAGCGTCAGCAAGACGGCGCCGGTGGAATCTGGGATCACCGAGATAGTGATATAGCGTACGGGAAGCGGTGGTATGCAGGGTTAGCCCGTATTCGGTCATGCTTCCTACCCCGGCGTGGACTTCATGAGCATAGTTACAGGCCTCATAATAGCCTTCGCTTCCCACTGCTTTGGCCAGATGAATGCTGTCTGCCGCGTCCCGACCGATATCCAACTTCCAGAGAGCCTCATAGGCGGTCCATCGTGCGGCGTCCAAGGCGTTAAGTAGGTTTATGACTTGGTCTTGTACCCGCTGGAACCTGCCTATAGGCGTGCCGAACTGGTGGCGGGTTCGGCTGTAGTCCACCGATAACTCGTATATGGCCTGGCTGCCGCCCACCTGATAGGCGCATAGGACGGGGATGGTCTTGGATTCGGCCCGCTCCAGGGCATCCCAGCCTCCAGCGAAGTTTCCACCCAAGACTTGGGAAAGCTCTGCAGGCACGTTCTCTAGAGAAATCTCGGCTGAATTCCAAGCGAATCCGGGGAGATTCCGAATGCTGACCCCTGGGTTGTTGGAATTAATAATCACCAGGCCTACGTCATTACTCTCTTCTGACCTGGCGGCACAGAGCAAGTGGGTGGCCGACTCACCGTCATACACGTAGGCTTTCTTCCCGTTCAGGCTGAATCCGTCATCGGTCACCTTAGCCGTGAGGCGAACATCGCCTTCCAACCAACCATAGTCGGCTTCGGTTATGGCCGCTACCATTCTTACCTCGCCATTGGCCATGCGGGGCAACCATTCTTTTTTCTGTTCTTCGGTGCCGCCCTCTAGCAGAGTCAGCGCCGCCAAGACAGCGGAACTGATGTGAGGACCAGGAACTGGGCCGCGGCCCAGTTCTTCAAACAGCACTCCAGCGTCGGTAAAAGAGCCGCCATCGCCGCCGTACTCAGTTGGAATCAAGATGCCCAGCCAACCGGTCTGAATCAGCTTCTCCCAGGGTCCTTCAGGCGAGGGCTCGGTCGGCGAAGCAATCTGCAACAACGTTTCTTTGGGGTACTCCTGCTGTACGAAGCGGCGCACCGCGGTTTTCAGCATCTCTTGTTCGGGAGTTAGGGACAGGTCCATATATTTCCTCGAAAAGATAGCCGACAGCTTTCAGGCGTCAGCTATCGGTTTATTTATCGATTAACCCAGTGCGCCGGCTTTCTCTCTTACTTCACGGCCGATGCCGATACGACGGGACATGATTACCTTCTGGATGTCAGTAGTGCCGCCGGGGTGGATGGCGACGATGCCAGCTCGGGCGTGAGCTTCCATATGGCCCTCCGACGCTCCCAATTCTGGATCAAATGTCAATGAGGCAGGTCCTAAGATGTCCAAGATATGACCAGACATCTTCAACCCTAGGGTTTTCCGCATGTACGAGGCCTGGGGGCCTTCATAGGTCGTAGTCACGCCGCTGTGGCGCATCCAGTAATTCCGGAGTTGGAGGAGGCGAACGATCTCTTGTTCGATGTAAACGTCGACCAGTTTCTCGCGGGCATCCGGGTCTTTTGTGATGGGTTCTCCCCGGCGCTTGTTGGTGCGACAGTAGTCGAACAACTTGTCGACAACCACGTTGCGGGAGATCCTGCCGCCGGTGCCATGTTCCAGTTCCAAGTGGGTAGTGGCAACCTTCCAGCCCTGGTTATGGCCTCCAATCAGGTTGAAGGATGGAACCCGAACGTTGTCGAAGAACACTGTGTTCTTAACACCTGACCCTGCGCCTGACTCACCGCCGGAGATCAGCAGATCCATTGGCTGCACTGTTATGCCAGGCAAGTCCGAGGGAATCATGAACCAGCCCAAGTTCTCGTGCCGCTTTGCTTCGGTATCCGTCACTGTGAGGGTCCACATGTAGTCGCAGCCCAACGAGCTGCCAACATAGACCTTTTGGCCATTGATGATGTAGTCATCGCCATCCTTGACTGCGGTGCTCTTGACATTAGCCAGATCGGACCCTGCTTCCGGCTCCGAGAGTAACTGCCAGGTGCGGACCTCGCCAGTGAAGATGGGAGGCAAGAAGAACTTCTTCTGATCGTCCGAGCCCCAGACCACTATGGATGCACCACCGAGCCTACCTCCGGAGTCATAAAAGGGAGGGATTGTCAGATCGTACAAGCCAACCTCTTCTTCCAGGACAACAGAATGGTCAACGTCCAATCCGCCGCCGCCGTACTCAGTATCTGCTGTGGGCCAGAGCCAGCCCTTGGCACCCAGCCTGCGGCCGAACTCGCGCCGCATCTGGTACTGCTCTTCGGTCAGGTCTATGGGGTCAGCCGGCTGGACGATGCCGGAAGGCACATTGTCCTTTAGCCAGGCTTTGACCTCCCTGCGGAATTCTTCTTGGTCTGGGGTATAGCTAGATTCGAAGTCCATCTGTATGTCCTTTGTAAATGTCAGATCCGAGCAATCTTCTGATGCTTGGGTCGGTTGTCGATTATGCATCATCACGCGACGGGCCAACAAGCCTAGTCACGCCGTATGTCGAGAATCTACGTTTAAAGCTTGGGCGATCTATTGCGATCTCAGAGCTCTTCCAGGAAGAGCTCCAGTATGGATTCCATCATCGATAACAACCTGGCCATTGACGATTACGTAATTGATGCCGACTGGGTAATGTTTCGGGTCTTCAAAAGTAGCTTTGGCTTCCACCGTATCCGGGTTGAACACCACTACATCGGCTTTCATGCCATTTCTGAGGATGCCGCGGTCCTGGAGGCCGAGGCGCTGGGCAGGTAAGGCTGTCATCTTCCGGACCGCTTCCTCTATACGGAACAGGCCTTCCTCACGAGCGAACTGGCCCAAAACATAAGGAAAGGTACCGTAGGTTCGAGGATTTGGCATCTCACCGGTAAGAACGCCATCGGAGCCCACCATGTGTGCAGGATGACGGGCGATAGTACGGATATTCTCAGGGTTCCCTGTCCTGGCAACGAAAGCTACTTCTAAGTTTTCATCGATGAGAAGGTCGCAGATACTATCAACTAACTTCTTTTGCTCGAAGTTAGCCATGTCGACTATTGACCGGCCTTCCCATTCCTTGTTCTTATCTGAGCCGATGTGGCTAAAGATGTAGTTGTCGAGGGTTGAACCCCACATCGGATTTACGGCGTCACCGATCTGTTCTCTCACCACAGGATCTTTGATGCGTTCAAGTAAAACCGTAGGCCCTCCCGCATGGACCCAATAAGGAAGCAAAGAATGTAGGATGGTACTTGCAGCTGCGTAGGGATATTGGTCAAATGTGACGTCAACTCCAGCGTTTCGCCCTTCGTCTACCAATCCAATCATCCTTTGCCCCATGCCATCCACAGGGCTGTGGTAGTGGGATATATGAACCGGTACACTGCTTCGTTGGCCGATCTCAATGGCCTCGCGGAATGGGTCCAAGAGTTGGTCCCCTTTCGTATAACGGGCATGGGTCATATAAAAGCCTCCCAAGTCAGCGATAGCCTCAGATATAGCCACCAGTTCGTCCGTATCGCTATAGGCCCCTGGTGGGTAAGTCAACCCAGTTGCGAAACCAAAAGCGCCATCTTCCATACCCTGCCGGGCCAATTGCTTCATGCGTTCGAGTTCGGTCGGAGTGGGCAAGCGGTTTTCCCAGCCCATGGCTTCGATTCTGATAGCGGCGTGGGGCACCATGTACGCCACGTTGCATGCGGCCCGGCCATCAAGAACGTCTAGAAATTCCTTGACCGAGCTCCAACGAATGTCAGGAGGAGGTGTGCCGTTGATTGCGGCCAGGAACGTCAGCAGTTGCTCCAGTTTGGGGGTTGAGATTGGAGCGTAAGATAGGCCATCCATGCCGATGGCCTCGGTGGTCACACCTTGCCTGACTTTAGCGTGGTGCTCAGGTTCAGTCATCAGCATGAGCTCTGAATGAGAGTGCATATCGATGAACCCAGGGCAGACCATAGACCCTGCAACATCAATGGCTCTACCGGCAGGCAATTGAGATGTATCTCCATGCACCACAGTGACATAGTCATCAGTTATCCCCAAGCTAGCTCGAAACCAAGTCTGACCAGTGCCGTCGATGATCCGACCATTTTTAAGCAGTAGATCGAACATAATTACTCCCTATACATATCTCATCAGGTCTAATGGCGATAACCTAAGCACGCTCCCAAGAACGACCTTAAAGTACCACAATTGTCTCAAATTCTGACTCTGCCACGTTGCAACTGGAAGGAATTCCTTGCGAGTAACAGTGGTCAAATATATCATTGGAAATGCGTGACAAGTAGCATCATTGGATTAGTGGATTAGGCGATACGCAGGAGGCTTAGAATGAATACCGTTGGCATCGACCACCTAGCAATGCCCACCGCAGATGCGGACAGGCTCATCGAGTTCTACAAACGGTTGGGTTTTGATATTAACGATGAAGCAGAATGGCGGTCTGGGGAAGCTAACATTTTTTCTATCCAAGTAGGAGAATCCAAGATAAACGTCCACCCAGAGGGCTATACCGCTAGCTTGCGTGGCGATACAGCTGTACCTGGATCAGCAGATATCTGCTTTGTTTGGGACGGCACCGCGGAGGAGTGTCAAAAGATGTTGTCTAACGCCGGTGTTGAAATTATTAGAGGGCCTGGCCCACGAAAAGGTGCGCGTGCGAGGGGGTCTCTGGAAGCAGTCAGCATGTATGCTCGGGATCCAGACCATAATCTGTTGGAGTGGATGGTTTACCTCTAGGTTCCATCTGAAACGGTGTTAAAGGCGCTCATCCTGCCCCTGCCACATGTACCCTCATGATGGAGATGCTCACACGCCTGTGGTTTCCAAACAAGAGTGGCTCAAGGAGCAAGTAACCAGCACGGCTCCCAAAAACTCAAAGCAAGTTATTCCATAACCCACAAGAGAAATATTGCATCGTATTCCATCTATACGTTACAATATCTTGGGCTTTTCCGTAGTAAGTTTGGCAACTGGGTTGTCATAACAGTTAGTTTTATTCTTTTTTTTCGCCTCTGATGGTTTATCAGGAGATTTTATGGTAATGACAAATGCCGCGAGGACAGGAGTTCTCTCAAGGATGTCCATGGCAAGGACGACACCTAGGGTGGCTTCTCCGGCTCTGGTTATTGGACTGGGATCAACAGCATGCCAGATAACTAGACAACTGGAGGACAACACTGCAGGTTGGTCTCAAAATGACAAAAATTCGATTGGATTCGTCTACTTGGACACTAGGGAAGCCACCAGAGATGAAGTATCTCGAGGTTCCCAATTCATCCCACTGGAACTGCCCCATTTTGCGAACTTAAGAGATCATCGCCCCTGGATTACAGAGTGCGTGCCTGAACTCAAAAATCTCAGCCTATCTCGAGAAGGGGCTTTGGGACTCTTGGCTAACGCGGGAGTAGCCGCTCGCTACAACTACGCGGGTATAAGGGGCCATATCGATACTTTGATCCAGGATATCTGCCCATATTACGAGGGTAAGACATATCTCAGGGTTCACGTGGTCGCATTCCTCGGTGGCGGTACCATCGGTGCTCTGCCAGTGATACTCGCTGCGCTGGCTGAAGCAAGGGGCACATCCTACAACTTCAGTACGGTATTGCACCTCCTAGTACCCCAACGCGGGCTCTCAAGGGATCCTGATAATAGTTTCCCGCTCCAATTACGAAATGCGTACGCAATTACCGAATTTTTACGTGCTGCTACAGGGATAGCCGCCGGTAGCGGCGCACATACCGGTAACGACTCGTTCGAGATAACCGTCTATCCAGACAAACGGGTGCGCGCAACTGGACCACATTTCGATATAGCACTTCTCCACAGGTCACCTAAAGAATCTGTCATCGCTCAGCGGGCGCATGTCGCACGTGTTGTAGGCGATCTCATTGCCGATGCATATGGAACCGGACAAGATTGGTGGGCCCGCTACCACGAGACGATGAGAGAGGCCAATAACCGGATCGACGCAAGGTTCGGCGCAATTAGTTCAAAAGAGGTTGGCTTGCTGGACGGGTTTTTCGACCTGACTGCAAGGCAATGGCTCCAGCATCTCTGGGGGCCGCCAAGAAGATAAACAAAAAGTTATTGCTATACCCGAATCGGTAGCAAATATAATACCGGTTCAAAATTGATTTGGCCCTGAGACTTAATCGTTATCACGGGCACTTTAGGAAAGGCTAGGTAGATCAGATATGGGCATATATTTCGCCTGGATTAGGCTATTGCGAAGGCTTGTCATGAACATTTTCGGTCTCGGGAAAAAACGGCTAAGTTTTAAGGCATCCTCGGCCTCTCTACCCACTGTCTTAGATCCTCTTGACTTTCTAAGTGCCGAACCAACTGGTGTTGGATCACGTATAGCGTTTGATCAGATACACGCCGCGATACATGAAAGCCTCACCGATTGCGAAAAGGGAATTCAGTTGATCCTTGAGCAATTAAGTCCCGACGGCAACATCAGCGACCGTGTCATTTTAGAGGCTAACAATCAGATCAGAAATGAATTGAGTAGAGCGATTTCGATTGCCGGCCAAAAACGGAACGGACTGATCGATGAAGTTCACCGAAGACTAGAAACCATATACATACAATCGCTGATCCAGTACCCACACCAAGACCCTGAAGTACGCAAGTGGGACTCCCTCGGTCCTAGAGCGGTCATCCGAGAGCTGCCTCCGGTTACAGAATATACATTCGCAGACCTAGCACAAGGAGGGTCCGACAGAGACAAACGACTCCGGAAGTGGGAAGTCGAAACAGACCAATGGCTGGATTGCCTCGCACTGAACCATACAGGCGAGGTCATTAAAAAACTTGACGAATACCTCAAAGAGTTCATGTCATCCTGGTTAGATACATCCAATGACGTCCGGCGCAGGGCTGGCTTAGGGGGATCCTTATTCCAGAGGGTAGTTGATTCCGACAACTGGTCATTCGATAGCGAGGACCCCGCCACGAAAAACCTCCTCACAGGCGGATCAGCGCAGGATATAGCGCTTCTTGTCCTGGACAGATTCAACCTCAGCCCCATGGAGTTCGACCAAATCTCCGCAGCTGTGCGGGACGCCCTCCAGGGGACACCAATCTTCGGAACCTCCCGGGTATCAGCCGATCATCTAGAAGACACGCTCGCTATGGCGATCGCGGAGAAGATCCGAGATACGGTTTCGATAGAAAGTGGATTTTTGTCCATGCTGTCCGGTTTCGGCAAAGATCCGAACAGCCACTCTCAACTCTCTCAACTGTTGGTTGAAATGTACAGAGGGGCTGCTGCGATGGAACAGAAGATGTTTAGGGTTGGCGAGGTCGGCATAGGGCATGTCGACTCGGCATCAGGCGTAGGGGTAAGCGACTCAGCCGTGCACGACGAGGTGTTGAGATCGCTCGGTGGTGCGAGGCGTTTCGCTGCAGTCGAAGGGCACCCAGACGACACTCACCGGTTCGTAGTCCAGATGTCAGTGGTAGGAGCATCGCTTTCCGATCTTACGACCTATTCGGATATGGTGACAGCCTGGTACAGGTGGCATTTCGAGGAAGACCGAGGAAACTGCCACACCAAGGAAGAGTGGCTTGCTGCTGTAAAAGACCAATGCTGGAAACTGTACCCCGACATCGGAGTTACAATGGGTGTAAGGAGTTCCATAATCGAGCTGATGAATGAGGACTTCACCAATCTGTGGGATAGCGTTGAAGGGCTTCCAACTATCCTGAATAACGGCCTTCCTGACGAAAAAACACTCCTCCACCAGCTCTGGGGTGAGATGGGATTGATGCAGAACGGACTACATTCGAATGGCGATCAAAACCTGCAAGGAGTGGCTAATCCTAAGGATAAAATCGTAACTACAACGGACGCCTCAAACATAGACGTCTAAGGTTTCCGAATAATAAGTTTTCATAAAAGGCTGACGCCGATAGTCTGGCGCCAGCCTTTTATGTTGGCGGACTATCAGCTACTCATCGGGATGAGTGGATATAAACTTAGCCGCTTTGGCCACGTCCACATCTGCACGGATCTCAACGCCAGCCATTTCTTCCTGCAGCTTCACTACCGCGGTGCTGTCTTGCTCACCCCACCCGCGGTTCATGGCCTGGATGGCCAACTGCTCGGACAGGTTGGCGATGGGCATGGGGACATCGAATTCTTTGGCCAACTCAGTGGCCAGGCCGATATCCTTCCGGGCGAGGTTCAGAGCGAATCCGGCAGGCTCGTATTCACCTTTGAACACGGTCCTGACGAAGCCCTCGTGCAGGACGTTCATTCGGCCCAGAGAGCCACGGCGAATGCACTGCCAAAGCGATTCGGTGTCGACTCCGGCTTTAACTCCAAGGGTCATCCCCTCTGCTATGGCCTGGCGAACGCCATGTCCAATCATGTTGTGAACCAATTTGGCTACAGAACCCGCGCCAATCTCCCCTGCGTAGAACACCTTGTCTCCAAAAGCGTCTAGCAACGGCTTAACCTGGTCGAAGATCGCTTTGTCTCCCCCGACCATCACAGCCAGGTTCCGGCTTTGAGCGCCAGACTTTCCTCCGCTGACAGGAGCGTCTAGGACGTGGATTCCCTTCTCCCGGAACTTAGGTTCCAACTCACGGATCAACGTTGGCCTGCTGGTCGAAAGGTCTATATAAATCGATCCTGGCTTGGCGCCTTGCAGCACACCGTCTAGGCCGACTGCGACCGCCTCAACCTCTCTGGGTCCGGGCAGTGACGTGAAAGTTACGTCACATTGACTGGCCACATCGGCAGGGGAGCTGGCCAAACGAGCACCGCTTTCCAAAAACGGCCGAGTAGCACCTTCGTTGATATCATGTACGATCATGGGGTATCCAGCCTTCTGGATATTTCCGGCCATGCCGCCGCCCATGTTCCCTAGTCCGATAAATCCTACAGTTTCCATCTGAGACTCCTTCATTTCTATTTGAGGGCCGGCCTTAATCGGAGTTGAGGCTGGCCCTGCCTGAGTGCCATTACTGACTTCGGTGGGGCGAATTATATACTCGGCATTGCTCTCAGGCCATCGAGTGCGACACGGCCAGACGTAACAGTAACTTAGGATACACTCTGCAAAATCCAGAAACAGATGAGCCGCGAAGATTTCAAGGCTCATCTGTTTTGTGCCCTTGGGTGATTTGGGCTAAACTCCCTACTGATTCTCCAATCTTGGATTTAGAGGTGTCCCGTGCTTTTCCCTAGCGAAGAAACGGACAGATTGCTGGCCAATTTAAAGAACGGGAAACCATCCCTCTGCGCGTACGTGTTTAGCCACCCCAACATGGTGGAGGTGGCCGGCATAGCGGGCATCGACTGTTTCATGGCAGACATGATGTTCACCGCCCACGACTGGGATAACATCGCCAATCTAGTAAGGGCAGCCCGAGGCACCGGCATATCGCCCATGATTCGCGTCCAGTCATTCCCTTGGGCGGACGGCACAGACCGTCGGACCATATCCGATGCTGCCAGGGCCTTGGCCTTAGGCGCTACAGCGGTGACGGTGTCAGTTGGATCGGCGCAGGAAGTCCGAGACCTAGTGGGTCTCAAAGATGATTGGCATCGGCAAATACATCTCAGGCGCTTTTGGACCGCCGAAGAATTTCCCGAATACGCCGCCAAGACTCGGGCCGGCACGTTGGTCGTCCCAACAGTTGAGAGTGAAGGGGCTCTTAATGAACTGGACGAGATACTAGCCATCGACGAGATAGAACTGGTCTGGCTGGCGGCCGGCGACGTCACAAAGATTCTTGGAGTACCCTTCAAGTACGAAGACCCCAAGGTGATGCGGCTGTTGGAGGGAGCGGTAAAGACCGCCGAGCAAAACGGCGCGTCCATCATGTACAACATGGGCCTGGACTCGCCTGACTTCGATTCCATGGCCGCAGCAGCCAAACGACTATTCAATGTGGGCGTGCGAGTGGTGGGCCTAGGGGCTATGGAATGGCACATGCAGATGGCGCTGGAGCACATCCGTAAGAACAGTATCGGCTAGTTCAGTTGCTGTAGAGCCAGTCTGGCACCGGACGCCGGTCGCCGGTTGCCCCACGGGCTAGAGAGTCTTTGAGCACCCCGTATTTGGAACGGAATGGTCTCACCCGGTTAGGCGTCGCGGTTTGCCCTATGCCAACAAGAAACATCAAGCTCTTCCCGGCAGCATGAGGCGAGAAGAAGGCAGTGACGGCATCGTCGAAGAAAGTCATACCGGTTGCTCCGAGCCCCAGAGAATGTGCGGCTAGGTAGACGTTCCCGCCCATCACCCCAGCCTCCAACTGAGCTGCCCGGTAGCCACGGTTGCCATACCTTTCCAGAGTCTTGTCCAGGTCTGTCATGAAATAGATCACGGCGCTGGCATCAGCTCCTAAAGCCTGCTCGAAACATAGATGCCCAGCCTCATCCCTAAACTCCCCTTCTTTCAGAATCTCTGCCTCCCCCACATTCCTGGAGAAGTGATATGCGCCCGGGATTAAACCCGTCACGGCGTTAACGATCAGGTAAGGCTCGGTGAGGCCGCCTTCGAAGTCGGCAGTCATGTTTGCCGACGACGCCGCCAATAACGCCGTAAGTTGGGCCAGGGTGATATTCTCTCTGGAAAACCGCCGAGTTGACCCTCTATCTAGAATCGCATCGCCCAAAGCGCCTGACTCCAAATCCGTGATGAAGCGTGTCTCTTGGCCATGGGCGTGGCCCCGCCAATCTTGGACTTCATCCGCTGAGATCAAACAAGATTCGGAGTGGAGTTGGTCCGACTCAGGGTATGGGATGGGGTCGCTAAAGCATAGGTCGCCTTTTTCTATCTCGGCCAAAGCCTTAACCACATATGGCTGAGCCCCGGAGTTCTGGCCCAGTGCCACCAAGCAGGTGCTGGCCTCTTTCTCCGAGTCCACACCAAGAAGCTTGTCCACATCAGCGTCCACGAATCCTGCCAATACTCGGGCCGGCAGACCCAGGGAATTGACCGACGCCAGGAGATTGGACAACACCGTGCCATTGTCCCAAAAACAATAGCGGTAACCCCGCGTGCGGTACTTCCAAGCGCTTCGCCAGAAGACAGTCGTACTGGCCACAATTGCAGGAGTAGAGGCCAATGATTCATCGGCGGCAGCGCCTGCCAGGTTGCCCCGGAAATCGCCCTTTCTCAATTCCGTCAGTGCGTTGTCGGCGGGGGAGTAATGGTAGACGCCAGCGCTTAGTCCGGCCAGTTCGCCGCAGACAAGGTACAGTTCTGTAGGATAGAGCGCTCCAGCGGACGCGGCAGCACGGTAGTGCACCTCACCAGCCATTGCCAATTCGCGCTTTCTGATCAATCCAGCAGAGTAATGGAGCAATATCGCTATACCAGCCAAGTCCAATGGTGCGACGTCCGTCGTTGCTGAGCCCAGAATGGCGTCCAACGCTGGCATTCTCGGTGGCGCGGCCTCTGGCAAGGGAACCCGAGTTAAGCCAGAGTATGACTTGTACAGCGGTGGTTTGGTCAGAAGGTTGATGTAGCTCAGCTTTGTGGCTTCTTGAAACGCCAGAGCTGATTGTGTGTCACTGTTGGCCAATTCCCGACTCCTTAGATCGCACCTTTGTATTCCGGAGGGCGCTTCTCGACGAACGACCGGGCGGCTTCATGGTGGTCGGGATGGCGGGAACTGCGCTCTTCCAAAGCCAGACCCATGTCCAGGGCTAGGTTAAGGTCGTTCCAGACCTTCTTGTTGATAGCATGTTTGGTCCCACGAATAGCCATCGCCGGGCCGTTGGCAAGACGCTTTGCCAGGCCTTTTGCTTCTGCCATTAATCGGTCATGTGGGACGACTTTGTTGACCAGGCCGATGCGCTCAGCCTCGGCGGCGTCGACGATGTCGCCGGTCATCAGCAATTCCTTAGCCTTGGCCACACCGATCAGCAAGGGCCAGATGACCGCTCCGCCATCTCCGGCCACAAGACCGGCCTTCACATGGGTGTCGCCGATGCGGGCCTGATCCGATGCGTAGATGATGTCACAGAACAAGGCTATGGTTGCACCGAGCCCGGCTGCTACACCGTTTAGAGCGCAGACTATAGGCTGTTCCACCCACATCATGTTATGTAAGATGCGGCGGCCGCTCTGGGACACGACGCCCATAGGCCTTCGCTCCAGCACGTTCGACTGCCCGCGTTCGTCCATGGACCTGACATCTCCGCCGGAACAGAACCCGCGGCCCGAGCCAGTAACCACCACGGCGCTGACGCTAGCGTCGTAAGCCACCTCGCCGAATACCTCTTCCAGTTCTAGATGCATGGTCCGGTCAACGGCGTTCAGCCGTTCGGGGCGGTTCAGGGTGATGGTCAAGACGGATTCGTCCTGCTCCACCAACAAAGTCTCGTATTTGTAGTCTGGCATATTAAACCTCCGTAGTTTGTCGGTGACGCCACACCAGGGTGGTTGTTACGCGTTTAGCCACGCCCCAACCATCTCGCTTTTGAAGGAATGAGATTTTTCATACCTAGTACATCTACTAATGGTTAGCCTGTCAAACCATCGCTTGGATTAGACCTTGCATGAATCATCAGCAGGTGTGACCTTCCCTTGATAAGCTCGGGATAAACGAGCTATAGAACTGATGAGTCTGCTGGTTCCCCGCCTACCTTTACAACCTCGTCGAATTCTTCTTTGGTAACTGGTTGAATGGACAGGCGCATGCCTTTTCTAATGAGAAGCATGTCTTTCAGGTTGGGGTTCTCTTTGATCTCGGCCAGAGTTACTGGGCGCGCCAAAGGGCGTTCGCCCCGGATATCCACCATGGACCAAATAGGGTTCTCCGACGTGGCTTTAGGTTCATAGTGCTGGTCGTTCGGGTCCAAGCCGTGGAAGTCGTCATAGCCTTCCCGGACGACGCTGGCAAGGCCCACCACGGCCATGGGTTTGGCGTTACTATGGTAGAACAGGATCTGGTCTCCCACTTTCATATCATCCCGCATGAAGTTACGGGCTTGGTAGTTGCGTACACCGTCCCATTCGGCCCAGCCATCGGCCTCGTTCATCAGGTCGTCGAAAGAATAGGCGTTCGGCTCGGATTTAAAGAGCCAGTAGCGTGTCATGCTAATTCCTCGCAGGCTGTCAGCGTAATTTGATACCGGCGGCTTCCATGTCGAAGCAGCCTTCTATGAGGTCTTCTCTTTCTTGACGTAGGACATCTTTTCTCACGCGCAAGCTCGGCGTGCGGGGTAGTTCGTCCCTGACCTCCCAGTAACGGGGAACCTTGAAGTAGGCGAGGTTGTCTGCGCACCAGTAGACCAGTTCTTGCGGGTCCGGGATTGCGCCTTCCCTGGGTGTGACGTATGCCTTGACTTCGTCTTCGCCCAGTTCCGATGGTACGGCCAATACCGCGCAATCCAGTACGTTGGGGTGGCGCTTGACCACATTCTCCACTTCCTGAGACGAGATGTTCTCGCCCCGGCGGCGGATGATATCCTTTTTCCGATCGACGAAGTATAGGAACCCATCCGAGTCCACCCAACCCAGGTCACCGGTGTATAGCCATCCGTCCCTGAGGGTCTCAGAGTTCTGCTCGTCGTTGCGCCAGTATCCGGGCATGATGGCCGGATTATGGATGGTGATTTCACCCACGGTGTCCACACCTATCTGTTCTCCGGTCACCTGATCGGCGATGCACACCTTGTTCTCGAAGCCCGGCTCCGGGTGCTGCCGCGGCCCGCCTGACGACCCAGCGCGCCGGGCTTCGCCGATGCGCTCGATGGTCCCGAAGCAGGTCTCGGTCATGCCGAAGCCTACGATGATGTCAGTGGCAAACCGCTCCTGGAAGTCGGCCAAGAACTCCGGCGGAAATGACGGTGATCCATAGAACAACCGCACTGTGTTGTCTTTGTCGTCGGAGGACGGTTCGTTCTTGGCCAAGACAGGCATCATCATGCCGATGAAGTTGACCACCGTGGCCTGGGCCTCTCGCACTTGGCCCCAGAACCGCGACGCGCTGAAGCGGTCGACGACCACCAAAGTACCACCGGAAGCCAACGCTCCCATTGTGGAATAGTACTGGATGTTAGCGTGATAGTAGGGCAAGCAGGTGAAGAACCTGTCTTCTGAAGTAGCCTCTGTCCAGTAGGCGAACCCCTGTCCGGCGGCCACGTACATCAGGTGAGTGCACATGACACCCTTTGGATTGCCCGTGGTTCCCGAAGTGTAAACCAGCATAGACACGTCGTGGGGGGATATCTCAGGGAGTACGACCAGAGGTTCAGCAGTATCGTGGACTACAGAATAGTCGGTCCAGCCGTCAGGAACCGTACCTTCAACACCCCTCAGTAGCTTCACCACCACGCTGGGAGCCAGTTCCGCTGCCGCTCCGGCAACATCCGCTAGAGATGGGTCGGTCACTAGCGCTTTGGCCTCTGCGTTTGTCAGGATGTAGGCCATCTCGTCACGCTTGTAAGCGGTGTTCACTGGGACACTGATGGCGCCGATGAGGGACAGCCCAAACCAGGAATAGACGTATTCGATGCAGTTGGGCAGGAATAGGCAGACACGGTCTTCTTTCTGGATCCCCAGTCCGGCAAACATGGCCGCCGCCTTCCGGACCCCATCGTAGAATTCCTGATAGGTTTTGCTCAGTCCGCCGATCTCGATAAAGGTCTTGCCGGGGTTACGGGCCACCACCTCTTCCAGGAATTGACCCAGGGACTGTTCCCACGGTTTTTTTGTACGGTTTGACATCGATTGGAAACTCTTTTGGATATTTGAGAATAAACCCGGCTGTGCCGGTCAACCTAACATTTGAGGCATTACTGGTCAATGGGCCTGTATAATGCCGGGTATGCCAGACTCAGAACGACCGGTAATCCCAATCTCCATCGACCCCACCCGGCTAAAGCTGACCAGTGACGATGCCAGCACAGGCACTCTCATCGGGTTCCGTTGCAAAGACTGCGATACCACAGTGTTCGGGACAGCTGTCTTCTGCCAGTCGTGTACCTCGCGGGATCTAGAGGCCGTTGAACTGGGCGTCAAAGGTATATTGTTCAGCTACACCATCGTTAGAATCCCGCCCGCTGGTTGGCCAGGAGACGTTCCTTACGTATTAGGGCAAGTGGAGCTACCCCAGGGGCCTCAGGTGCTGGCCGAGGTCATAGGTTGTAAATATGACGATCTCGAGATTGGAATGGACGTTGAGATGACGCTCCAGGCCGTCCCCGCGGAGGGCGGCGGCCCGGACAAAGCCGTCTATAAATGGCGCCCTGCGTAATTTTGGAGAACAGACCATGAATAATATAAAACCCGGTCGTGAGGTCATGGTTGTGGGGGTTGGCCTTCACCCCTTCGGCCGTTTTCCCGACAAGGACCTCGGAGATCTGGCCATCGAGGCGGTGCTGCAGGCATTGGAGGACGCGAAGGTCAAGTGGAAAGACGTCGCCATCGCTTACTTCGGCCATGTCTATTACCAGGGAATGTCCATCGGCGAGACCACGCTGTCTAAACTGGGCCTGACGGGCGTGCCCATCGTGAACGTAGAGAACGCCTGCTCCAGTGGCTCAACGGCCTTCTGGCAGGCCTACTGGGGCATCACCACTGGACTCTACGACATGGCGCTGGCTTTCGGCGCGGAGAAGGTGCCACGTGGCCCAGTGACCGTGACCGCCGAAGATGCCCCTGAACGGTACATCGGCGGAGACCACATGATGGCCGGGTATGCGCTCAGAGGCAAGCGCTACATGGAGGAGACTGGCGCTCCCGCCACAGCCCTGGCCAAAGTCAGCGTGAAGGCACGGCAGAACGCTGCCATGAACCCCTACGCCCATCGCAAAGACACCTACACGGTGGAAGAAGTCTTGAATTCGCGGATGGTGGCAGACCCTCTGACCCTGTTCCAGTGCTGCCCTACCAGTGAGGGCGGCGCTGCAGCGGTCCTCTGCGCCCGTGAAGATCTTGCCAAGTATGGCATCGACGAGAGTCGCGCAGTGTCCATAGCCGCCGCTGTTTTGACATCGGGCGATTACAACGGACGAGGTGCTGATCATTCGGCCTTCAGTCCCTACCGCACAGAACCGGCCGCGCTCCAGGCCTATGAGATGAGCGGCCTGGGTCCCGAGGACGTTGATTTGGTGCAGGTTCACGACGCGGCGACCATCGGCGAGCTACAACAAATCGAGGCCCTACATCTGTTCCCCTTCGGCGAGGCCTGGCAAGGTACGGTGGAAGGACGAACGGCGTTAACCGGTGATATCCCTGTGAACACAGACGGCGGTCTGCTGGCCATGGGTCATCCCTTTGGCGCATCTGGCATCCGCATGATACATGAGACGGTAACCCAACTACGCGGAGAAGCCGGGCCACGGCAGGTGGCTAACGCCCGTGTCGGCGTGGCCCAATGCTCCGGCGCCGGAGACGTAACCACGGTCCATATCCTTCGGAAAAGCTGACAAATCTCCATGCCATCCTATCTGGTACTGGCCGCTATGAAAGGTCGTTTTGTCTCGGAACAGGGACACACCTACGACAACTTCCAAATGATGGGCTACTCGGACGGCACAGACCCAAAGGAAGCCGTCGCCAACTTCTTCGACGAGCCCCCTTACCCGATCCAATGGGGCGATGTGGAGTACCTCTGGGCCGAACGCTTAGCCGACGACCCCAACAACGGTCATCTAGGCGACTACGAGCGGGTGTATGTGGAGACATTGCGGGCACGATGGGAAGGTGGCGAAGAGAGGTGAGACCGGATGCAGCGGCTCTGACCTCACAACACAACATGGCACACTAGGTCTTCCAGCCCTACTTCCTGCATGGTGAATTCGACGACTCGTAGCACGTCCATGGACGAATGCTCGATATCAAACCCAGCCACGCCAACCCTCCCTGAGGTCTTCTTTAACAGGGAGCTTAGTATCTTGATCGCCGTGCTCTTACCGGCGGGGCCCCAAGGAGCAGAGAAACTCCCCTCGGCCTACAGTAGAGTCGATTCCGGAAAGCTCCTGCACATCTCCGGGATAGACCTTTACGAGGTCTGACACCTGGTAATATTGTCGCGGCTCACTCTTTGAGGGCCCCATTTTCTGGTAGATTATCCGCTATACGGCATCAGGTAAGGAGTAAGCGCGATGCCCTACGCAGACATACCCGGTGCTAGACTCTGGTACAGGGAAACTGGTCAACGAGGCACACCGGTCATGTTCCTCCACGCTGCATCGGGCACCAGCGACAGTTGGTATCTCCAAGAGCCAGCGTTCATCGAGGCGGGATATCGCTGTGTCGCCTACGACCGAAAGAACTGGGGACGCTCCGAGTCCCTGGCCCCAGCGGGGTCAGCCTCCGACGATCTGGAGGCCCTAGCCCAGCACTTAGGGTTAAACGGGTTCCATCTGGTGTGCACCGCGCTCGGCGGAATCATTGGGTTGGACTACACGGTTGAGAACCCGGACCGGGTGATCAGCCTGACCATCTCCAGCAGCTTCACTGGAGTCACCGACCTATCGTATCAGGACGTTCAGAATCGGCTGCGACCACCGGAGATATCAAATCTACCTATAGTGCTGAGAGAGGTCGGGCCGTCCTACCGGGTGGAGAACGCCGAGGGTGTAGCCAGGTGGCTAGAGATCGAAAAAGAGAGCCGCCATGAAATCAGTCCGGAGATGGGGCAGTCGCCCCACTCCCCCATGACCTACGCGCGCCTGGCCTCCATGAAGACGCCGGTGCTCATGCTCACCGGAGGTGCGGACCTTCTATCGCCCCCAGCGATGATGAAACTGGTAGCCGACCATATACCCAACTGTCGATTCAAGGTGGTTCCAGAAGCTGGCCACGCCGCCTTCCACGAACGTCCCGAGGTATGGAACCAACTGGTGTTGGAATTCATAAGGGAGCAGTCGGGATAACCGGTTCTTGACCCGGCATTCCCGAGAATTCCGGTATCCACTCGACCAAAGTTTCAAGCAGATCCACAGGTCTTATTTCCAGCAAGGTTAATTGGTCACATATATATCCTAGCGTTAGCGGCTGCTCACTACCGCTGCACCTAACTCCCTGATGGCGGATTGGGTCTCAGGAGTAGCAGGCTTGCCCAATTCTACCTTTCGGGATACAGCGAAGGCCCGGTCAACATCTGCCATGACATCTTCATCGGATTGGTCGATATCGATCGGAATGCTGATCTGGGCCCAAGACGTGTGGCCGGTCAGCCAGAATACTTCCACCGGGTTATTCTCTGGGTCGCGGAAGTAGCACCCGATGGCGCTCGCGTGGGTGACGATGCGGTCCAGTTGGTACCCTTTCTCCCCTATGCGCCGCTTGAAATCGCGAAGGTCATCAAGTGAATCCACTCGCATTGAGATCTGCTGGATCGAATGCGGGTCATCGAGCGAAGGGCGACCAATCATCAAGGCGATTTCATGGTCGCAGGCCTCTGGGTCCGCGCTGAAAAAAGCCGCATTCTGACTCACTTTTGTCAGCTGCATACCGATGAAATTGGCATAGAAATCTTTCATAAGTTCCAGGTCCTGAACATAGAAGCCGACGTGCCCGAGTCCGCTAACTTTCGCTGACATTTGTATCTCCTTCCCGACCTATTCCGGACGTTATAGCGCCCTTTGCAGATGGCCGACTTGAAAGCCACACACATCCGTACCCACCGAGGTTACTTGCACGAAATGATAACCAACCCCAAAACGCCTGTCTATCGTGGTCGAAAAACCGGAATCTCTCTTTGAGCACCGTTAACATCGCCGAAGAGTAGCCTAGTTATTTTTGGCAAAATCCCTTAAGGCGCCGAAGTCGGCTTTGAAGCCTTCTTGCAGTGCGCGTCGATCGGTACCGTGGAGGATGAAGCGGGCTCCCTGGGAGATCCAATAGGTGGACAGGTCCGGCGTCTGCTGATGGACCAACGTGGCGATACCCTTGGCCTCAGCTTTGTCGATGACGCTCTTGACCGTATCCTGGTAAACCTTCTGATCGTACTGGTCGGGGATGCCAAGGGAGATACTCATATCGTTTGGGCCGACGAATATGCCGTCGATGCCGGGCACCTCGAGTATCTTGTCCAGATTATCCACCGCGGCCTGGCTCTCGATACCGATGATGGCAATGCTGTTCTTGTTGCGGTCTTCCAAGTAAGCCCTAGTGGTATCACTAACATGTTCGCCGGTTGCCACCACTCGGTCCACAGCCTCACCCTTCAAGGGGCGCCATTTGGCTGCAGCCACCACGTCCCTGACCTGCTCCACAGTCTCGCAGTAAGGAGCCAGCACGCCCTGAGCGCCGGCATCCAAAGCCATGGTTACGTAGTGGGAATCTGGGATAGGGATACGGACTATGGGCACCACGCCGCTAGTGTTCATCATAATTAAGAAGTCGCCAAGCTCGCCGCGGCTCCGGTAATTATGCTCTGTGTCAATGACCACGTAGTCTAGACCTACGCCGTCCAGGATTGGTATCCACTTGGGGTTGCGGGCGATGGATATCATGGTGCCAAAGACCCGGCCACCCGACCTTAAAGTTGCTTTCAGTTCTGCTCCGTTCATCTATCTCTCCTTTCAAATACGTAAGGGCATCCCGATCATTCCGGGATGCCCCTGACTTTCCGTGATTCCGTCCTATTGATTCGGGTTCATGATGTTCTGGCAGAGTTTCGCAGTAGCCATCAGGTCAGGTACCACCACATACTCATCCACCGTGTGCATCTCGTTTGTGGCCATGCCGACCACGATGCAGTCTATGCCGTTCAGTCGCATTTGGTTGGCGTCGGTACCTCCGCCAGACGGCTTGATGTCGGGCATGAGGTCCATGTCTTTGAGCATGCTAGTCACCATTCGCACCACCGGTTCGTTGGGGTCCAAGGTGTACATCTGAAAGAGCATCTCCATCTCTTCTTTGATAACTGCTTCTTGGTACTTTGCTCTGGCCTTATTCAAAGCCTCGGTAACCTGAAGCCCCAGCAGGTCCACGGTCTCAGTATTTTTGCTGCGAAACTCTCCGCCGAAGGTTACCTCTACCGGAACAGCGTTGCGTACGGTTCCGCCAGATATAAGTCCCACGTTGAACGTGGTCTCCTCATCTAGCCTACCGTTAGGCAGGTCTCCGATAATCTCGCTGGCGATGCGGATGGCAGATATACCCTTCTCCGGCTCGACGCCGGCATGGGCACCCCGGCCGGTCACAGTTATGTCGAAGGCCATGTAGGTGGGGCTGGAACCAGTGATAGTGTTGACCGGACCATTCCCATCGAATACCACCGCCTCTTTGCAGTGAATCATGGAGTAGTCCAAGTTAGCCGCACCGATCAAACCGATCTCTTCACCTCTGGTGAAGACCACCTGCACGGGACGCCGGGGCGAGTCGTCTTCCGTGGCTGACTCCAACGCCTCCATTATGGCCGCCACTCCGGCTTTGCAATCACCGCCCAGAATGGTCGTACCGTCGGAGCGGATGATGTCTCCGTCCACCTGTGGCTTGATACTACGTCCCGGCTCCACGGTGTCCATGTGGGCCGACAGCATCAACGGGTTGGCCCCTTCTTCGGAGGCTATCAGGTTGCCGTGGGCGTCTCGGGCAACATTGAATCCCATGTTCTCAAGGCGCTCGGTTAGATGTTTGGCCACATCCTCTTCTTCGTCAGACGGGCTGTCTATCTTGACCAGCTCACAGAATGCGTTGACCAAGCGTTCTTGGTTAATCATCGGCTCCCTCTATTTCCACGTCTGATTGGGCCCTGTTCGAGGCACCCGATATTATACATTATGTCTGGAGGCAACAGTCTTCAACCCGGGCCCGTTACGGCGACAATGCGATCATGGCCAGCCCGGAAACTATGAAGCCTGAGCCAAGCAGACGCCCGCCGCCAAATGGTTCCTTCAGCACATATATTCCGAGCAGCACACCCATGACGACTCCGACCTCTCTGGCCGGCGCTACGTAGCTGACTCGAGACAACGAGAAGGCTGTCAACACAAGGCTGTAGGCGGCGAAAACCAGCAGTCCAGAGAGCATGATTGGAATAGCGTTGGCCCGCCATTCGGTTTTAACTGCATCGGTCCCCTTGTGCAACAATATGTAGGGAACAAGAAATACGGTGCTACCTATGGTCAAAAAATACATGTAAAGAACTGGCTGTATATGACTGACTCCCTCTTTATCGACGATAGAATAAGCGGCTATGGTGAATCCGGTGAGCACTGCGTAACGCATTCCGGTTGATCTGAGGAAGAGCAAAGGGCTCCGCAGCACTTGATTGAAGTTGCCCCACCATGAGATTGTGTATATCCCGCCAACGATGGCGAGGATTCCGGCTATGGCGAGAGGTTCAATTGTCTCGTTTATAAAGACCACAGCCAGCAACGGTGTCAGCATCGGCCCCATCCCTCGGGCTACAGGGTAGACCAGGGATAGGTCGCCCTGAGCATAGCCTCGGCCCAACAAAACAAAGTAGAAGGTATGAAGAACAATGGTGGCCAGAGCGAACCACATTCCCGGAAAGCCCACCGGGTTCAACCAGAGTAGGACTACACCGACCGGGGCCAATACGACAGTGGACACGGCGAGCAGGCACCAGGCGAAGACCTCGGGGTCACCTGCCCGCTTCAACATCAGGTTCCACGAGGCGTGGGCGAAGGCGGACAACACCACGAGCAACAGAGATACGGCGGTCATGGGCGGGAGTATAGCACCGACCCCTCCAGCTCTCGTAGCAGATCCAATCCACGGAGGAGCGGGTGGAAGATAGTCATAGAACACAGTTGGCGGCTCTCACTGACGAGATCGTCGCCTGCCGGATGTGCACCCGCCTGGTTGGCTGGCGCGAGAAGATCGGCAAGGAGAAACGGGCGTCGTATAAGGACTGGGAATACTGGGCCAAGCCAGTGCCCAGCTACGGAGATCCCGACGCTTCGATGTTGGTGCTGGGTCTGGCTCCAGCAGCCCACGGAGGCAACCGCACCGGACGGGTCTTCACCGGTGATGCCTCGGCAACCTTTTTGACTGAAGCGATGTACAAAGCAGGGCTGGCTAACCAGCCCAACTCAGACCACCGTGGCGACGGCCTAGAATTCAACGGAGCGTACGTCGCCGCGGCGGTGCGGTGTGTTCCTCCCGGAGATAAGCCAACCCCTGAAGAGCAACGCACCTGCCTTCCCTACCTGATCAGAGAATTGCAAACATTACCCAACTTAAAAGTGATCTTGGCCCTGGGGCACATAGCCTTTCGGGCGGGACTACAGACATTGAGCGAGATGGCATCGGAAAAAATTCGGGGGAAATTCCTCCACGGCGAGGTCTACCGGTTCGGGCCCAAGCTGCCCATGATGGTGGCCTGCTATCACCCGAGCCCACGGAACACTAACACCGGCGTGTTGTCTATGGACGCGTTGGTCAAAGTCCTCAAGCAAGCCAAAGACCTGAGTCTGAGCTGAACGGTTCGAGATGCCTATTGCCGTAGTAACCATTTGGTTCGATTACTTCTGCCCCCATTCATACCTAGGGCTTAAGCAACTTGAGCAATCAGCGGCTGAGATTGGATTTGAGATAGATCGCCGTCCGTTCCTTTTGCGGAAGGACTCTATCGACAAGCCCTTAGTACGACACGAGAGCAAGATACTGACGGATGTCTCACTAAGACAACCGCTCTACAAACCCGGCGAGAGTCTGGGAACGGAACCCGCATCCAATCGTTCAGTCAGCACCCTCGCTGTCCACGCGGCAACAGCCTATGCCAAAGATATAGGTCTTGACCGCGAGTTCTTTTGGGCAGCTTCCAAGGAATATTGGGAATTTGGGACCGACTTGGGGAACCTGTACACTCTGCGCAGGCTGGCCATGTACATCGGCCTTGACTGGCAAACGATGTGGCCCAAGCTAGAATCTGGTGAATATCACGGATTCGTCCTAGCTCAGCATGAAACGGCGGTGAAATCAGGAGTCACTCTAACTCCGTCATTTCTGATTGCCGGCAGGTTGCATTCAGGACCTATTAGTCCAGAGGAAATTAAAAACGCAGTTTAGGCGGTTTATCCTTCTCAGCCATTAACTTTGTGAGGAATCCATTGCGTGTGCTACCTAGATCTATCCCGAATGAAATCCTTCGTTTTACTCTGGTCGGTGGAGCGGCAACGCGGCATGTTACTCGACTTGAGCCTAAGCAAACGCACCCCGGCAACCTAGAAGAAGTTGCTTATGTTCTTGGCTAGAAGGACATTTTGGTCGAGGACGATCTTTCTGGACGAGATTCTCAATTGGCCTCCCTCTCTCCGCAGGATGTCTTCCCGGCTACCGACGTAGAAATCCTGGTCAACCTCGCCCCGATTGCGGTACATGACGAAGTTAGAGTAGACCCGCATCTGGTCCCGGGAGCCCTCTGCCTCAACCTCAATGTTGGTGATAATGTGGCGGGTGCGGGAAGGCGGGTCTTCAGCCCAAGCCATGCCGGTATCCAAACGGGCCACACGTCCTTCCAGCGTTTCTTTGGTCTCCTCCATGAACGCTAGCTCGTCTTCACCTGAGACCTCCTCTTCTTCATACTGAGAAGCGTCCAAGATAGAGATGGCCTTGCTGTTCACGGGATACCGATTGGACCGGGTTGGCATCCAATAACGGACGTCCTCGGAAAAGAGATCCAACCATTCGGAAAAGCGGCGGCTATCCAGCAGCCGGGCTTCCCGGTAGAGGAACTGTTCAACTTCCCTTAGAGTCCCATCATTCATCCGGGCCAGACCTGTTCCCAAGAGTCGGCCTGCATCAAGCTGGCCCACCGCTGGTAGAAATAGCGTGGGTTGCTGTCACTGAGCTTGAAGTCGCTGGCCCATGCTCCTAACTCTTCATCAAATCGGTCATGACCCAAGCCCATCTGGTAGTTCAGGGCGTACCTCCGGGTCACCGCTCCCCGGTTGGTACGAGTGCACTCCTCCCAATTGTCCATATCATCTTGCTCTAGCACTCCGGAGGGCCCAAAGGCCCTGAGACCAGTCACCCGGAGGGCGTCCTTGACCTCTTGGGGAGCCGCCCTATCCACAAACTGACAGGAGATCACTTCAATTTTATCGGGACCTTTAGGATGCCAGACCCGGAAGCTACGGGAGCTGCCCCTAAGGAACGACATATGCGGGAATAGGGTGCCCACGTTGGGGGTTATCTTTTCCAACCTCGGCCCCAGACGAGATAAAGTCTCGGCCCTGATGGACTCCTCGTATTCCTGAATTATCTGCGTGGGTGCGCTGGAGTAATCTTCGGCACCCACGGCCAATATGCAGTGGCCGTTGCCTGGTGAGAGTGTGCCGCCACCAGGCGTTTGTCTGGCAGCCGGAGCCTGGGTAAAACCTGACGTTAAGGCGGAGAGGTGGTTCCAGGCCACATGGTAGGCGTCACCGCCAAAGTTCTCAGCAGGCAGTTTCCAATTACAAGGGATGATCCACCGATGGACGCCGCCTATAACCTCCACGCCGCCTTCTCGACGGTCGAAAAAGCTGTCCAGATACCAGGCCATCTCACCCAGATAATGCATCAAAGACGGGGCATCCTTATCGAACGTGGCGAACACCAAACCCTTATAGGTATCCAGTTGGGCAACGGGAACCAACCCCCATTTGGAGCGGTCCAAGTCGTTGTAGTACGCGTCTTGGAGGTTGGGCACACCCTGGAGGTTGCCGTTATTGCCGAAGGCCCAGCCATGATAAGCGCAGATGAAGGCAGATGCGTTGCCGTTGTCAGCTCGGCACAGGCGGTTACCACGGTGGGGGCACACGTTGAGGAACGCCCCAATCTTGCCGGAGGAGTCCCTCATAACCAGGACCGAGTCCTCACCCATGTATGTGGTGATGAAGTCTCCAGGTTCGGGTATCTGGGTTTCGTGGCACAAGAACAGCCAGCATCTGGCGAAGATACGTTCCAACTCTGCTTGGTATATATCGTCTTCGATGAAGATTCGACGACTAATCAGTCCGGCGTCGGCGTCAACCAGACTCTTCACATCTAGAACCATGGTATGCCTCCCGATAGAAGCGTTAGAAGCCGTTGGCTGTTTGGACCGGAGTTAAATATACGGCCCTTGAGGGGTTAAGTATACGTTTCTTATCTTAGTCGGGACGCCTGGACCTTTATTTCGCGAGCGGCGCAACTCAGCCAAGTCATCCGCCCACAAACCTTCGGCCGAACCCGACCGCCAGTTCAGGATTTCCGTCGAAGGTCAAACGGCCATCCGCTAGGGCGTCCATGACTTGTAACCTACCGAACATGATCAACACATAGGTTTCTCCGTCGGACTCGAAGGTTACGTCCGGCTCCTCACTGCCAGCTGGCCCAACCTTAGCTCCATCAAGACCGATGATGATATCCTGTCTTGTGGCGAATGGACGATCAATAACAAAGCGATGGGAAATCGGTATAGTCAGCGAAGGGTCAGGGCGGAAGGCCCGGCGGGCGGCCCGGTCCACTCCTTCAATCAGCACCCTGACGGAATCGTCCGAAATGTGATAATCGGTTTCCAAGACCGACCTGATGTCCCAGGTGTGCATCGTAAGCTCGGCGATACGTTGGTTTAACAGTGCGTGCACGGGTTCCGGCCCTGGCGGCCAGTAGCAGAGGTTGTCCCAGTCTTCGGGCGTCACTGATTTGAAGACCTCTACCGTTTCGTCCACGCGCTGGTTGAAGTAGGTAACCAAGTCTTCCCCAAATCGCTCCCGCGTAGCCAGGGCTCGGTCAAATATGTTCTTTGAGAACCGATCTTCGTCGTGATCGGCCACTGACGGCGAGCCCTCTGGCGGCGAGTAATCCCCAAGTAACCCGCTACGCACCCGGGACGCATGGTCCTGGCCCGCAAGATGCCCTACCACGTCCGCCACATCCCAATCGGAGCAGGCACTGGGTGTCTGCATCTCCTCATCGGACAATCCGCTGAAGTACGCCTTGACGACCTCAACCTCTGATTCGAGTAACTTAACCCTGGATTCAGGTGTGCCCATTTTCTACTGACTATGCCTCTCCGATTTTCGACGAATGGGCCTGGGTCTGGTGGCAATGATACAGGAAAGAGCGGATCTGCCTCATGCCTCGATAATCAATACTGATCAACTAAGGTGAGGTCAGTTCAACCTGAATGTGCGATTTTGAGGTGATACTTCTGGGGCTGCCGACCCTGTTTTCAGAAAGGAAATCGTCGAAGTTCGATGTATCGAGATTTTCAGGGGATCGCTGGAAACGGCCACGCTTCCTATAGGTATTAACAGCACCGGTTGCAGTCAGTCTTGGCGTCATTCCCTCACGATATTTGCAATTTTGCTGACATCATCTATCCCAACGATCGGAAACCCGTTTTGCTGAGCAGCGGTGCAAAGCTTTTCCCTAGCTTCACCCCTTACGTACAAACCAGAATCTACCAGTACGAATGCCATGCCCAAGTCCACCGCCGCTTCTAGGTCATGGCTGGAATCGCCCACGTAGATGGCGCAGTCAACTTGTCTACCCAATCTTTCAATCGTCTTAGTCAAAATTTCCGGGTCCGGCTTGATCCGGCTCACGTCATCCACGGAAAACGTGGCGTCAAAATAGGCCTGGACTCCGTGGTGTTCCAAAACACTGTTAACCACCACCCGGCTGCTCATAGTCGCCACGGCCAGCTTGAATCCGCGTTCTTTCAATGAAGATAACAGGTCTTTCACACCTGCAAGCAAGACCACCTCGCCCGTGAGGTCTAACTGAAGGCTGCTTCGTAACTTAACTACCTCTTCCAGCATTTCGTCGGCTGGGCCTTTTCCGAAGTCCCTTTCCAGAAAATGGCCGAGCAATCTCCGAGCTCCGCCGCCAAAGACCTCCCTAAGGTCTTCGGCGGTCACCCAGACGTCGTAACGAGACAACGCTTCGATGGTGGCCCCTAAAGCGGCAGGCTGACTGTCCACCAACGTCCCGTCCAGGTCAAAGATGACGGTGTCGATCTTGTTTGGCATTACTTAATTAATCTACTTTAATGGGTTCTGGCCACAAAAAATCCAGAACAAAAGCCTCCGGATAGATCCAGAGGCTTAATTAAATCCGGTCACAGATAGTAACGGTAAGGCATTAGAGGGTTAGCCCCCTATCGCTACCTTGGAAACCCGTTTCTTCGTTCCTTATTGTACCGTTCTTAGTTGGCAGGCAGGATTCTATCATACTCAGGACATCAACCGAATGGAATTTGGACCAGATCAGTCCAAAGCCTACGAGTATGGTTCATGGGCACACGCTTATTTTCTAACAACGTCGGAAGGAGAGTATTACCGGAATCGTTTTTTCAAAACTGAACAGCTTCGACTGCAGTGATTCTTTTCATCAACCCTTTGGATGGCCTCAGATGGGTTCCTAGGTCCGCAGATTGATGAGCAACTTAGGATTCTCCTCTAAATGTTAGCAATGGCTTTTAGCCTGTGCATTGACGGTAACGGTGGCTGATACTAGGATGGCGCTCATGAAGTCTATGATTCAAGCAATCGTCCTGGGAGGAATAACATGAACCTGGGTTTATTCATGATGCCAGTTCATCATCCTGAAAAAGGGCTCAGCCGGACCATTAAAGAAGACATGGAAACCATTATTAAGGGAGACCGGCTTGGATTCGATGAAGCTTGGGTTGGAGAACACTTCACTATCCCATGGGAAAATCTACCGGCCCCAGATCTATTTATCTCCAAGGCGTTGGGCTTGACGGAAAATATCAAACTCGGTACTGGGGTCGTGCTGCTCCAACTCCACGATCCGAAAGACCTGGCACACCGCATTGCAATGCTTGATTACTTAGCAGAGGGGAGACTCTTGTTCGGAGTTGGCACCGGAGGAGTTCCGACTGAATACGAGTTTTTCGGGGTTGCACAGGACAACCGGCACGCTCGAGCAGCCGAAGTTCTGGACGCTGTATTACAGATCTGGGAGGCTGATGGACCACTCGACTACCAAGGTGAGTTCATAAGTGTAAAATCGCCGACGCCAATTCCCGAAGGGGGCTTAGGGTTATGGATGAAACCTTACACGAAACCTCATCCCCCCATCGCCGTAGCAGGAAGCAGCCCCAACTCTCCCACCATGGAATGGGCAGGCGAGCACGGCTGGATACCGCTTACGACAAGCATACTTTCCACCCCTCAAATCCCATCCCACTGGGAAGCCTACTCCAAAGGAGCCGCCAAGTCTGGGATCACCCCTGATCGGTCGGCCTGGAGAATTTGCCTAGACATATACGTTGCTGAAACTACCGAACAAGCGCGCCAGGATGTAATGCAGTGTGGGTTAGCGCGTACATACGAAGAATATTTCTTCCCGCTATTCAAGACGACGGGGTTTTTTGATCGCCTGAAGCCAGATCCCAGTTTTCCAGATGACGGGATCAATGTTGAATACATGATGGATAACCGTTGGATAATCGGGGATCCAGACTATTGCTTACGCAAGATAATGGACGTTTACGACACGGTAGGTGGATTCGGCACGCTGTTACAGTTGACTCATGACTGGGACCCACCGGAGAAAGGATGGAAATCGCAAGAATTATTCGCAAAACATATCGCGCCTGAGTTGAGGAAGTTGCCCCCAACGATTGCGTGATTTATTTGTTCTGTGTACTCAGACCAGGAAGCTTGGGTAGCCACACACGCAGAATGGGATGTAAAAGCAATATCCGGACACTTACCGATACGAGCTAACCTGCGCCACTGACATCATTAGTGTTCCTGTCTTGTGCAATTTCTAGTCCAGCCTCCGGTAGTATAGCGCTTGTATATGTATTATGTTATGTCAATACAGCCACAACAGGCGCAAAAATTCAATACAATACGCATATACGCAGATGTGAATTAAAGGGACCTAAACCATTGATTAGTCCGATAATCCGGCAGATGATAGCGGAGCTTTGGTCCGAAGATATAACCCGCGGAGGGAAAGTTATACACCAGCTCCTGAAACAGGAGCCTATAAACCCTCCGAGCCTGAGGTTCGTCCAAAACGAGGTAGGTAAGTTAAACAAAGGCGTAAATAAACTGGAGCCGAGAGTAGAGCTGGACCTTTGGCAGCACGAGTGGTACGACGATCCAGAAAAAGTCCCTGTCTTACTGACTCTCCACTACATGCGAATCGAAGTCGAAGGCCCGGACTCCGCGATAATATGCGTGGAAGAAGCTAGTTGGGCCCTCAAGATAGCCAAATTTTTTGACCTCTCCTCTCCCATGCATGCCTACCTATTATTCAGGTTTGCAGTTACTTACGCCAAATGGGAATTCATGGCGAGGCTCTTGGACAAAACATTTGATACCCGAGAATTAGATACGGCTTTACTTGGATTCTCGGGATTTCTCAGAGGGAAACGCCCTGCGACGAATCTTCGGTTAATCCGGCATTTCCTTTCGGACCTCAAACGCCTAAGACCCGAATATCTAGGAGATGCCAGAACAGAAGAACTTGGATCCCTCGGTTCCTTGGAAGAACTACTGGCACACGAAGGGACCAGGGACGCATCCCTAGAGATTGACCAATGGAAACAATTGGAGTGGGAATTAGCCAGAATCGAAAGGGAGCGTTTCATTGCAGAAGGCCGGTTCCAAGGTTCCGAGAATACAGATTGGGAACGATCGGCAGATAAAACATATTTCGAGAACCAGGAGAGTGATATTCGCCTCAAAGCAGCAGATTTATACGGAACTCCAGAAGGGAAAACAGCGTACGAGCTATTCACTAAGGATATAAATGTACAAACTTACTTGCATTTTCCGTGACATTTGTAAAGGTATGGGGCATGACAGCAGGAAATAACAAACCAAGACGAAGCAAAAGCGGTTAGCTAGCCCGTGAGGCCTTTCGAAGTGCAGCTCCACTACCTGAGCAGACCCGGACTTCATTGATGCTTCGACAGAGAACTTACGTCAAGACAATCAGTACCCGATTGGGGCATTCAAGTGTCTCTTTCACCATGGACACCGATCCCGATATCCTAACAGGTATGCAAAAGGCCGCTATGGGGGAGGTTGAAGAGGTGGGCGGTGTACCCAGCTAAAAACTTCCGAAGAGGGTAGATATTTCGTCGGACAAGCGGAAACCAGAGAATCAGGAGTCACAAACACAATGTCGGAACAAGAAAAAGCGCTGATAAGAATGGGTACACACCGATTCGTCAGAAATATGTTGCGCAGTATGACCGTTTTGCTCACAATCCCTTTTATTATATTATTCTCAGTTTGGGGATACCTAGATGGCAAGAATACTACGGATTGGGTAATGAGCCCTTTAACTATTGTCGTCGGAATCGCTTTTAGCGTGATAACCCTAATCATCGCCAGGATTTACTATAAAAGGGACGTGACCGCTATATTTGAAAGCTTTGCTAAACCAGCTCCTACAGACTCTCGAACTCCTCCTACCAGTCCGATCTATTGATGAGCGGAGACGTCCGCCAGTTTCAGATTGGAGTTCCTGTGCCGGCAAGGTCGAATAATTAGGTAGCAACTTGGAGAAGACAAAACCCCCCTGAACAATTCAGGGGGGTTTTTTGTGCCTGTAGTTTGGTAGGGCGTAGGGGATTTGAACCCCTGATCTCCGCCTTGAGAGGGCGGTGTCCTGGGCCGCTAGACGAACGCCCCACGCATCAACTGCCGGACCGCTCGGCCCACGAACGGATCCAGCCCGATAATGCTACCAAACACGACCGTCGGTTGTAAATCACAGCCCTATAAACCTGTTCCCAGTGCCTAGTTGACGATGAAATCACCGAACATTGTGAAGTTGTGGCCAGGGAAAGTGCAGACGAATTGGTAATTTCCGGCGTCGGGAGCCGTGAATTCGGCATCCGTGCTTTCGCCAGGTCCGATCAAGGTGGTGGCGCCGAATACCCGAGCGTCGCCAACGGGGAGCCAGTGATTGTCCTGCCCTGCGGCCAGGCCGTCGGTTGCAACCGCATCCTTGGTGCCAGCCTCAACCAAGGCCCAGTTATGGGAGTTGACGCTGGAAGAATTGTTGAATGTCACCACGACCTCTGAGCCTGCAGCCGCCGTCATTGAGGTTGAGCTGAACTGAAGAGCGTCGCCGCTGACGTCAATGGCTAGCTTGACCGTGCCGCTCGTTCCACCTGCGGGAGCTGGGGCAGCCGTTGCGGGGACCGCGGTCGGAGCCGCGGTTGGTTCAGGAGCTCTATCACCTTCTGGAATGGTAGCAGGCGGGGCCGGGGTCGCCGTCGCGTTGGGGTCGGCTTCGTCGGCGCTGCAGGCGACGGCCAAGAGCATGACCGCGCTCAATACCGCAGACAGAATCACTAGTGATATTCTCACTGGTTGGCCTCCAAATCATCAACTCTATGAACTTGATTAACCAAGTAATTATAGGCGGAGAATTACTTTGTTATTTTTATCACAAACTATGTGTGCTGTCAACGGAATTACTCATCGATCGGCCTTGCTCAGTCTGCCATATTCGCGCAGACATGACGATGGTCGCTTTCGACTCTGGATACGTTGTAACCATCTGAATTATCATGTCGGTCAGAACGACAATCCAAGCTAGTCCTCGCCAACAGGTGAAACCGTGGACATCGGCAAGTTTCCTCCGTCATTACTAGAGCAACTGCTCCAAATGAACGAAATCACTGACCCTCGGGTCATCTTAGGGCCCGGCACTGGTGAGGACGCTGCTGTATTGGACCTTGGTGAGACGCTGCTGGTGGCCAAAAGCGACCCCATAACCTTCGCCACCAACCTAATCGGCCGGTACGCGGTGCAGGTGAACGCCAACGACGTCGCCTGTACCGGCGGAACCCCCCGCTGGTTCCTAGCCACTCTACTCGTCCCAGAGCGCTTCACAGAAGCCCAGGCTAAAGAATTGTTCACGCAGGTGCTAGATGCCTGCAATGAGATAGGTGTCACCCTTATCGGCGGCCACAGCGAGATTACGTACGGTATCGACCGGCCACTGGTCGCTGGAACGATGCTAGGAGAAGTCTCACGAGAGCGTTTAGTGCGCACCGCAGGTGCGCAGGAAGGTGACAGCATCGTAGTGACGAAAGGCATCGCAATCGAAGGCACAGCACTTTTAGCTCTCGAACGAGCTGACGACCTCCGAAAAGCCGGTGTGAGAGCCGATACTATTAAACTGAGTGCGGAGTTATTAGATTGTCCAGGTATAAGTGTGATAAATGATGCGCGTATCGCCTGCGACAATGCCCAAATACATTCTATGCACGATGTGACCGAAGGAGGGCTGGTCACCGGACTTCGAGAAGTCGCAGCTGCTGCAGGTTTGGGTTTGGCTATCGAAGAAGGCAGTATTCCGCTATTGGAACTAACTCAAGAAGTCTGCCAAGCACTGGGCCTTAACCCATTGGGACTGCTGGCCTCCGGCGCATTGATCATTACACTTTCTCCGGTCGAAGTCCCTTCTTTACTTGCCGCTCTGGAGAAAAATGGAATCGACGGTTGGGAAATCGGCGTGATGATGGCGCCGGAAGAGGGGTTCGTCTACATAGGACGCGAAGGCGAAGTCGAGCTACCTAAGTTCAGCAGAGACGAATTGGCCCGTTACTTCAGCCGCTAAACGCCCTAGCCTGACGCAGGGCATCTCACATCAAGATGCCCAATTCTTTAATCGCTTCTGCCGCACGTTGTTGCCCCGGTACTGTCAGCGACCACCCATTCCCCTGCGCGATGAACATATCCCGCTGTTTCTTCATATGGGAGGCGAAATTTGGGGCGTCATACGCGCTGTATTCGCGGCATACTTCAATCAGACGATCCTTGGAGAACACCGGTGAATCTTCAGTCAACAACTCGCCAACCCCAAGCAACAAAGCCAGTTTTACCTGCTTCTTGGAAATGGTCCTTTCGTTCAGGTCTTTAACGATAATACGATATGACTCGCCATTCAAATGATAGACCCGTGAAATGGATAGACTAGGTATTTGATACTGGTCCAGGAATATGGGTCCGCGGTGACCTTGCTGCTGCGACACGGTCGAATCAGTAGGTTCATGGAAACCGTTCCTGGTGAATAGGGGAGTTTCAGAAGGCCTATCAAGTGGAAGCCCGGATGCAGATCCGCTCTGCCTCTGAAAGGAATCAGGCTCGGCCAATACCCGAATCAATGCTTCAAAACACGGGACCTTGTATTTCTCGGGGCACCGTTCCGCCAGCCTCACGGCTTCATCTAGATGCTCGGATACGTTTTCGAACATGCAGCCCCTCCAATCACCACCACTGGGTCGGCGTCATCGGGCCGCTGGACGCTGAGTTCAACGCTATCCTCAGACCCTTCGCTCAGTATATCGCCGTAGATATCCTGCTTCAATTATTAATGGCCTTTCAAATGGGCATAATTAAACGGCCCATCCTTCAAGGGTTTGATGGGCCATCAGCTCTATGTGTACTTGTTGTGTTTTACATTTAATACAGATGTTTCAGCTCTGGTACACCTCCAAAGATTGCCTGAGCTGCTCAGTTGTGATATTGCCACCACTGATGGTTATTGCTACCTTTTTCCCCTTTACCTTTTCTGGGTGCTTGATCGCACCAGCTAGAGCTGTGGCCCCTGCTCCTTCAGCCAGGGTGTGGGCTTTATCGACAAGGGTCCCGATGGCCCGCTGAATATCGGAGTCACTCACCAAAAGAAAATCGTCCAATAACTCCTTCATAATCTGTTGCGGCAATGCATACCCGGACCTTGTGGCCACTCCCTCGGCAATGGTCTTCATCTCCGCTTCAACTAACTCACCTTGCTTCCACGAAATGTAGCCGGCAGGCGCCTGTTCAGATTGGACAGCCAGTACTTCTATAGATGGGTCGATTCCTTTTGCGACTATACAAGCCCCTGCGACCCCAGAACCGCCCCCCAAAGGGAGCATCAGGACCTCGACGTCTGGAAGGTCCTCCACGGTTTCAAGGGCTTGAGTACCCACGCCGGCTATTATCACGGAATCGTTTACCGGATGGACGAACCGGTAACCCTCTTCTTTGGCCAAGGCCTCGCAATGAACCCGGGCGGCATCGAAATCGGCTCCGTGAAAAATTATCTCCGCGCCCAAGGCTCGCATCGCCGCTACTTTGTTCGGGTTGGCACCTTCAGGGAGCCCGATGATGGCCTTCACGCCGAATAACTTACAGGCGCTAGCGATCGATTGGCCGTGGTTGCCCGAGGATGCAGTGATGACGCCATGGTTTTTCTCTTCATCAGTCAGGCTGGAAAGCAGGTTGATTCCGCCGCGGCCTTTGAAGGCGCCTAGAGGTAGGTACTCATCGTGCTTCAGGTACACTTCGGCTCCTAGCACTTCACTGAGGCCTGCAGAATAGTGTAAAGGTGTACGAGCCATATGCGGTGCGATAGTCTTCTTGGCTCGGTAAACGTCTCTAAGAGTGGGTGCCTCCATATTTTCCTGCCTTTTTAACGGAATCGTTTTACGAGTTTCAACCAGCTTATTGGCCTCATATAGCAGTGTCAACGACCCAGGTCAGTCTCGATGTTCACTCCTAATAACTTTGATTCGGTGATAGATAAACCAAGCCACTGCCACGATGATGATGCCGGCGATTGGGAAGTCGAAGGGCCGCATCACCTGCCTCATGTCCTCCCAGTTCTCCCCCAGCTTGAAGCCACCATAGGCCAAACCAAGGCTCCAAGGATAGGAACCAACAAAGGTGTAGAAGCTGAACTTCCAGAAGTTCATGCGTGCTATACCCGCCGGCACACTTATAAACCCCCGTAACACCGGTAACATCCGGGATGCGAATACAGTAAGTTCACCGTACTTCTTGAACCAATCCTCGGCTAGGTCCACTTCGTGCTGGGTGACCAAAACGTATTTCCCATATTTCTTCAATAAGGGGCGTCCACCTTTATAACTGATCCAATACACAACCCAAGAGCCAAGTAGAGTCCCTAGCGCCCCATAGAAGCCTGCCATCAACAACATCCAAGCGGAATCACCCTTGGCTTCGATTAAATGCCAACCAGCAAGCGGCATAATCAACTCACTGGGAAAAGGAATCGCAGCACTTTCTATCCCCATAAGGAAGACGACACCGGGCCAACCTATCGCATCATAAACATTGGTAATGATGTCTAACAACCATGTTTCTATCCCTGCAATCAATCTCTAAATCCCTTATTTAACGTTTTAACGAGTTGAACCACAAATCAATGGTCATATCCAATTTCTAATTAGTTACTCATTCCTTAAATTAATTTAAGATAATCCTTAAAAAACCCTTGACTGTCGTAAAATGCGCTGTTAATATATTAGCAGCACGATGGTCCGGGTAGCAGTATAAAGCAGTATTAATAGTAGAAGATACGGAGGAAACCATGGCTAGGAAGACGAAACTGATGCAACGGGTAGAGAAAGAATTTTCACGGCCTTTAGAGCGCCTCTTGCCAGAGAAGGTCAATGAGGTTGGTCTCTCGGGCACTGCCGAAGAATTAGGCGTCAGCAAAGCTACTCTTGGCTACTGGCTCCTGAAGCTGGGTATAAATGTACGCCGTGTAGCACTCGCTCCTGGTGAGACCCTCGAAGTTAAGCGTATTAGCTAAATCCTTGGAACCCTAGTTCTCTAAAAGCGAAGCGAAGCGCTTCTAGCAAAAACCCCGTCCTTACGTGATCAGGACGGGGTTTTCCTTTCTGTCTGGACTTCCAAGGTCTGGACTACCGGGAATTCCATCTTCTGCGTCACACAAGAAAATATTGGCGTCCTCTCAAGCGATTTAAGGCCCTTTTTCGAGGACATCCACACCGCTAGTCATTTTAACCCCAAATCGACGGCCATCCGCGTCAGAATCTAACTTTGGAAGATATCTTCCGGTAAAAACGCCGACACCGTGACATTCGGCAGATCGACGACGTTACTTATCTTAAGGTCCACCGCGACACTACAGATGACGTAGGCTTGTTCTTTGGTCCAACCCCGTTCTTGCAGCAGGTCGATCATGTTAATCAAGGCATTACGCGCTGCCAAGGTCAGGTCCTCTCCTTCTTGGGTGCCGTCCTCCCGGATGGGCATCCCCATTGTTGCGATGAAGTTTCGGGGCGCTGCCCATTCCGGGGCGATGAAATAACCCGGGTGGGCGAACCGTGGGAAGATTATGTTATTCCGAGCGGCCTCTCCCTTCTGTAGATGGAACTTTACCACCGCGGTAGCGCCCATCTCGATGGCCGTGATGCAACATTCGGAGTCGCCCTGGGCGAAATGGCCGTCGCCGGCAGAATATAGCGCACCTGGAACGTTCACAGGTATCAGCAATCGAGATCCTTTGGTAAGCTGCTTGGCGTCGACGTTTCCGCAGTTTTCCCGGGGCGGGATTGTGCGGAGTCCTTCAGCGGCGATAGCTCCTTCCGGCACCGCATCTTCAGCGTCGGGAGGAAATGCGATCCCGCCTCGGCGGACAAGGTCGGCCTCTCGCGCGGTCCACGCCTCCAACTGGGCTCTGGAGGGAGCGATTCCAGCGGTACCCATGAACGACCCGTTGGGTATCCTTACGCCCGGCAGATCTTGGGATGTCGCCCATCCTTCCTTCATATCCCAATGGGCCACAAAAGGGTCCGGAAACAGGTCGCGCAAGAACCCGGCGCCGGGCCGGTTGCGGGTCCAGCCGTAGGACTGAGGGATGATGTCGACGTACTCGATCTCCAGGAGGTCGCCCGGCTCAGCTCCTTTTATGTAAACCGGTCCGGTAAGCGGGTGTCCCACCTTTCCGGCGAACCCGTCAAAGTCGGAAACCGTGACGGCGGGGTTCATCTGCCCATCAGAAGCGTCCCTTGTCTCCAACGACACTTCTTCACCGGGGTCCACCTCTAATATGGGGGTTACATCCGGATGCCAACGGTTGTGGCCTTTCCCCGGATCGTCCTTTAATCGTTTGCTGCGGTCTATCTCGATACTCTTCATGGAATCTCCACGCTATCAGCGGTCATCTCAGGCCGGATGTCGGACTTCCCTAGATCGTCCAGTCGTCGGGCAGGCCTGGCGTGGCCATGGGTTTAATCATGACTTCCACTAAGGCTGCTTGACCGCTTTCAGTGGCGGCGATGGCCCGCTTGAGAGCCGGGCCGACCTCTTCCGGGTCTTCAACTCGTTCGGAGTAAGCGCCCAGGCCCTCAGCCACCTTGCTCCAGTTTCCTGTCAGCTTGGCCATGTCCGGTGGCGGGCCGGTTGGGCTTTCCATCCCCATCAGACCTCCGCCAGTGCCTTCATTGTTCACTACTATGGTGAGCGTAGGCAGGCCCATGCGGACTGCCGTTTCCAGCTCCATGCCAACCATTCCGAACGAAGCGTCGCCCAGGAGGTGGACCACCAGGTCGTCAGGGCGACCGAGCTTGGCGCCGATGGCCCCGCCCAGCGACCAGCCCATGGCGGCCATGCCGCCCATTCCCAGATAGCTGCGGGGCTTAGTGGCGTTCCAGAAGGGAGACATATAGCCGCGGCTGCCTCCGGCGTCGTGGAGCGCGATGGTCTTATCTGGATCGATGATCTTGGCTAGTTCCTGGACGACACGATAGCCGTTGGTGGGAGTAGAAGTGTCGTTAAAAACAGGCTCCCAGGCGCCCAGGTCCTTGTCTTTCGCCTGCTTGATCTCAGCCACTACTTCTTCTTTAAGACCACCTTTGCCAGGTCCGATGCGTTCTTTCACAGCGTCTAGAATGGCCCGCAAAGCGAGCTTGGCGTCAGCCAAGATAGGCACGTCGGCCTGATATTGCTTGTTCAGGTCGTGTTCATCGGCATTCACATGGATCAGGCTCACACTCTCGGGGATGGGCCTTCCATCAGTGCCATTGGGCAATCGGTAAGAATTGCCGACCGCAAGCACCACGTCCGCCTTGCGGTTCATGTGCAGGGAGGCCCCGCTAGCGTACCGGCTCCGAGGATAACAACCCATACCCATCGAAAGGGGATGGTCTTCGGGGAAGACCCCCTTTGCCACAAGTGTGGTAGCAACCGGCATAGACAGCAATTCGGCCAACTCTTTGGCTTCGTCCCACGCCTCGGCAGACAAAACGCCACCGCCCAGGTTCAAGACGGGATTCTTGGCATTGACCAGCAGGTCGGCTGCTTTGGCCACCTCATCGGCAGCCGGAGCGGCCTTCCGTCCGGGTCCGACAGGCTCGTATAATAGCGAACCGTCGGGTACCTCAGTCATCAAGACGTCCTGGGGCATCTCCAGCACCACTGGGCCAGGTGAGCCCGAACGCAAGGCGGTAAAGGCCCGGCGCATGATGGACGGAATATCTTCGACCTTGGCCATGGTGCCCCGCCATTTGACCAGCGTATCGAAGATACTGGCCGAAACTTCCTGCTGCACTTCTTTACCCAGTTGTGCCAGCGGCACTTGTCCCATTAACAGAAGGACCGGGATATTATCGGCGAAGGCCCCAGCTATGCCGGTCAACGTGTTGGTGGCGCCTGGGCCAGTACCGGTCATGGCCACGCCCACTTTGCCGGTGGCACGCGCGTAGCCGTCGGCAATTTCCACGCCCAATCTTTCGTTTCTAGCGGCGAAGACCTTAATGGTCTCGGAATTCCTTAGGCCGGTCCAAAGGGGGTTCAAACCACCGCCTTGAAAACCGGCGATGTACTCAACTCCTTCCTGTTCCAGCGCGCGAACTATAGCATCGGCACCACGCATGATTCCCCTCTCTGTCTAGACAAATCTTCCAGGGATACCCAAGCCCAAAGTCGTGCCTGGGCTGCCTCAGGTTGGAAGGATGATACGCCCGCGCCCAATGGGGGTCAACCAGCCCAGCCTAGATCTGGGATACCTTAACTCAGGCACGAGTGAGGCGTAGAACGATTTCTTGACCCGTTTATGGGCGAAGGGTATCATCCCCACAACCTTCGAGGGGCGTGACCGTCCAGAGAAACATCAACCAAGGGTGAAAAAATGCCATCAGCCAGCGAGATGATTGTCCAGACTCTGGAAGAGGCCGGCGTCGAATACGTGTTCGGTATCCCCGGAGGCGGCACTGGCCAGATATTCCAGATTCTTGAGACCAAACAGGACCGCATTAAGACTCTATTGGTTCGTCACGAACAGGTTGCAGCCATCATGGCCGACGCTTACGGTCGTGCGTCTGGGAAGCCAGCCGCAATAATGGGCCAGGGATTGTTCATGGGCTCTAACGCCACTTTCGGCATCATGGAAGCCATGCTGAGCAGCTCACCCATGCTGATATTGACCGACACCTCTGACGGTGGGGCGGCCCAGCGGCCAGCCAACCAGTCGGGTGCAGGCGAGTATGGCAGCATCGACCTCCAGTCGATCTTCAAGTCCATGACCAAGTACACCACCCTTGCTACCAGCCCTAAAGAGGCCGTGCTCGGCACTCAGATGGCTATCAAACACGCCGTCAGCGGCCGCCCAGGACCCACAACCGTGCTGATGCGCTCGGCGGCCATAAGCGGACAAGTAGACGTAGAATCTCCTCCCTTCATCCACAACGCCTCCGGGTTCCTAAACACGGCCAAACCGGCCAGCGCGCCGGTGGATATTCAGCGGGCCGTGAAGATACTCAACGAATCTCGCAGGCCGGTCATCATAGCCGGGAATGGCGTTCATGTGGCCCGAGCTCACTCCGAACTCCAACAGCTAGCAGAGCAATGGGGCATTCCCGTGGCGACCAGCTATAAAGGAAAGAGCGCTATCTCTGAAGACCATCCACTGGCCCTGGGCATGGTCGGTACATACGGCCAAGAGACAGCCAACAAAGCTGTGGGCGATGCTGACACTGTCCTCGTAGTCGGCGCTTTGCTCCGCTCCCAAGAGACGGTGGGCGAGCGCCCCGACATCTTCGACCCCAACAAACAGCGCATCATCCAGATCGACATCGACGAGCGCAACGCCGGCTGGTCCTTTCCCGTAGAACTAGGCCTCATTGGAGACGCCAAGGTAATCCTGGAACAGATGGTGGAAGCATCAGATATGGCTGCCCCAGATAATTCCGGACGGCAGGTGTGGACCGACAGCATGCCTGTACGCCGCGAAACTGGCGGCTACCACGACCAGCCAGAGATGCACGAAGACAGTTCGCCAATTAAGCCTCAGCGGCTGATTGCCCAACTTCAAGCGACCATGGACCCATCCACTATCTACACCCTTGACGCCGGAAACAATCGCACCTGGATGGCTCATCTATACCGCGCCCAGCAAGCCAACACGTTCTACAGTCCCGGCGGCACGGCGGGCATGGGTTGGGCCTTGCCAGCCGCGGTCGGACTGAAGCTGGTCTACCCGAACCAGCCGGTGGTTGCGGTGACAGGAGACGGCGGCTATATGATGGTGGTCAACGCTATCTCCACAGCGGTCCAATACGATCTGCCAATAATCTGCGTGGTGTTTAACAACAATACGCTGGGCATGGTCAATGACCACCAGCCCGAAGGCCACAAGATTGCGTCGGAGTTCCACCCCACAAACAACGCCACCGTAGCCGAAGGTATGGGCGCGTGGGGTGTGCAAGTCAACGATTCTAAAGACCTGCCTGACGCTCTTCGGGCGGCCCAAGCATCAGGCAAGCCAGCGGTCGTAGACGTTCTGATCGATCCAGTCCCCAGCCCCGATGATTGGCGCGCAGGGGCCTGGCGGGCAGGCCAAACTTAAGACGCTTCTTATCATTTACGCATAGCCGAACCCTGTAACAGGTCCGATTTCATAGAGACTCTCTACCCGGAGTCAGCGCTCAAGATGACCGGCGGTGGGGTCCCATAGACGAAAGCCGTAATCTGGTGAATCACTCCCAGCGGTAGTCAGTCGAATTGCTCTCGACCGCCGCCCTACCCTAACTTCCGCCATACGTGTGAGAGCGAACTTACCGCCGTTCCCGGTTTCTTCGAGACCTACTCGGCCAACCAAGTCCACGCCCACAACTATTTTGTTGGACTGGTAATGTGGCCGATGATAGTATGGTTCCGAGATTCGTTCTCAGTCTGAATCAAGAAGATTTCCCGGCGGGATTAACTCGCGCCGGTCTACACCTGGATACACCCGGAGGCCCCCGTGGCAGATTCACTGCAAATAGTCGACTTGGCCGAGTCGGGCCAGGTACAACTCTCATATATCGACACTAACGGTCGGGCCGAAACTGCCCCGGCCGTAGACTTCTCTCTTCCGCTTACCGAATCCGAATCTGATGAGATCCGCTGGTACCTCAGCGAATACCCGAAAAACACCTTTGGCGAAGCCGTGGAAAGAGCTCAAAAGGTGGAAGTAGGTCTGAAAGACCTCGGACAGTTGCTGTTCCAGTCTGTTTTTGGGTCTGGCAACGAAGCCCGCTCCCTCGCGGAGAAGGCCTCGGAAACAGAGCCGCCTCTGCTCTCCGTCATCTCCACCCGACCTGAGTTTCTAGGCTTGCCTTGGGAGCTGTTGAACAATGGAGGTGATGCCTACCTGGCCTCCAGATTGACTGGAATCTCAAGGCGTACATCGCCCGAACCGTTAGAAAGTTTCTCCGGCAAACTGCCCACCGACCAGTTGAACGTCCTGCTGCTCTTGCCCCCTTCAACAGAAGGTACGGGGAGCATCGCCTCTGAGGCGCTAACAGCTCTGGAATCACTGCCTGTCTCAGCCGAGTTGGACTGCCTAAGACCCTCCACGGAGGCCAATTTCATAGAGCATCTGTCAAATCAGCGAGCCCATTACCACCTGGTCCATCTAGATGGTTTTACCATCGACAGCCAGGGTATCCACATGGAAGACGGTTCCGGAGGAGTCCAAACCGTCGCCGCTGCAGCATTGGCACAAACCCTAAACAGTGCACAGACTCCAGTAGTGTTGGTCACCGCCTCAGCTTCCAGCCCTCTCAACGACGTAATGTCATTCACTGCTGGCCTAGCCCAAAACGGCGTCCCTCAGGTGGTAGTCGCGCCACTCCCGATCGGAGGTGCCGGAAAAGTCCTGCTCTCTGAATTTTTCTTCAAAGAGCTGAGCAGTGGCAGTCCGGTAACCACAGCAATCGCCACGGTCCGGCAGGCTATGATGGAGCATCCCCAGCGCCCGTCTGCCGCCGGCCCGCTGGTTTCCTGGGACTGGACACTTCCCATGGCCTTCGAGTCCAAGACCTATTCACCGGAAGCCATTGTGGCTGAGGAACAAGATGAGCCTGTCCCTGGCATGGCCCCGCCCGAACAAGACACGCATGGCACCGAACTACCCCGCGGCGGCCCCTATGGGTTGATCGGGCGGCACGAAGAACTGCTGGAGCTTGAACGCCGGTTCCTCCAGACTCCCGTAGTCATGCTTTCGGGAGACGTAGGCTCCGGCAAGTCAGAGCTTGCCTTAGGTCTAGCATCGTGGCTGCGCAAGACCGGCGGGCGCACTGGGGGAGTCTTTTATACAGCATTTGAGGTCGGCGCCGGGCTGGAACGAGTGCTCCACGAGATCGGCACCTCCTTGGCAGGACTAGACTTCGGAGACCTTCGGCACGAAGACCGCCGAAGGTGGGTGACAGAATACCTCAGAGAAAATCCTGCATTGCTGGTTCTGGACAGCTTGCAGAATCTGGCCGGGTTCCCAGCCGGCTCGCCTGGCTTGCTAGAAGACAGTGAGCTTGCCGACCTGGACTCGTTCCTAAAAGAAGTGGCCGAAGGTGGCCAGACGTGGCTATTGCTAGTCAGCCGTCGGGACAGCGAATCATGGCTGTCTGTGCCCCACAGCAGCACCCGGCTGAGCGGGCTGACCGGACACGACCGGATCGTATTGGGAACTAGATTATTGGAAGAAGCCGGCGCTGACCCTATGCGCCTTGGTCCCGAGTACCTTCAGATCTTGGATATGGTCGAGAGCCATCCGTTGGCCATGGAAATCGCTCTTCCTTTATTGAAAGATGTACCTGCCTCGGTCCTAGTAGGAGAATTGAGATCCGAGCTCGAACAGCACGAGCGTGGAGCCGACGAAGAAGGCCGCCCTTCCTACCTGACAGTAGTAATGGACCATGCCTTCACCCGCATGACCCACCGCAGCAGGGTCCACCTGCCTGTCCTTTCACTGTTCCGGAACCGGGTCATGATGGACATCCTGACGCACATCACCCAGGAGGGCCAGGCATACAAGTCGGTTACCGGCGAACAGCTTGGCTATGGCGCGTGCCGGACACTGCTCCGAAGCGCCCTCGGCAGTGGGTTCTTAGAACCCATCACGCCCAGTGTCTACCAGATCCATCCTTCATTGCCTTGGTACCTGGGACGCAGTCTGTACCGTCAATTCCCCCAGAGCAGCGTACAACAGCTGGAACAAGAAGTGGTACGGGTCTACGCAGACACCGCTGATTATTTCATGGAGACCCTCTATGAGAACCAGGACGCCGGCACCACCGCTATCCTGGCTGAAGAAGGCAACATCACCCAGGCGCTGGCACTTTCCTTGGAAGCGGGGCAGTGGGACAACGCTCAACTGCTTGTGCAACCCTTGGCCCAGGTCTTCCGCATGCAGAAACGCTACCCGGAACTGAGGCGCCTACGCCGTCAGTTGCTCGAGGTAACTGGAGCCACCGCAGAGGAAGCGGAACAGACCGGCGGCATCCAACTCTGGCTGTACCTCCTCGGCACCGAGGCCAGCGAGTGCATCGAGACCAGGGAGTTCGAGCGAGCAGACGGACTGAACCAGCAATTGCTGGAATACCTATCCAGCCAAGATGACGGCGACTCCGACCCGCGCACAGCCGCTGTATTCCACCAGATGGGTCAGGTGGCGCAGAACCGGTGGCAACTAGAAGAGGCCCAGGAGCTATACACACGATCCCTGGCCATTATTGAGGGCGGCGAAGATGAAGAGACGGTGGCCGACGATTATTACGGACTGGGCATGGTCTGCCAGTACCGCCGACGCTACACCGAAGCCAAGGAATGGTTCAGCAAGGCGCTGGATATACACCAGCGCATTAACGACGGCGAGGAGATGGTCAAGGACTACCGCTCCCTCGGCTTATGCTCCCAGTACAAGTTCGAATACGACGAAGCCGCCAGTTGGTACCAGCGTGCCAGGGAGATACTCGAAGAGGCACGGGACGAGGAGAATGCAGTCATGGTCTACCACTCGCTGGGCACGGTCTGCCACGCCCAGTACCAATTCGACGAGGCCGAGAACTGGTACCAGCAAGCGTTGCAGGTCAGCGATCGCATGGGCAACCACGCTCAGATGGGTGTAGAGTTCCATCACCTCGGCCTGGTCGAACAAGCCCGAGACATGTTCGTTGACGACGCCGAGCACTGGTTCATGATGGCTTTGGATAAATGGCAGGCTGTGGGCGACCGGCGGTCCGAGGGCGACGAATGCCGCCAGCTGGGCGTGCTTTTCCACCAGCAGAAGAACCTGGAGAAAGCCGAGGAATGGTACGGCCAGGCCCGTGACATCTTCGAAGAACTGCAAGATCTGAACCGTATCTGCCGCACATACGGACAACTAGGCATGATTGCTGAAGAACGTGATGACGTCCCCGGTGCCTTATTGTGGGCCGGCCGCACCTACCAGTTGGCAAGCACCAATAACCTGCAGGTTCTGGATCAGGCCAAAGCCCACCTGGCACGGTTGAAGGAGAAACACGGCAGTGACAACTTCACCGCGTGGTGGCACGAGTTCGCTAGTGAGGACCCGCCCACCGATCTGGACGTTGACCCAGATACAGTCCTTTAGTTAACACGGAGACAACCATTGGCAGTTACTTACTTGGACATCAAAGAACGTCGGCCATACGCCGAAGGTATTCTCTTTGGTGATGTCGGCGAATTCGAACAGCTAGACGGCATCGCCCACTTCGCTGTTGACCCGTCTGACCCTAGCAATAGCCCGATCACTGACCTAGAACTCGCCCCCAAGAATGAGGATGGGTTGGTCGAGTTTTCCACCGAATTCAGGATCATTAAGCCCGTCGACCAACAGAAGGGTAGCCACAAGTTATTCTTCGACGTAGTGAACCGGGGCAAGCCGTTGTCTCTTATGCGCATAAACAGCACCCCCGAGACGGACCCGATGGGCCATGGCAACGGTTATCAGATGCGGCAGGGTTACACTCAGGTCTGGTGCGGCTGGCAGCACGATGTCCCCGAGACTCCTGGGTTACTCCGTGTCCATGTTCCCAATGCATCAGACGCCAATGGCCCGGTAACCGGCCGCATCGCCGTCACGTTCCAGCCAAACCGGACATCCCTATTCCAGATGCTCTCAGACCGGGGGCACATGCCCTATCCGGCCAGTAGCCTAGAACAGCTAGACGCCGAGCTATTGGTCCACGATTATGATGGCGGACCAGCAACAATTATTCCCCGTTCCGATTGGTCTATCGGCCGGTTGGAGCAAGGCAAACTGGAACCCGACCCCTATCACATATCCTTGGAGAAAGGTTTCAAGGCCGGTAAGGTCTATCAGTGCATCTACACAACCGCTACAGCGCCACTAGTGGGATTAGGCTTCGCAGGAGTCCGAGACCTCATCTCCTACCTTAGGTACTCAAATAACCTTGATAATCCATGCGCCGGGGATATCCATCACACCATGGCCTTTGGTTCGTCTCAAAGTGGGCGTTTCCTGCGTCACATGCTTTACCTGGCGATGAACCAGGACGAAGAAGACCGCATGGTCTTTGACGGCATCATCTCCCACATCGCAGGCGGGCGCCGAGGCGAGTTCAACCAACGGTTCGGCCAACCGTCCAACACCGTGGAAGCCAGCACCGGCAGCCTCTTCCCTTTCGCCGACATCGACCAGACTGATCCGGAGACGGGCCAGACCGACGGCCTGCTCAAACGGTTGAAGGGCAGGGCAAAAGTGCCGAAGATTTTCTTTACCAACACCTCCAGTGAATATTGGGGCGGCCACAGCGCTTTAACCCATATGGACTCCACTGGTGTCAGGGACATAACCCCTTACGACCAAGTGCGGATCTACCACTTTTCCAGCACACAGCACAGCGCCGGAGCGCTGCCTCTAACCCACACCCAGCCCACGGGTGCTGTCGGCAAGCACCCATTTAACTGGGTCGACTGGCGTCCCCTTTTGCGGTCAGCCGTGGCCAACCTTGACGCCTGGGTCACCAACAATACTGCTCCGCCGCCCAGCAAACACGCGCGGCTAGACGAAGGGACAGCGGTTCCCGGTGAGTCTTTACGATCCGTCTACCAAGCTATCCCAGGGTTCGGATTTCCGGGACACCTGAGGCACCTGTCTCGGTACGATTTCGGACCCCGCCAAGGGATCATTGAAAATCTCCCCCCCGTCTACGGAGCGCCATACCCTGCCCTTGTCTCCGCCGTTGACTCCGACGGCAACGAGGTGGCCGGTATACGTCTACCAGACGTAGAGGTTCCCTTGGCTACCGTTACCGGCTGGAACCTCCGTCGCTCCGACACCGGAGGGCCAGACCAGACGCATAAAATTATGGGCTCAACCGTACCATTCACTTTCACCCGGCAGGAGCGCCAGGACATCTCAGACCCACGGCCATCCGTGGAAGAACGCTATGCCTCCAAGGACGACTACCTAGACAGGGTGGAAGGCGTGGCTAGAGACCTTGTCTCTGAAGGTTATCTGCTGAACGAAGACGTGCCCAGAGTCGGCTTGATGGCTGGCGAAAGATACGACCTCATCGAGTCTCAGGCGAAACAGGTGCAACCCGCTGGAGATTAACAGACCCAAACTCAAAATCGACACTGGAGTAAGAATATGAGCGTTGGAACATCGGTGCCCTTACCGGCATATACCATCGACCCGGCATTCATGGCCAAAACTGCCGAAGACTTGGGATTCGAGTCCATCTGGTACGCCGAACACGCGGCAGTCCCGGTCCACAGTGACAGCCCATTCCCTGCCACGGGCGGCGATATTCCGTGGACGTACTCCCACTTCACCGATCCTTACATCGCCCTGGCACGAGCCTCCGCCGTAACCAGCAAGATCAAGCTGGGCACTGGAATCACGCTGGTACCCGAGCGGAACCCCTTGCTGTTGGCCAAGGAGATTGCCACTCTGGACCGCTACAGCGGCGGACGATTCCAGTTCGGCATCGGCACCGGCTGGCTCAAGGAAGAGACCGAACTTATGGGCGGTGACTTTGAACACCGGTGGACCCAGACTAGAGAAGCCATCGAAGTGATGAAAGAGCTTTGGACCAAGGAAGAAGCAGAATACCACGGTCGCTACTTCGACTTTCCACTGGTTAAGTCCTATCCCAAGCCGGCGCAGACGCCCCACCCACCCATTATCTTGGGGGGCATGGCCAAGAACGTGCTTCGCCGGGTCGTAGCCTGTGCTGACGGTTGGTTGCCCAACCGGGTGACGCCCGCAGAGGTTGAGGAGAGCCGCAAGAAACTGGACGCCATGGCTGCTGAAGCCGGACGTGACCCCAAGTCCATCACTATCTCCGTCTATGGCCAACTGCCGGAGAAAGAGATAGTCCAATCCCTGCTCAACGCCGGAGCAGACCGCGTAGTCGTCCGGCCCGAGCACGTGGAAACCGAGAAAGAGATGGGAGAGCAACTAGAGCGCATGGCTGAAGCTGTCCTGCGTTAGCAATACACCCGCATCGTCATTCCAGCGGGCAAAGGCCACTTATTTTGAGTCTGTCGAAACGTCGCTTGGGAAACACCTTCTCATAGACTGGCTGGCGGCGCCCTTCGACAAGTTCAGGATGAGCAGACCGACTTCAAGAATGATGATAACGAGAGGAACACAAATGGACCGGACCACCGAAATGCTGGCGGCCTACGCCTGCAGGCTCTCCTTTGAAGACCTAGGGTTCAAGACCGTGCACCAGGTCAAACGGACCCTGGTGGACACCGTGGGCTGTGCCATGGGCGGTTTCGTTTCCGAGCCCGCCAAGATCGCCCGGGGTATGGCGTCGTCAATCACCAGCACAACACCTTCGCGAGTGCTGGGCACTAACGAATACACGTCTCCCGATATGGCAGGGTTCGCCAACGGTGTGATGGTCCGGTACCTGGACTGTAACGACTCTTATTTCTCCCCTGGCGGCGGGCACCCCAGCGACATGATTCCAGCTGTGCTGGCCCTGGCTGATCCGATGATCGCCGACGGCCGCACCGTGGTAACCGCCATCGCCCTGGCCTATGAGGTCTTCTGTCGGTTGTCCGACCAGGTAGTTGCTGGAGACTTGGGCTGGGACCAGGGAATCTTCAGCGTCATCGGTGCAGCTTGTGGCGCTGGCCGAATCCTAGGCTTGGACCAAGAGCAGATGGGCCACGCCATATCCCTGGCTGTGACGCCCTCTCTGCCCCTAGCCGTGACTCGCAGTGGTGAGCTATCCATGTGGAAGGGCTGCGCCACCGCCGCCGCCACCCGTTCCGCTGTCTTTGCGGCCATGCTGGCCGCGGAGGGAATGAGCGGCCCCGGAGAGCCGTTTGAGGGCAAACGCGGCCTATGGGAACAGGCCGTTGGTAAACCAGTCGAGATCGCCGAATTCCCCTTAGGTGCCAACCGAAAAGGCGACGACCCCTTCCGCATCACCCAGACCATCGTGAAGAGCTATCCGTCCCAGATCCACACCCAAGCGCCTATTGGCCTGGCCCTAGAACTGGGCAAAAAGGTGTTGCTGGCAGACATCAAATCCATCCACATCGATACCTATCACACCGCTGCCAGTAGCGCCTCAAGCGAGCCGGAGAAGTGGGACCCAAAGACTAGGGAGACCGCCGACCACAGTATCCCTTTCCTGGTGGCAGCCGCCTTCCAAGAAGGAGCGGTTACCCCAGGCAGCTTCACCCCCCAGCTCATAGCCGACCCCGCAAAGCGGGCGACCATGGCCAAGATGACCCTGTCCGAAGACGCGGAGTTCACCGCCAAATTCCCGTCTGAGTACAACTGCCGAATCACGGTGACCGACCAGGCCGGCAACGAGCACACCGCCCACACCTCCTACTCTAAGGGCCACAAAAACAACCCCTTGGACGACAATGAGCTGGAAGCCAAGTTCCGCAGTTTCTCCGCCGGAGTCCTATCTGACATGCAATGCGACCAGGTCCTGGAGAGTATCTGGACGGTCGAAGAGGCCACCGATATGGACGACCTCTTCGATGGACTAGTGGTTTAGAGGTCTAGCTAGCCAGATGACGACCAACTCCAGCTTCCGGGCGCTCTTCATCGACCAGGTGCAGAAACCCGCAGAGGATATCCAATTGGACCTGGCTGCGTTATATCTGGCCGGAGAAGAATACCCAAATCTCGACATACCTAAACTCCTGTCTCAACTGGACGCCTTTGCCACCCGTGTATCCCTTCAGGTGAATGACAAATCATCTCCCTCTGACATGGCGCGTGCCATTGCAGTTTATCTGTTTGCCGACGTCGGGTTTCGCGGCAATTCAGGGGAATACTACAGCCCCGACAACAGCTACCTGAACCGGGTATTGGAGACGAGGACAGGAATACCCATAACCCTTTCGTTGGTGTTCATGGAGGTCGGGCGCCGCCTGGGTCTTAGCTGCTCTGGAATCGGTCTACCTGGCCATTTCATAGTCGGATTGGACGGGACTGGGGAATATCTGGACCCGTTCAACGGCGGAGTCCCTCTGTCCCTAGAAGACTGCCGCACGCTGGTTCAAAAGATGTCAGGCGGACGCTTGGAATGGACCGACAAGTTTCTCGAACCTCTGACGAAGCACGATATCCTCTTCAGGATGCTTAATAATCTGAAAAGCATCTACATGGAAGCCGCTGCTCTTCCCAAGGCCATCGGAGTCATTCAGCGAATGGCAATCATCAGCCCCGGCATTCCGTCCATATACCAAGAACTGGCTTGGTGCCACGCCCAGCAGCACGAGTTCCGGCTGGCTATCGCGGCCCTTGAGACGTATCTCAAGGATGCCACCGATCCAGAAGATATAAAGCGGGTCAGAGGGCAGATCGAAGGCCTTCAAACTACCCTCAGCCATTTGAACTAACCGCCAGCAGCGGCGTACTCGAGCCTCAAAAATATGGTCTCCCGCGTTCATTGGTCCCATGGGGCTCCCTCGGATAGTGACCTATGCCCCAGGTCGGTAGTATCTCTATAACCCTGGATAAACTTCGTTAAAGAGTTCTTGGGGCCAGAAGATCCAGACTGCTATACTCCGTGCAACCTCATGGTGGCCATCAAACGATGGATATGAATGTTGTGATGCGCGCGCTCTTCCTTCAGATTAACTCAGGTAATACCTACGATCTGACTTGCGAGATCTGTGGCTGCACGATGATTGAGCGTAGCTGCAAGATCAAATGCCCCAACTGCGGATTCACCCGCGATTGCTCAGACCCCTGATGCCGGTCTCCATCCTGGTCCTCTACGACCGCAAGAACTCAGCAATCGAAGACTTGGCGCGGGCTGCCGCCACAGGCGTTGAGATATCCGGGGCAACCGTTTCCCTAAAACGCATCACAGAAGCGTCCCGTGCCGACTTGCTGGCCTCCGACGGCTTGCTGTTGGGTTCTCCTAACTGGAGCGGTATCACCGGATCGCTGAAGTCGTGGCTAGACGACCAAGGCGACCTCTGGGAAGACGGATCTCTGGGCGGAAAGCCTGCAGCCGCTTTCACCTCCGGATCCGGCCAACACTCCGGCCTCGAAATTACCCTGTTGCAGATGCTCCACTGGATGCTGGCCTGCGGCATGATGATAGTCGGACTGCCCTGGGGCGAGCACATGAAGAACTCGGGGTCTTACTACGGTGCTACAGCGGTAGGAGAGGTGACCGAGGAAGACCTGGCCCAGGCCAGGGTGCTGGGTGCCCGACTAGCCTCGGTCGCAGCTAGCCTATCTGTGAGTTAAACGGGACTAAACACGCCGGCCAGATATCTCCATAATCCTTTCATAAAAAGATAAGAGTCTGCCAAGGTCTAGGTTGGAAGATTCTTCGGCGAACTTCGACCCTCGCTAGCGATAACAGTCTTTTAACAAGCGCCAGCAATTCAAAAAGAAACTAACTCGTGACGGAGTGTGGCCACCACTCCGGATAGTTCCGGAGTTTCATATGACGGAAGAACTGAGGTTGTACTTCCACCGCCAAGCGCATGGCGTCCGTCATAGGTTCCCGGATAGAGAAATGGGCTTCGTCTGATGTCCTCAACTTAAAGAGATGGTAGCACTCTCGCAGGTTCATCTTGGTCAGCACCCGCCGGTTATGAGCGTGGGTTACCAGATACTGGGCCGCCACAGGCGACACTTCTCTCACCTTCCAGTAAGCCTCTTCCGCTGGACCCACCGTTTCCTCGAACTCTGATTCCAGGCCTGCCTGGGCCACCACCTTAGGAATCCGGTATCCGTGGGCCACTGTCAACGGCTGAGGCAGGTAAGTCATCATCCGGTGTCGTTTAAACTCCCGGTACGCGCCGTAGTCCATCAAGAACTCAAAGCTGTAGTCCACTACTTCGAACTCTCGCAAAGGAGCGTCGTGAGGGCCCAAACCGGCAATGCTCTCGTCGATGATCGCCTGCCGAGGTTCAGGGCCCAGGTCTTCGACACACTTCCAGACCTGGTCGTAGGACAGGTTGGAGTACTGGTAGAGTAGCGCCGCCACCAGTTTTTCTTCGCCCATCCGGTCCCAGTGCACCAAACGGACTTCGGGATCACCATCGCTGGTCGACCTAGGTGGGTCATCGGGAAACCCGGCCCCACGGGCTTGGTCTAGCTTTACACCAGACGCTTTGGCAAGATACTCAACCCGTTCAGCGTATTTGATCAGTGTTGGCGTAACCAGTTTGCCTTGCTCCCTAACTGCATCGCCCAGAGCTCGCTCTTCCATGACATCGGAAGAAGCCAGTTTGGCGATAGCATGCTCCAGCGTTCTGGCATTGGCCGTAACTCCAACGTTGGTCAAAGTGGCAGCCGGCAGCACCGCCCGGCAGTGGTCGGTGGCTATGCGGCTCAGCCGCCCATTGAATGCACCGTCCCGCTCCGTTGCGATACGCGGAGTTGTCTCTTTAAGATACTCCATGCAGCCGTCGATCAGATTGAAGTACCCTTGAAAAAGGGCCTGGCAGGCCGTCTCGTATTCTTTCTTCAGGGCAGAGTATCCGTCCAACTCCTGAGGAACATAGTAGTAGTCGGCAGGCATCACCTGATAGCGGGATGACTTCTCCGTGTATGACGCCAGGCGGTTGTCCTCAAGGGCGTCGACAGCAAGCCGGGAAACATTCTCCACCGCGAGGTGCACTACCGCATGCTCCGCAACCGAACTGTGGCCGTAACCGAGCACCCAACGCTCATGGAAGTCGGCCGCTTTCTCCAGGCTGACCTTCTCGGCTATCTCGTCGAAGGCTTCGGGCCGGCGAGAGGTCATAGCGAACGCGACTGCGATTTGCTCTTCGCTGAGATCATGGGCATCCAGAGGATAGACGCGTCTGGGATAAAGGTGTCCGGTAGCCCCGCTGTCCAGTTTCGGCTGGCTCATTTGCGATTGAAACTCCTGCATTGGATTGGCAAAAAGTTGCTTAGGCCATTTGCTCGGGTTCGGGCGCGACCGTCAAGGCACCAAATCCCAACTTTATGTCAATTGTGGCTGTCTACCAGGTAATAAACAAGGGTCTGGAATCAATGATTCCAGACCCTTGGTCGTAACCGAAGATTGCACTAAGTCAGAGCACCAAACCCGTCTGGGGTCTGGACCTCGACCAGGTGGGTTTTCCCTGAGGCGATGGCGCTCTCAAGCGCTTTGCCCAGGTCGTTGACGTTGCTGACCTTGGTGCCTTCGAAACCGTAGGAATCGAACAACTTAACGAAGTCAGGGTTCACCAGGTCTGTGGCGAATCGGCGTTCCTCGCCGAAGCGGTCTCCCTGGAAGCCTTTCAGTACTCCCCAAGCGTTGTCGTTGAACATCAATATTACCGGGTGGATGCCGTACTGGGCACAAGTGGCCAACTCCTGGAAATTGTACTGGAATCCACCATCACCGGTCACGCAGACCACGGGGCTTTGTGGCTTACCTACTTTAGCCCCAATAGCAGCGGGGAAAGCGAACCCGAGTCCCAACCAGCCGTGAGGGTGCATGTAAGTCCTGGGCTCGTATATCTCCAGGCAACGGGTAGCCCGGCTGGCACCGACGGTCGGATCCAGTGAGAAGATGGTATTCCTGGGAGTGACGGCCCGCACAGTCTCGAAAATCTTCAACTCATTACTCCAGGTCTCTTCTAATCTGCTCCTAATATTGTTCTTGATGGACACTATGTCGTCCTCAAATGCCTTGCCTTTATGAACATCCTGGTTGCCGATTGCACTCAGCCACTGCTGAACCACAGCCTGGGAATTGGCGACGATGGGCACGGTGGCGGGGTAATTCTTGCCGATAGCCTCGCCATCCAAGAGGACGTGGACTATGTCACTGGGCATCTGTAGCCCGATTCCGGAGGTGGAGCGCTGGGGCATTATGGACCCCAATACGATCGCCAGATCACAGGTGCCCAGCCAGTCTTGGACTGGGTTCTCACCCCAGATGCGTTTGCCCATGATTTGGCCAACTGACTGGGGATGGTCCTCTGGAAACGCTCCCTTCGCACCGTCAGCGGTGACAACCGCCGCACCCAGTTTCTCAGCCAATTCGACGATCTGAGGGGTGCCGCCCAATTGCTGGACTTCCTCGCCAACCAAGATGGCGGGGCGCTTGGCTTTGAGGAGCATCTGCAGGGCTTTCTCGACCTGGTTAGGGTCACCTTTGGGGATGTCCGGCTGCCGGGCTGTCAGCATCTCCACATCAGCTTCGGTGCCGAGCAGATCAGTGGGTATCTCCAATTCGATGGGTCTGGGTCTCCGAGTCTGGAACCTGTCAAAGGCCTCAGTGATGTTATCAGGGATAGACTCGACTTGAGGGATAGACGCGTTCCAGTCAGTGACTGCCTCGAACATGCCCAGTTGGTCCTTAGTCTCGTGGGTTGCCAGCTTACCGCTGCCGACAAATTCTTGCTCTACGTTGGTGGTGATCTCTAGGATAGGAGAACCAGAGAAATAGGCCTCGCCTATCGCTCCCATAGAGTCAGCCGCTCCGGGGCCGGTGCTGGTTATCAGAATGCCAGGCTTTCCGGTCGACCTGGCGTACCCATCGGCCATAAATCCGCAGCCCAACTCAAGACGGCCTCCCACAAAATTAAGGCTATCATGACTTCCAAAAAGAGAGTCAAACAGGTCAAGGTTGTGGACGGAAATGATTCCAAAAACAGTATCCACATCCTGGGCTTTGAGCGATTCTATAATGGCCTGGCCACCGGTTAGTTTTGGCAATGTAATCTCCTTGTTTTGAGCAGTGAACGGTTAGCCTGAAACGGCCGGGCGTTCGGCCCGGCTAAAACTAAAATCTGAAAGCTTCATATGACTAGGCTGATCGGATTTTCCAGGAGTTTCTTAATCTCCACCAGGAACTGAGCAGCCTCTGATCCATCCGCCACGCGGTGGTCGGTAGAGAGGTTGGCCTTCATGATCTGGGCGATGGCTAGTTCGCCGTCGCGAACCACTGGCTGCTCTTTCACGGTGCCTACCGCCAGCACCGCTGCATGCGGTGGGAAAATAATGGCGGTGAAGCTCTCTATATCGAACATTCCGAGGTTGCTCACGCTGAATGTGGTACCGCTGTATTCATCATTGCGAAGGGTGCCGCTGTTGGCCCGAGCAACCAGGTCCCGGCTGGCGACGGCTATCTGTACCAGGCTCTTGCCTTCGCAGCCATTGATTCCCGGCACGATCAGTCCTGATTCCAGTGCGATTGCGATGCCAACATTGATGGCGGAATTCATCTGTAGGTGGTCGTCACGGAAGAACGAATTAAACTTGGGGTGACGACCTATGGCTATGGCCGAAGCTTTGACGATCAGGTCGTTGACACTAACCCTCCTCTCTGCGTCCAGTTCGTCATTCATGTCTCGCCGGAAGGACATCGCCTTAGTCATGTCGATATCTACAGAGACATAGAAGTGGGGCGCCTCGCGCTTGCTATCCACGGTGACTCTGGCGATGGCCTGGCGCATCCGTGATAGTTCCACCTTCTCGGAGGACAATTCTGCAGAGTCGGCAACCAAACCGTCTGGCACTGGAGCGTGCCCTGGTACATCAATTTCAGTTATCCGACCTTCGGGGCCGGTACCGTTGAGAGAGGCTAAGTCGATCCCTCTTTCCCTGGCCAATCGCTTGGCCAGGGGGGACGCCTTTATATATCCGTTGGCGACTACAAGAGCCGGTGTTGGAGCAGCTGCCGGAGTGCCCTGATCTGGGATGTCAGCTTCGGTAATTCGGCCGCCTGGTCCGGTCCCGGTGACGGTCGACAGGTCTACTCCGCGCTCTTGTGCCAACCGGCGGGCTATTGGTGATGCTCGAACCTCCCCATCATCTTGGGGGGAAGCAGCAGCCGGCTGAGGCGCCGGAACTTCGACTGAGGTAGGTGCTAGGCCTGCGGGGGGTCTGTTAGAATCAGATATCGCAGCATCAGTCAGCAGTTCTTCAGGGATGGCTTCGCCGGGTGCTGTGATTACTGCGATGAGCCCTCCGACCGGGATGGTTTCGCCTTCCTCGGCCACGATCTTGCCCATCACGCCACCGGTGTACGCTTCGTACTCGACAGTTGCTTTGTCGGTCTCAATCTCGGCGATTACCTCGCCACGAATCACTTCCTCCCCTTCCTGCTTAAGCCAGCGGACCACCTTGCCTTCGTGCATGTCGTAACCCATCTGGGGCATTACCATTGATGTGGCCAAGACCGCCTCCTGGACGAGCCTGGGTCTATCCGCCCTGGCCCGCGCTGGATAGATATTAATGCACGGTAAGAAGAGGGGCAACCATAATAATGGGAGCGGACAGTGTCCGCTCCCATTATTCGTTCATATTAGAGTATAAACCTACCGGATTACATCATCCGGTCGATAATCTTCTGTGCCTCGTCCTTGCCCAGTCCTAATTCACGCCTGGACAATGGGCCACCTTCTTTCAAGACCGGTTCCACGTCCTCTAACGCGGCGCGGTCACTTTCGAAAAAGACTCCGGTGTAGATAGTGTCACCGAAGACCATAGCCTTCTCGCAGGCTCGCTCCCAGTTGCTGGTGTCGTGTTCTTCGTCCTCCAGCTTCTTAACCCGTTCCTTGAAGAAGTCATGGGTATTGGTCAGGTTGAAGGTGACGCACGGGCTAAAGCAGTCAATGATCGAGAAGCCCTTGTGCTGTATGCCTTTCTGAATCAACTCGGAAAGATGTCTTACATCTCCGCTGTAAGCGCGCGCAACATAAGTCGCGCCATTCATGATTGCCGAGGTCAATGGGTTTATTGGCTGTTCCACGTTACCGAAAGGGGTGCTCTTGGTGGTCATCCCCAGGCTGCTGGTGGGTGATACCTGGCCGGTGGTCAGGCCATATATCTGGTTGTTCATTACGATATATGTCAAGTCGGTATTACGCCTGGCCGTGTGGGTGAAGTGGTTACCGCCGATGCCGTAACCATCGCCGTCACCACCGGTAACTATCACGTTCATCTCATGATTGGCCATCTTAACGCCGGTGGCCATAGCCAGCGATCGGCCGTGGAGAGTGTGCATCCCATAGGTATTTATGTATCCTGGCAGGTTGGAGGAGCACCCGATACCGCTTACGGTCATAATCTCATGGGGCCGGAATCCCAATTCCGCAACTGCACGCTGGATGGCGTTCAACACACCAAAGTCACCGCAGCCGGGACACCAGTCAGGATTCGATTTGCCCTTAAAGTCCGCAGGTCTAAGGTTTATCTCTGTAGTTGCCATGGTCTCACCTCGATTAACACGCCGTCTCTATGTCATCTAATAACGATGATTGCCAATTAAACGGTTATTTCCTGATATGGGACATATTTGTCAGTGTTGCCAGCGACTTGGGCATTCACACCGTCAACTATATGATGGGGCATGAACGGTTCGCCGTCGTATTTGCGTATATGGCCGTTGGCAGCGAATCCGGTCTCGCTGCGCAGATACCTGGCAAACTGGCCTGAGAAGTTATTCTCAACAATAATAGTGCGCTTGGCCTTAGACAGGATGGTCATAATCTCGTCGCCGTGGAAGGGCACCATCCACTTGATGTGCAAGCGGTTGGTTGAAACTCCTGCAGCGTTCAATGCCCCAGCGGCCTCATCTATAATCCCTTTAGTTGAGCCCCAGCCGATTAACGTAACGTCTGCATCTGCGGGTCCTTCCAAGACTGGGGGCAGTATATCGCTCAAAATATTGTTGAACTTCCTGGCTCTTTTCTCGACCATCTGACGGCGTTTATGGGGGTTGGTGAACTCGTCACTGATCAGCGTGGAGTCTTCATCATGCTCATCGGTTGCTACTAAGTGAACGTATCCTTCCAAACCGGATAACACCCTGGGAGATATACCGCTCTCAGTGTCCTTGTAACGGAGATACCCGTCGGTATCCGAAGGTTCTGTTATCAGCGCGCCGCGGTCTATCTCTGGGTGCATGTTTATCATGTCAGGATCGACGCTGAAGCGGCCCTCAGAGATGTACAAGTCTGATATAACGATGGCCGGGCATTGGTATTTGTCGGTAAGGTTGAATATCTCGGGCATGGTATTAAAAGCATCAAGAGAATCTGAGGGAGCGACGATGATACGCTCAAAGTCACCCTGACTAGCGCCTAGGACCTGCCAAAGGTCACCCTGCTCTGTCTTTGTAGGAACTCCGGTGGACGGACCGGCTCGCATCACGTTGATGAAAACCACGGGAATCTCCATCATCGCCGCAGCCCCTACGGCCTCTGTCATCAGGGCGAATCCACCGCCCGAGGTTGCGCACATTGAGCGGGTGCCTGCCTGTGCCGCACCAACCACCATATTGGCTACGCCAATCTCGTCTTCAACCTGCCTGACCATGATACCCAAGTTGCGGGCGTTGGCAGCCATCCAATGGAGGACTCCCGATGCCGGACTCATTGGATAGGCTGCGTAGAACTTGCATCCAGCAGCGGCGGCGCCCATAGCTAAGGCGTCGTTGCCCGACCATACAGCCAGAGGCTTGCCGCCGTCTGGTGGCGATTGGTCGAAGGGCTTGAAATGTTCTTGGGAGTAATCGTACCCTGCCCTGGCCACCCTGACATTCTCGTCCACCATCTCCTGGCCACGCCTCTGGAAACGGAGGGTCAAGCTGTCTTCCAAGACAGCGAAGTCTATTCCCATCAGCGACGCGATGGCGCCCATTCCTACGGTGTTCTGAACCAAACGGTTCCTGCTCTCAGTCAACTCACCCACGGGCAACCCACAAAGGTCCGCGCCGTTGTCTTCAGAACCAGGGGTAACGGAGTCGCTGTTGTAAACAATCCGGCTGCCCGGTCCCATGAGACGCTGGTGCCGGTCCATAGTGTCTTGGTTAAGGCAAAGGAGCAGGTCCAATTTGTCGCCATGGTTCTCAATCTCGGCATCACTGATGCGCATGGTCAGGAAGATATGTCCGCCCCGGACGATTGATTGGTAAGCGTTATAAGTGCTGAGGTTCAATCCGCGGCGGACGATGATCCTCGCCAGGATATCTCCCGGCGTAGCTATGCCCTGACCTGCTTCTCCGCCTATCGCCAACGCGAAATCATAAGTTCCCAACCCCATTTGATCCGCTCCTTCCCTCTGTTGTTCCCTCGGGTGTGGGTTATAGTTTAAGTCGGCCTCAAACCTTGCTCGATCGTTTGCTTACTGGGCCGTTTACAATTGTATACGTTATGTCAGTTATTAGAGAGACCAAAACACGCTCTACATGTGGATTGTTCGGCCTTGGGCGTCCAACGCGGCCTCTTTAAGCATCTCCGACAACGATGGGTGGGAGTGAACCGCCCAGCCCAACTCGAGCACTGTTCCTTCTAGTATCCGGGTCATGGATAATTCGCCTAGTAGCTCTGTCACTTCGGGTCCAATCATGTGGCCGCCTAATATTTCGCCGTATTTGGCGTCCACCACCAGTTTCACGAGACCGAAGTTCTCGCCCATTGCCGCGGCCTTACCGTTGGCTTGCACGTTGAACGTTCCAACGTTTATATCTTTACCTTGCTCCCGTGCCTGGGCCTCGGTAAGTCCGAAGCTAGCTATCTGGGGCTGACAGTAGGTGGCTCGGGGCATGTAAGTGTAGTCCAAAGTCTGGGTTTCCAACCCTGCTATGTGCTCTACGGCCACCGCGGCCTGTGCCGATGCGACATGGGCCAACGGCATCTTACCGTTGACATCGCCGATCGCGTAGATGCCGGGCACGTTGGTGGCCATATGGTCGTCTACCGTGATGCCTGTTCGGTCGGTGGCGATGCCAACGGTTTCCAGTCCCAAGTCTTCCACATTAGGTTGAACACCGATAGCCACTAAAACCTTGGCGCACTCAAGAACCTGGGTAGTGCCGTCTTTGTCCACAGTAACCTTTACGCCGTGACCCGAGGTGTCGGCCCCAGTTACTCCGGCGCCGGTCATAAACTCGATACCCGCCCGTTTGAAGGCCCGTTCCAATTGCGCGCTAACGTCTTCATCTTCATTTGGCACCAGCCTGGGCAGCATTTCTACGATGGTCACATCAACGCCGTACGTCTTATATATGTAGGCGAATTCCACGCCGATGGCCCCGCCGCCGACGATGATGATTGACTCGGGAAGGTCGCTCAGCGTAATCGACTCACGGCTGGTGATTATCTTGTCGCCATCTACCGGCAGCGGCGGTATACTCCGCGGCCGGGCGCCGGTCGAAATCACGATGTTCTTGGCATCGATGACATTTCCATCAGGGGAAACTTCGACCTTACCAACACCAACAATCTTGCCGGTACCCTGAATATGGTCGACCTTGTTCTTGTCCAGCAGGAAAGCAACACCCTTGGTGTTGCGGTCTACCACCTTTCGACTCCGGTCCATGGCCACGGAGAAGTCGGCACTGAAGTTGTCCATCTTCAAACCAAACTCATCGGCACGTTTGAAGTAAGAAACCACCTCGGCGTTCTTGAGCAGGGATTTGCTAGGAACGCATCCCCAGTTCAAGCACACCCCACCCAGAGCCTCTTTCTCGACGACGGCTGTTTTCAATCCCAGTTGTCCGGCCCGGATAGCGGCAACGTAACCGCCCGGTCCAGCTCCGATCAACACCACATCGTAGTTAGAGTCCATCACCACCTTCGGGGTATCTTATTCTGGCCTGCTGCCAAGCAGGTATCGCTCAGGCGGGGTTTTAACATAAGTCAAGATTATAGCGTCGCTACCTGGTCTATACAACATATATCACTCCTATAGGGTCTGCCTATCACTGCGGCATCTAGCGAGTCGTAGCACAATATGACGGGTTGTAAGAGCTCAACTCCACCCATCACAGGGCAGTCGTGATTCATTGTCGAGGCAGGCAGTATCTGCTACTATTTAGTTGCTTAGACGCACCGGACTGCAATATGGGCCGGACCGCCGCTTTCGGCGGGAGGAAAAGACATGAGAGTTGGGCCTCTGGGCATCCCTGAGATAGCAATAATCGTTGTCGTGATTTTATTGATATTCGGCGCACGCCGGCTGCCCGAGATCGGTACATCCATGGGCAAGGGCATACGAACCTTCAAAACCGCCCTCATGGGCGAAGACGCAAAGGAAGATTCGGAAAAAGCTTCAACAGGCAGTAAAGACAACATAAACCCCTAACTCCCAAGTCAGGTAAATAAAAAAGCCCGCTCTTCCTACGGAGAACGGGCTTTTTGTTGCCATGCCTAAACCTAGTCCTCAGAACCAACGGACCTATAACCTCATTGCTATGGATCGACACTTCTTGGTCAAGTAAAACCTTTTACCTCCCCCGTAGTGGCTACTGGTGGTCAGTGACTCCTAATCGAAAAGGCCATTGTTTCATTTGGGAGTGAGTCCGCTGAATCACATTCGTGTATTGCGATTTCCGACCTGAGGTATGGCTTATGTACGCTTTTCAAGAGCCTCAGCGCGGCCATTCCCCTAGGTTTCTCAGATTACAACCACCCCTAGATCGTGGTCATAGCCTTGGACTTTCTCCGGCTCTTCCCTGCGAACCAGGCCAGCAATATCCCCAGTTCATAGAGCACCAGCAACGGGCCAGCCACAAGGGCCTGGTTGACCGGATCCACAGTAGGAGTGATCATGGCCGCTAAGATGAAGGACACCACGACCCAATAACGGCGGAAGCGCCCTAAGGAACTGGCCGACACGATACCTAACGACGCCAAAAGGTACATCACCAAAGGCGTTTCAAACGCCAACCCCATCCAGAACAGAAGCCGGATCATCAGGTTGATAATATTGCTGATCCGGATCAACGGAGTGGCGATGTCTCCCCCGAAGGTGAGCAGGAAATGCAGAGCAGGGGGAGTCAGGATGTAATAGGCAAAGGCTACCCCGCCAGCAAAGGCCAATATGACGGCGGGCATGAAGCCGAATAGATACCGCTTCTCCCGCCCCGTCAGTCCAGGCGCAACAAACATTACACCTTGGGACACTATTACGGGCGATGCTAGGATCAATCCAGATACGAACGAGACTTTGATAGCTGTGGTCAGCAACTCGGTCACTTCGGTGTAAATCAGCTTGCCGCCGGTTCCCAGACCGAGATCACGTGCGGGCTCCACTAGAATTTCAACTATCTGCCCGAAGAAAGCGAAGGAAACGGCGCTCCCTGCCAGAACGGCAACCACGCAGATAAAGACCCGGCGGCGTAGTTCACTCAGGTGTTGAAGCAGGGTCTGTTCCCGCGACTTCATCCTTTGTCCTTGGAATTGCTGTTATCGTCAGCCGATGGCTCGAGAGCATCCGCGACTTCTTCGGGTGGCAGGTCCGCGCGCATAGGCACCCCTGGAGGCGGCTCCGGGTCTCTATTGAGAGCTGGGGTCGGTTGTTCTTTGGATTCGATTGTCATCGCGCTGGTTACATCGCC
>JAKUNK010000012.1:65062-67191 GCA_022451945.1 Dehalococcoidia bacterium
TCCAAGCACCTTTCCGACGTTACGTGCCATATCGATGGCCCGGCCGGGGCCCAACACCAAGAAGGCTACCAACAGAATCACCCCAAGTTCTGGGATACCCATGCCCATGAAGTTCATTCGGCGTAGTTTCCCTGTTCCGCATGTTTGGTTGGGCAGTCGTCACCACAGACGATCTCCTCCGGGGTATCCCATCCTTCCGGGAATTGATATCCCAGCTCGTGCAACATCTCCAAGAGCCGGCAGACTGGCAGACCCACGATATTGTTGTAACAGCCCTGCCAGTCGGAAGCAGGACGAAGTTCTGTGTCCTGTATGGCGTAGGCCCCCGCTTTGTCCCTCGGCACACCAGACGCAACAGACGCCTCGATCTCTTGCTCAGAAAGGTGGCGCAAGGTAACCCGGCTAGTCATGACGTCACTCAGGGTTTTCCCGCTCCCGGCATCAACAACAGTTATTCCAGTCGAGACATGGTGGGTGGTGCCACTCAACTCACACAACATCCGCCGTGCATCTTCGTCATTGATTGGCTTACCAACGGCCTGGCCTTGGAAAACCACCGTGCTGTCGGCTCCGATGACCAGCCCGGAGTCCAATGTGGCGGCAATAGCCTTGGCTTTTTCTGCGGACAACCGTTTCACCATATCCACGGGGATTTCCCCCGGAAGCGGGGCCTCATTCAGGTCGGCTGGCTTAATCTCGAACTCCAAGCCTAGGATATCCATCAACTCCTGCCGGCGCGGGGAAGCCGATGCCAGAGTCAGTGCCGCTGGAGCAACGACACCGGAAGATTCGTCCCTCGAAAGGAGCGCCACGCACTCGACGTGATGTGTCTGCGGGAACATATCCAGCGGCGCGACTTCATCCAGCCGGTAGCCGCCCTGGCACAATATCTTGAGGTCTCGACCCAAGGTCTCGGCATCGCAAGAAACGTATGCCACCCGGGAAGGTGACATCTCAATCAGGCACTCTAGAGCGCGAATCTGGCATCCCGAGCGCGGCGGGTCCAGAACCACCACATCCGGCTTCACGGTGAGGTTCCTTAAAACATCTTCCGTGCGGCCCAACAGAAAGTCCAAGTTCTGAAGTCCAGCGGCGTTCTGCTTGGCGTCTGACACCGCGGCAGACGATTCTTCTACTGCTATGACACGCCTCACCGATGGCGCCAACAATATGGCGAAGGTACCGACGCCACAGTAGGCGTCCAGCACCACATCATCGGCCCCCAGTTTCAGCCTGTCTCGCACCACTCTAGAAGCGGCCTCAGCCTGGTCCACATTTACCTGGAAGAATGAAGGGGAGGACACTAAAAAGTCGTGGCCGGCCACCGACTCGGTATATTTCTTTTGTCCAGTGGTGACGCCGATGTTGGGGTGGGCCAAGTAGGGCTGGATAAGGAAATCCCCAGAGTACTTGCCGGACCGGATGGAAAGTTGGGTGGTTTCACCGCAATTGTCTTGAAGTTCTTCTAATAGGTCGTTCACGCCTTGATGCATCAGCATGCATTTTTCGATGCGAACAAACTGCCGGGTCTCACGATTGACGAACCCCAACGCACCTTCACGATTAATAGTGAACCTAGCGTGGTTCCTGTAACCATACTGGTCAGGAGATGGTCTTACTTCAGAGACCGGTGGGTCTTTTAGGTCGCCGACACGCCGAAGAGCGTCGGTCACCTTTTTCTGCTTGGTTTTCAGTTGAGCGTCGTATGACATGTGCTGCCACTGGCAGCCAGTACATTCGCCGTAATAAGGGCATGGTGGTTCGACACGATCAGGCGACGCATCAAGCACGTCTACTACCTTGGCGGAGACATACTTACGATGGACCTTGATTACCTCAGCCACCACTTTTTCGCCAGGGATACCACCTGCCACGAACACGTTAAGGCCGTCGAATTCTGCCATCGCTTCGCCTAGTCGTCCCCACGACGTCAGGTGAAGGGTGACCCGATCACCTTGTTGAGTGACGCGTTCGACTATTTCCATTGAAGTTTGGCTGACATGATGTGTGGCGAATCTACGTGTTCGGCTATGTCCTTGGGCTCGTGACTACTATAATTCAAGATGGGTGATAAACCAAGGAGGCTCGCGTTAGTCGGCAGGCGTAGCGCACGCCTATGCAGGCCGGTT
>JAKUNK010000013.1:0-1889 GCA_022451945.1 Dehalococcoidia bacterium
GCTCCAGACAACCTCTACGGTATCACCAAATTCTCCAGTGAGATGATTACACGCCGTTACGGGGAATTGCATGGACTGTCTACTGTCAGCGTTCGCCTGAGCACCCCTTACGGCCCTATGGAGCGTGTCACCGGGCATCGCGCCGTGATGTCGGTGTTTTATGATTGGATTGGGCGAGCGGTGAGCGGAACGAACATCAACTCGCAGGATATGGCAGGAGGCCGGGACTACATCTACATATCAGATATCGCCAACGGCATCCGTACGGTGCTGGACGCGACTTCGCTGCCTCACAACTTATACAACCTCACCACCGGAATCTGGGTGACCTATCAACAGATATTGGATGCCGTGGTCGAGTTGTCGCCGGAGACGGTGTTCGAAGTTCCTCCATCGCGTCCAGCCGATTCTGTTGGAGAGGGTTATTCTCGCGGCCCCCTCTCAGGCCACCGATTATTTGAAGATCTGGGATGGACTCCTAAGTTCGAACTGAAAGAAGGATTGGCAGATTACATCAAGTGGCGTAAATATTCCGGGTTCCTTGATTGACCGACTGCTCCGTTTTGACAAATCTTAGGAGCCGGAATAGGATTGGCGCCTGCAAAAACTCTCGATATAAAAGGTGAAGATATGGAATCTACAGGAATCTCTCATATAGCTGTTTGCGTCAGAGACATGGACAAAGCTCTGGCCTTCTATCGGGACATCCTTGGCATGGAAGTTACCAAGGACTTCATGCAAGACACTAGTACCGGAGGGCTCACCCACACCTACAAGCACAAGCGCAACAATCGCCGTACCGTATACCTGGACTGGGGCCAACCTCAATTCTTTGTTATGACTAGTCATCCGGGAGACCAACCTGACGGCGACAGCATAAAACTGGACCAGGTTGGCGTCAGCCATGTGTCGTTTACGGTCAAAGACGTCAGAGGATTGGCCGATCATCTTATCGCCAATGGCGTAGAGGTCGCTGGAGGAATTGAGGCCTTCGCCGATGAGAACGGGAATATCCGCACCTTCTTCGCCTTTGATCCTGACGGGATACTGGTCCAGTTCGACAGCGGCATCGAGTCATAAGTCAGACTCCTGCCGGAGGGGAGTTTCATGGCCAGCCAGACCACGAACGGCAGAAAGATAAATTGGGGCATTTTCGACTGGGTGGAATGGGACGAAAACTCGCCATCCCAGATATTTGAAGATCGGCTGAAGCTGTTGGAGTACGCCGACCAGCAGGACTTTTACGCTTATCACGTGGCGGAACATCACACCACGCCTCTGAGTGTGGCCCCATCTCCAGGAATGTACCTATCGGCCGTGGCTCAGCGTACCTCAAGAATACGGCTGGGCCCGCTGGTTTATCTGCTCCCGCTTTACAATCCTTTGCGCCTGATACAAGAGGTCTGCATGTTAGACCATCTGAGCAACGGTCGCTTGGAGTTGGGAGTAGGGCGGGGAATTGTCCCATTTGAGGTGGACCGGTTCGGAGTAGACTCGAGTGAGGGGCGTGCCATCTTTGACGAAGCTCTGTTTGTGCTATTGAAGGGATTGAATAACGAAACGCTAAACCACCAAGGCCAGTACTACAACTACAAGGACATCAAGTTCTGGGTGCGACCATACCAGCGGCCCCACCCTCCCATCTGGTACGCCAGCGGCAACTTAGAAACGGTACCCTGGATGGCCCAGAATGGTATACACACCAGCCACATCTTCGACACAAACGCTGCTACCAAGAAGCACTTCGATCTGTATAAACAAGAATGGGAGAAGCACAAGGGCGATTTGGGCAGGATAAACAGTGGCATTGCTGACCCCAAACAAGGGCAGACTCGTCATATTTTCATCGCGCCAACTGATACCGAGGCCAAAGTCGAGGCCCGCAGCGC
>JAKUNK010000013.1:1988-62918 GCA_022451945.1 Dehalococcoidia bacterium
CCTCATCGAGGTCTGGCACATCTTCATGATTACGTTGGTCGCCGGGTTGGCTCGTATCTTTCAGATGCCCACGGCCCAATCTCTCGCGGTGGATAGTGTTGAGCCGCCACGCATATCCAATGCAGTTGCTCTTATCAACGCGGGTTCGAATATCGCGCTGGTCGGTGGACCTATCATCGGCGGGGTCTTGTTCGACCAGTTCGGCCCGGAAGGCGCATATGTGCTGGTGGCCTCGCTATATATCACCAGCGGGTTGGCAACGCTTGGTATGGGTTACACGCGGGTGAGTGAAAGTCAAAAGAGGGAGTCAGTGTTCGCTTTGGTTGCTGAGGGGTTGAGATACGTCAAAGGCGAACAATTGCTCTGGTCGGCTCTTCTTATTGCGGTGATATTTAACATCACTGGCTTCTCATTCCATACAACATTGGTCCCCATATTTACCAGAGATGTGTTGGACCGCGACTCTGTGGGGTTAGGTATCCTCATATCTTCGTTCGGAATCGGAGGGTTGATAGGCTCTATGTTCTGGGCGGTGATGCCAAATCTGAAGCATACGGGAATGCTCTGTATTCTGGTGGTATGTGGCTGGCATTCCACCATGATCGTGTTCGCTGCTTCCACCAACTTCTACCTGTCGGTTGGCATCCTGGTGGTTACCGGAGTGTTGTTCTCTTCTAGTCTTGTGTTAGTCCTCACAGTGCTGATGAAAACAGGCCTGCCCGAGTTTAGAGGCCGCTTAATGGGGTTGAGGACTCTGGCCATCTATGCCCATGCCTTTGGCAGCCTGGCAGCGGGAGCCATAGCCGGGATGCTCGGCGCGCCGACCACCGCGGTCTTATCTGGGATACTCGGAATATCAATGATGTTCGCTTTAGCCCTAGCAGCGCCCAAACTCCGGCGATTCTAGGCAAACGGAGAGAAGAATAGATCCCATATTCCGCCTTTCTAGGGAAGCGTAAAACGTTCGCGTGAGGAATCATGTTAACCGACAACCTTTCAGGTCCGAAGCTAGACCTGCGCCCATCTGGGCACCAACACAGACGCATCTCTGACTTTAGCGGCCGTCTCGCGAGCGTTGGGCTCAAAGGTCTCCAATAGACTCCAGAATCTATCGGAATGGTCTAGTCTGCTACCATGGCATAGTTCGTGAACCAACACATATCTCGCCAGCGGCTCTTCGAGAAATAGCAGGTTCCGGTTCAAGCTGATGGATTTCTTGGCGGAGCAGCTGCCCCATTTGGTCCTCTGACGCCTCACAGACACTCGACTGAAGGGCAGAGAGAGTTCTAGGCTTAGCTGGCTCAGCCACGGCACCAGCACGGCTTTCGCCCGCTTCTGGATCCACTGATTCAACGCGACAGCCACTGTCACGGGGTCATCAACCGGGCCGGAACACAAGAGTAAACTCTCGGCTAGCTCTGATACCTTTACACGTTGATTATCGGAAGGGAAATACTCGGCCGACCAAGTCTCGCCCAGCATACCAAGATGGACCGTATCGGGGCGTTTCAGTCTTTCGACAGGTCGGGTTTTTTCTAGGCTCTTTCTGATCCAGTCGGCCTTCGACTGGAGTATCTTCGGGATCTCAGACCGCTTGAACCTAACCGGGATGACAACCTCAAGTCCTGCCCATGACGAGACTTTGATGGTCACCCGCCTAGCCCGCTTGCTCACACGGATACTGTAGTCTGGGATGACCCAGTCTTGGCTCATTCTGTGACGCTTACGCAATAGAGAAGTGGCCAACCTCATGCAGGTCGGCCACTTCGATAGATTCAGAGGTACTCAGGTACAGGTCCAACGACCCTAGTAGTGGCGGAGCTCCACGACGTTGTCGTCCGGATCATATATATAAAGGGAGATTCCATCTCCATGGGAGCCCCATCGCTTTCCAGGACCAGCCTGAATCGCCACTCCCATGGCCTCGAATTTAACCTTTAGTTCTTCCATGTCGATGGGCTCGATGACCATACAGAAGTGGTCTTGGTTCTTGATGCCCTCTTTGCCGATAGGCTCTTGATCCGAGCCAAAGAAATCTATGATTGTGTCTGCATTGATCCTGGCAGAGGGGAACCGAATCTCGCCGGCTCGCCACTTGTCGACTCGCTCTGCCTCTAGGCCCAGCACTTCGGTGTAGAACCGGAGAGATTCTTCCACATCCTTGTTCCGAAGGACGATGTGGTCCATCTCCGTAATCTTGACTAGGGGTTGTGATTGCACCGAAGTCTTACCCTGCGTTTTTGTAGCCATGGGTCCCTCCTGCCTACTGTTGAGGTTCCTAAAATCTGGGACAAGTATACATCCTTAAAGGGAAACCGAACATGGGGATCAGTCCTCGCATAGCGTGATTATAACGATGGGAAATTGGCGGGTCGTCCGAGCTTGATAGCTTGCGTAACCTCCGTAGCTCTCGATGAATACTGGCCACAACTTCTCTCGTTCTTCCTCAGTGGCTATCTCGGCCATACCGTCCCAGCTAACAGGTCCGATCTGAATTCGCACCCTGTTTTCGGCCGTGATGTTTAGAAGCCAGTCGGGTGCCTTGTGGTGCCCTCCTCGGGAGGCAACCACGCAGGGTTTTGTGCCGTCCATGATGTATAAAAGTGGCACGGTCCAAGTCCGCCTAGTCTTACGTCCAATCGTGCTTAAGAGTAGGAAGCTAACGTCTCCTCTATGGGACACGAACCGTCCCCTAAGCAAAACATAGATGAACCTATGGAGCCTGCTCAACATGGCTCCCATCTTGAAGCGGGGTTGCCTTGTGTCGGTCAAACGGGAACTCCCAGGGTCCAAGAATACCTTTATTAGGTTAACGTCTCGCCGTGTATCGGTTAATATTATATTGGCATATACGAATAATGCCCGTCCGGTAACGGTACGGTAAGCAGCCAAATTTCCTAGGGAGTTCCATCCACCCTTATGCCGCTGGTTTCCACCTCAGACCTGGCTGTCCATTACGGCGCCGACATCATTTTTTCAGGCGTTAACCTGGACATCAATGAGCGGGCTCGCATCGGTATAGTCGGGCCCAACGGTGGCGGCAAAACGTCTCTGCTCAGGGTATTGGTGGGAGAACAAGACGCCAACGTGGGCCGGGTGTCTCGCTCCAACGGCCTCCAGGTCGGTTACGTCCCTCAGCACCCACAGATGGACATCGACGGTACCCTCCGGGAAGAAGTGATGCGCGGCTTCGAAGAAGTGATCGCGTTGGAGACGGAGTTGGAGGTTGCTTCATCGAGAGGATCGGATTCCGAAGAATCGGGACTCCGCTACGCGGAATTGTTGGAACGGTACGAATCCCTGGGTGGATATGACTATGAACGCGCTGCGGAACGTATGATGGACGGCCTTGGACTAAGGCCGGAAACCTTGGACTCTCCGGCGTCATCAGCCAGCGGCGGCGAACGAACCAGAGCCGCACTGGCCAAAGCTCTCTTGGGGAACCCTGACCTGTTGGTTCTGGACGAGCCGACCAACTATCTAGACCTTAAAGGCGTTACCTGGCTAGAACGCTATCTGACCCACTTCGCACCGGCGGTAGTTGTGGTATCCCATGACCGATATTTCCTTGATGAAATGGCCACGCAGATCTGGGAGATCGACCATGGTCGAATGAATACTTTCCCGGGCAATTTTTCTAAATACAGGGTATTGAAGGGCGAGCGCGACTTACGCCAAGCCAAAGAATACGAGGCCCAACAGGAATTCATCGCCAAAGAACAGGCGTTCATCGACAGGTATAGAGCTGGGCAAAGGTCCCGGGAGGCCAAAGGACGGGAGACTCGGCTGCAGCGTTTGGAACGGATCGACCGCCCTGACACAGACCAATCGATATCGTTGAAGAAAGCGGGCGCGACGCGCACCGGCCAGGTCGTCCTGAGCACTAAGGAGTTAAAGATCGGTTATATCGAAGGAGACGATCCTACCGAACTGCTAAAGATACCTGATCTGAAATTAGCCAGAGGCTCGCGCACTGCCGTGATTGGAGACAACGGCACCGGCAAATCCACATTCATCAAGACCGTGCTTGGATTGGCCCCGGCTTTGGAAGGCTTCGTAGTTATGGGTCAGGGCGTAAAGGTCGGTTACTATAGCCAGGGATTGGATGCTCTGGTTGATGAGGACACAGTATTAGACTCCTTCTTGGAGATTAAGAATATGCCCTTCGAGCAGGCTCGATTCTATCTGGCTAGATTCCTGTTCCAGGGTGATGACGTGTTCCGAGAAGTGGGGGCTTGTAGCGGTGGCGAGAAGAGCCGTCTGGCATTGGCCCGTCTGCTAATCACCGAACCCAATCTGTTGGTTATGGACGAGCCAACAACCCATTTCGACATCCCTAGCAGAGAAGCCTTGGAACAGGTCTTGTTGGGCTATCCGGGTACTGTCCTGCTGGTGTCCCACGACCGGCATCTAGTTTCGCTGTTGGCCGATTCTTTGCTGGTTATGGCCGATGGCAAAGCGGAAGCCTTCGAAGGGACGTTTGAGGAGTGGTCGGACTCCCAAAAAGCGGTAGATACAAAGGCGGCCGCAGCTAGGGTGAGAGAGAAGCCCAAACCTGCCATACGACCGCGGTCAGCCAAATCCCAGGTTCCCAAACGTCGGAACCCAGCGGCGCCGGTAATCGACTTTGAGCAGGCCATAGTGGACCTTGAAGACCGTCTGAAAGAGATAGAAACCCAACTTCAGCAAGCCACAATGAACCAAGATTTCGATGAAATGACCCGCCTGGGCGAAGAGCACGTCCAGACGCAAGCGGAGCTGGAGCAGAGTTTGGAGGAGTGGGACTCCTAGCGCTATTCCTAGTTTATTGGTTCTGGAAAAGTTTATCCGAACAAGGATCCTGCAGCACAAGATAGCGGAAGCTAGATACCGCCAGTGACAGCCAAATTGCACAGGAGATCACGGACGAACGACATCCATAGATAAAAAGAAAAAGCCCCGCCCTTCGATAGAAGGGCGGGGCTTTTTAGATCGAGATGCTGCGGGATTAATCAAATGGTGTTTACCGCTTCCGCAGTTCAGCCACCCGTTTGTACTGATCGGGCCATTCGGCTTCGCCGTCAAGTTCGGTCTGTGCATGGATTGGCCAGTAAGGGTTTCGGAGGAGTTCCCTGGCCAGCAGGATCACGTCTGCATCTCCATCGTCCAGAATCTTCTCGGCCTGGGCAGCTTCGGTAATTAGTCCAACGGCTCCGGTTGTAACCTCAGCCTCGCTTCGGATGCGGGCGGAAAATTGGACCTGATAGCCAGGGTAAGGAGTCAATTTCTGGGTGGAGGAGTTTCCGCCTGATGAGCAGTCGATCAGGTCTACTCCGTCTCCTTTGAGCCAGCGACTGAATTCCACGCATTCGTCCACGTCCCAACCACTTTCCATGTACTCGGTGGCTGACACCCGTACCAACAGCGGCATCGAATCGGGGATGGCATTGCGGACTGCTCTGGCTACTTCACGGGGGAAGCGGGTCCTGTTCTCCAGAGAGCCGCCGTACTCGTCTGTTCTCTGGTTTGATAAAGGTGAAAGAAATTCACAGCCCAGGTAGCCGTGGGCCATGTGCAGTTCGATGACCTTCATACCTGCGTTTACTGCCAGTTTGGCGGAATTGGCAAAGTCGCTTACCACTTGGCCGATATCTTCAAGGGTCATTTCCCGCGGAATATTCCAGTCTTCTTGGAACGCGATAGGGCTCGGAGCTATGCTATCCCAACCGCCAGTTCCGGAGTTCAGCTGATTGCTACCTTCCCAAGGCTTGTCGTGGCTGGCCTTTCGTCCGGCGTGGGCTAGTTGGATCGCCGGTACCGAACCGTTGCCTTCAATGGCATCAACCACCGGTCCCATGGATGCGACGTGACTGTCGTCCCAGATTCCGAGGTCCCATGGAGTGATGCGTCCGTCAGGACGGACGGATGTTGCTTCCACCATGACCAGTCCAGCTCCACCTACCGCGCGGGTTCCGTAGTGGACAGTGTGCCAAGCGCTACAGTGGCCCTCTTCGGTGTCGGAAGAGTACTGGCACATAGGGGCCACCCACACTCGGTTAGGAATCTCTTCACCTCTGATGGTAATCGGTGAGAATAGCTTGCTCATGGTTCTCCTGGCCCTTTATTCGACTATCCCAACGGGGCGTTGGGGACTATCCGCAAAAAAACCCCAGCAACCGCTGAGGCATTTTATTGAACCAGGGTCTGAAAAGCGGAACTATTCTGACCGCTCAGATAGTGTTTAGAGAAGTCGTTAGGTAAAAAAATAAGCCCCCAATCTCCCGGGAACCTGCTCCCGCAGGCTAACGTAAAGAATTAGAAGGTGTCAAGCGTGGGTGCTTAGATCCCATTCAAAAAATCGATCTGATTCGCCTATAGCATCTCGGTAGTCATTGACTATGTTCACGCCCCTTAACGATTGAAGACTGAGCATGATACTTCTTCCCGCAGGTTAGATGAATCACTCACTCGATTAAACAAGCCTAAATCTAGGCCACTGCCATCCTAGCGTCCCGCTAGTAAAGGAGATTCGGCGCTGGCTTAACTACACTTCGTATGATGTAACAAGAACATATGACATTGCAGTGTGATATATACTCCTTCCCGGACATCTATCGTTAGGACAGACATCGGGAGGGGTAATGACGACGCAGGGAAATAGACTTGAAGGGAAAGTCGCCATAGTGACCGGGGCTGGGGCTACTGGCAGCGGCGAGTTCGTTGGAATCGGCCAGGCCATTTCCTTGCTCTTCGCGCGTCAAGGAGCCAAAGTCTTGCTGGTCGACAGAGACGAGAAGAATGCCGAGGTCACGTTGGCCCAGATAAAAGAAGAGGGTGGAGACGCCACCGTATGCGTGGGAGACGTCACCAACATTGATTCTTGTCAGGAGATGACGGAATCCGCAGTGAAGACCTATGGGAAGGTGAACGTTCTGGTTAATAACGTGGGCATCAGCGGCCCTGGGTTGGTCACCGATGTTGAAGAAGAGTTCTGGGACACGGTGATGGACGTTAACCTGAAGAGCGTTATGCTGACCAGTAAATTTGCTATACCCGAGATGATTAAAGACGGAGGAGGCTCCATCACCAACCTGTCGTCCATAGTTGGGCTTCGAGCCGGTGGCGGTAGCCCCAGCCATGCCTATGCAGCATCCAAGGGCGGCATATTGGGCCTGACCAACTCCATGGCTGTCCATTATGGTCGCGACAACATCCGCGTTAACGCCATAGCCCCAGGCCATGTCTACAGCCCCATGGTCGCCCGCCACACATCTCAAGAATTGCTCGACCTGCGCCGCCGCGCCGGCCCCTTGGGATTCGACGGTACAGCGTGGGACGTGGCCTATGCCATCTTGTTTCTGGCTTCAGACGAAGCCCGCTGGATATCCGGCGTCACCTTACCCGTGGACGCCGGACTCCTAGCCGCCACACCTTTGGCGATGTATCCTCACCTAAAAGATTAAGAGTAAGCTGAAAACTGGCAACTATAAGCTAGTTTTCCCTAAATATCTTATTCGCCAGGTCTATGGCTGAGCGTACGAATGGCAGGCCGCAGTAGAAAGTTGCATGGATGAAGACTTCTACGATTTCCTCTTGGCTAAGGCCTACGTTCAAGGCGCCACGTATGTGACTGGCTAGCTGGCTCTCCCGCCCCAGGGCTGTAAGTGCCGCCATGGTGCAGATAGAGCGTTCTGGCAAAGTCAGCCCTGGTCTGTTCCAGACGGAGCCCCAATAGTATTCCTGGGTCAGTCGATTGAACTCCTTTTCGGCCTCAGTTACAGGGCCCAGGCCGCTATCCGATGGAGGGCCCATATACTCCACTCGCCGGGCTACGCCTCGGTTGAAAAGGTCATCGGGTGTCTCCGAGGTGTCGAACACCTCTTGCGGCGTGTAATCGACTTGTTTCTCTTCGAATACCTCTTTGGCGATGGCCAGAGCATCCAGGGTGGCCGGCACTCCGCTGTAGAACGACGAGTGCATCAATACCTCGATGATCTGGATGGGCGTCAATCCTAGATTCAGAGCGTTTCCCAAGTGGCGCCGGGTCTGGTTGTCCCTCTTCAGAACCGTCAAACAGGTCAGTGTGATCATCTCCCGCTGGTGGTCCTTCAAGGCAGGCCGGTGCCAGATGCTGCCGAACAAAAATTGCCCGGCGATCTGGTTCAGGTCCGGGGCCATGGGCCAAGCCAGGGGAGTAGAGCCAACGGTCAGGGTGCCCCCGCCAAACTTGGTGCGAGTTTCTATTCCTTTCTGGAACCGTTCATCCAACGTTGTCATGGTTATCTCCGTTTCCCGATTAATGGTTGAGCATGACCGGCATTGTAGTGACGCAGGCGGGCCATGCCAACCCTGCCTGTGGTACCCTGATATCCAATTATTTCACTCGTAAATTCGAACGCACTCCGAACTCGGACAAGAGGTAATTCATGGAACTTCGAAACGCAGTCATCGTAGATGGTGTCCGTTCCCCATTCGCCCGGGCAGTCCGCGGCAAACTAGTAGCCACTCGCCTAGACGAACTTGGAGCCAAGGTGGTCAGGCAACTACTGGAGAGGAACCCCAAGGTCCAAGATCATATGATTGAGGATGTTGGCCTGGGCAATGTGCTCGGCAACGCCGAGTTCGTGGACATGGGCCGTGTCGCCCGGTTGGCCGGACTACCACCCGAAGTGTCCACCTTTAACTCAAACCGGCAGTGCGGTTCTAGCATGGAGACTCTGCACCGTATCGCCCAGTCGATCATGATTGGAGCTACCGATTGCGGCATAGCTTTGGGAGCCGAGCGTATGGCTCGGACCATTCCAGGCGATGAAGGCCCTTTCACCCGCGTAACCGAACCATACCAGGTGGAGTTCACCAAAGCCCAACGGGACATGTCTCCCGACCATTCAGAGCATTTCTCAGTCCCGTTCCCGGATTTCATCCTAGATTCACCTCCCAAGGTTTCCATGCTACAGACGGCCCAGAACGTGGCTGAGGTCTACGGACTAACCCGAGCCGACTTGGATGAATATGCCGTTCCTAGCCACCAGAAGGCGGTGGACGCGTATGAATCAGGTCGTTTCAATGACGAGATTGTGCCTCTGGAAGTTGAGAAGCCTGTCTTCGACGACAATGGTGCGTGGCTTCCAGATGAGCGGGGCGAGATGATTTCTTTTGATCGAGACGAGTGTATTCGGCCAGGGACTAACTTTGAGGGTCTTATGAATCTGAACCCTATCCCTGGCGTTGTCAGCTATGGAGGCAATGAGATCGTCATCACCCCTGGGAACTCTTCACCCACCAACGACGGCGTCAGCGCTATATTGGTGATGAGTGAAGAAAAAGCCTTGCTTTTGGGTCTGGAACCTATGGCTCGAATCATCGGCTTCGGCGTCTCCGGCGTGAAGCCTCAGTTGATGGGTTTGGGCCCCGTACCTGCTACCAACAAGGCCATGAAATATGCCGGACTGACGATGGACCAGATCGACCGAGTCGAGTTCAATGAAGCTTTCGCCGCCCAGATCATTCCCAGCGCCAGGGAACTGGGCATACCAATGGAGAAGTTGAACGTCAACGGCGGTGCCTTGGCCATCGGCCACCCTCTGGGAGCCACTGGCGGGCGGCTGGTGTTGTCTTTGGCCCACGAGCTGAGGCGCTCCAACTCCAAGTATGGAGTGGCCACCCAATGCATCGGCGCAGGAATGGGCATCACCACGGTGCTAGAGAACCTGTAGACCCTGAGGCATCTCCTTCACTAAAGGCCATCGCCGTTCAATCGGGGATGGCCTTTCCTTTTAACACTCGTAGGTTCGAAAAATACCCAACGTCATTCTGGTGAAGGCCGAAATTCGGATTTATAAAGCTTGTCGAACTCATCCGATAAGACCATCTTGGATCCTGGTCTTCGCTGAAGTGCTGGACGAGTGTCATGCTAATCCGATTCGAATCACGCTATACTCTGACGGTCTTACCAGAACCCGAATAGAGAGGAAAGAATTATGTCCCCGACCCAATCCACTGGCGTGCTGGAGGGTGTCCGAATCTTGGAATTAGCCCGCTGGCAGGCAGCCCCGCGGGGAGGCATGATTCTCCGGGACATGGGGGCGGATGTCATTAAGGTAGAGTGGAGCAAGTCTAGTGACCTTCGTAACTCAGGTCCTTTCGTTGGGGATATGAGCGTTCAATTCGCGGCGTACAACCGGGGCAAGAAGAGTGTTACTCTCAACACCCGTCATGAGGAGGGCAAAGCCCTGTTCTTTAAGCTGCTGGAAGTCTCTGACGTGGTGCTGGAGAATTTCAGGCCCGGCACTTTGGACCAGATGGGTTTCAGCTACGAAAAAATGTGTAAGGTAAATCCAGGTATCATCCTCGCTTCAGTATCGGGCTTTGGTCAGTATGGACCGTACCGTGACCGGCAGTGTTTCGACCCCATTATCCAGGCAATGAGCGGCATCGGCCACCAGACCGGACGGGGCTTCGATCAGCCGGTCATGGCTGAGGGCCCCATCATGGACCGGACGGCTGCTTTGCACGCCACAATCGGAATTCTGGGAGCACTACGCCACCGTGACCGCACGGGAGAAGGCCAGTGGCTGGAGGTGGCTATGCTAGACGGCGGCATAACTCTGGAGGAAGTAGCACTGGCAATGTGCCACGAGACCGGCACCAACGATTTTACCCGCGCCGGATCGTTTATCAAGTGTCAGGATGGGTATGTGTCCACCGGAGCTGCACGCGCAGGTATGTGGGAGCGGATGTTGAAAGTGATGGGCTATGACGACCTGTCCGACGACCCGGAATTTGCGGCCCCAATGTTCGCCACCGACAAAGCAGAGATACGTATGGAACTATTGCATCTATGGTGTGAGGAGCGCCCAGTAAAAGAGGTGGAAAAGGCGTTGGTGGAAGCTGATATCCCTGTGGGCCCGGCCTTGAGCATCCCAGAGGTTTTGGCCGACAAGCACCTCTGGGAGCGAGAGGTGATGATGGAAGAAGAACTTCCAGAGGGTAAGAAGATATTAGTGCCCGGACCGACCATCATCAAGTATTCCAAGACACCCACCACAGCTGGTCCTATCCCGCAATACGGCGAACATAACGCAGAGATCTACGGAGGCGTCTTGGGGTTGGACGAGAAAGAGATGGCCCGCCTAGTGGCTGAAGGCGTTATCACCTAACCGCTGCCACTCAGCCTGTTTGATTTCAGCCTTTCCTAATGATCGAGCCGGGTCTCCTAAGTTCGGAGACGGACCGGTAATGGATGGCCAAGGCCACCAGGGAATCGATCTCTTCGGTAGAGATTGGGGACCGGTTCATGTATATCTTGATATAGCGCATGTCGGGCCGGTCTTTCTTAGGTCAACGACTATACGAGCACCGGCTTAACGTCGAGGACTTCTGAATAAGTCCTGGTAATGGTAGACTCTCGGCCAGCTATTCTGAAACAGTTTTGGATTCGGAGGACAACTATGGCACGCCTACCAGTAGTATCGGCCGACATGGTACCGGCGGAGTTCCAGGCAGCGTTTGAAGAAGTCACAACCGCTGCCGGTGGCTCCATAACCGGAGGCCCTGGTTCGTTCACCATTAACAGCCCTGAGATGGCCAAGCGCCGCAATCACTTGACCAGCTATCTGCGCTACGAGACCACGTTCCCCAAGCGCATCTTAGAGTTGGCCATTATAAATACCGCTAGGGCCATGGACTGTCAATACGTTTGGAACGCCCACGCCCCCGCCGCGCGCAAAGAAGGAGTTTCTGACGCCTTGGTGGACGCGATCAGAGACCGGAAACCTCTCCCGACAATGGCCGCTGACGAAAGGGCAATCATCGATTATGGCAACGAATTCTTCAAAGACCACAAAGTCAGTAAGGGGACCTTCGATAAGGCTCTAGAACAATTCGGGGCCCAGTACCTGGTGGAGTTGACAACGCTAATGGGCCATTACGCCCAAACATCATTTTACCTGAACGCCTTTGAGGCTGAACTACCAGACGATGTAACGGAACCTCTGTTACCGGTTTAGCTGTCCAAAGCTCTGGCCTCGAGGGAACTGCTGAGGGATCTTGTTGCCGTAGGGACGTCACGGTAGAGGGTAAACCTTTCACTCCACCCAGGGCGACATTGGGTGGGCTGCATATCTATCACGGGCACGGTGTTTGTAGATACTTGCTGACAACCTAGCCCTCCCCCGTGGTTGGGGAGGGCTAGGTTGTTCTTAGCTGGTGGTATCGACTTTGCGACCCTCATCTGAGGACAATCGGATGTTGTCGATGAGACGGTGGAGGTCTACTGCGGTGTCGAAGGTTGGGAAGTCGGCCGCATTGCCCTGTATAGCCTCGCTGAACTGGTAGTACATCTGACCGACGTTTTTGGGTGGGCCATCGGGCATCCCTTCTAGAACGTTGGTGTGCTTGTCAGGGATCGCGATATCTTGCAGGTCATCGGTTCCCTGTGCACCCTGTAGGTAGACCGCACCCAGTTGAGGGGAGTCCTCTGAAGTAGCTGCTAAGGTCCCCTTCCTACCATAGATCTCCATGGTGTAACCGCTGCCGGCAAAAGGATTGCTGGCGACATGAGCAGAAACAACCGCCCCATTCGCCAAACGGCCGCTGACCAATATGTTGTCGGGTGACGTGACGTCCAGCATCTTGTCTGTGTCGGTCTCATACCATTTGTCAATCTGGGTTGAGACGATGGACGTAACTTCTGTGAACTCGCCAGCCACGAAACGCAGAGCGTCGATGGAATGTCCGGCTGCGATGGTCAGCGTGTGTGCCCCCAACTCGTTATCCCTCTGCCAAGTGCGGCCGGAGGTGCGCTCCAAAACGCCGCCGCGTATCAGTCGCATAGAGCAGGATGTGATTTCACCCACGTAGCCGTCCGCCACCAGCTCCTTCATATGAAGGATGGCCGGTGCGGCCCGGGACTGAAGGCCCACGATGGCCCTTACTCCCTTGGTTTTGGCAAGTTCTGCCAGCTCGATGGCTTCTTCAACGGTTCTGCCAAGAGGCCACTCGGTGAAGACATGTTTGCCCGCGTTGATGGCGTCCTTGGTGATCTGGTAGTGGGCTGGAACCCTCAATACCACGGCCACGGCGTCGATCTCCGGATGGGCCAGCATATCTTGGTAGTCGTCGAAGGCCAGTCTGGCACCATACTGCTTCTTGGATTCTTCGGCGGTCTCCATGCGGGTGGTGCAGACGCCAGTCAATTCGTATTCCGGACTGGCTGCGATCGCCGGCAGGTGTGAGCGGCAGGCCCAGCCAACGGTTGGGCTGGCGCCGATTATTCCCAGGCGTATACGGTCGGCCATGTCTAATCTCCTAGCGGGTTAAGAATCTGATTACCTATCCGAGTTTATAATCGCACACGTGTTTCGGCACTTCGAGGCCGGCGACGTTCTTGGGATCTGGCTCGGGTGCGTGGAGCGTCTGACTGATTGGAAGCACTCCTGCCCAGATTGGGAGCTCGTAGTCTTCATCGTCGTCTACCGGAGGGCCGCTCCTGACTTTGGCAGACCCCTCGTCGATGAGCATGGAGAAAACCGTGGTGGCCTTGGCTTCTTGATCGGTCATAGCCCTCAGGTGTTGCAAGCGTCCGGGAATCAGGTGATCGACAAACCTTTCCAACAAAGCGTTTTTCTCATCGTCCTCAATCTTGGTGGCTTCTCCAAAGAGCATGACCGAACGGTAGTTGATGGAGTGATGGAACGCCGACCGCGCCAGCACAAAACCGTCAAAATGAGTGATGGCCATGCAGACTTGCTTGCCGACGATCTGGCGGAGGAACCGACTGGCGGAAGAGCCGTGCCAGTAGACCGTGTCGCCCTCACGCCACTGCAATGTGGGCGTGTTGTAAGGACGGCCGTCGATGATATAGGAAACATGGCAGAGAGGTGTTGCGTCGATGATTTGATTGACTGTGTTCCGATTGTATTCGGCGCGACTTGGGTTTCGGGTTAATCGGGTTATTGGTGTTGTCTTGAGGTCGCCTTCGGGCATCGTTTAGAATCCTTTCCGATAAAAAATTCTGTTAGGCGTCTAAGGCCAGGTATTTAATTGGCCTTGGCTTGTGTTTCAAGTTTATCGAAATACAGTTTGGGTAATTCCCTGAAGTCGGTCATTAGTGAGCCGAAGCCTTGAATGACGTCATCCATTTTGTTGTCTCGCATGGCGTACCAATAGGTGGCCGTGTTGATGGCGATAACCGGCTTATTGAGCCACTTTTCGGCTTCTGCTGCCATGCGGGCCATACCGAGATTCGTACCCACCTGGACCAGGACTTCAGCATCGGACTCATTTAGCTCTCTGAGTCCGTTCATCATCTCTTCTTCGGTGGTCTGGGCTATGGCGGCTGGGCCGGGGCAGCAGAGGCCCTTTAGGGCCACCACGTTGAATCCGCAGTCATTGAAGAACAATGTGACGTTTTTGTCGGCGACCGGCCAATAAGGGGTTAGCACGCCGATCTTTTTTATGTCGCCGTAACAACGTATGGCGGCTTGGCAGGCGTCAGAACCCATGGCGACACCTAGCCCGGTCATCCCGGTCATATGGCTCTTAAGTTCATTGGCGCGCTCTAGGCCGCCCCAAAAGGTCTCCGATGACATACCCATCACCAGATAGTCGGGATTGCAGGTCATTACCCGCAGGATTGCGTTGTCCCACTCGAGGCGGATGGCATCCATCAAACGGTTGAAATCTTCGTCGCTATTGAGTGGTTCGTCTGGGACAAAGATCCGCGACATGTGATTGGTCACGCCCCTGGGACGCATCTCGTCGAACTCGGGTTGAACCGAGGTATTGGTTGATGGAGCGATAACTCCCCAGTTGGCGCGCCATCCTAATTTGTCGGGCATATCAAATCTCCTGCGGTATCTTGTGCTCCTAGTATTACGCTAGGGAATCAGCAGAATTCCCAACATCGATAGATTCTAACAAGAATCCCCGTTTTGCGCCCGGCGTCTTCCACCGGGGCAATGTGCAAGCACGTTGGAAATGGCGTAAAGTCTTTGCAGCCAATGAAAGCCCACTACCTATTGGATTTTGAGGATTATATGACCAGCAATAACAGCCAATCGAAAGCAGCTTTATCTGAGACCGCCTCCCAAGCCATCGAGAGCGCACGGTCCGAACTGGTAGAGGTCGCCCTCGACATCCACGCGCACCCCGAATTGAACTACGAAGAACAACATGCGGCCGAATTGCTGTCCGGGACCCTGGAGAAACACGGATTCGAGGTGGAACGAGGTGTTGGTGGCGTTGAGACTGCGTTTACAGCTACGCTTCCCGGTCGAGGCGGCGATGGGCCAACCGTCGCCATTCTCGCGGAGTATGACGCTCTCCCCGATATTGGCCACGGTTGCGGCCACAATCTGATTGCCATGGCCGCCATCGGTGCTGGATTGGGTCTTCAAGCTAATCTGGAAAACCTACCTGGCCGCATCATGGTGATTGGTACTCCCGCTGAAGAGGGCGGTGGTGGCAAAATCCGGATGCTCGACGGTGGAGTGTTCGAAGGCGTAGACGCGGTGCTGTCATCTCATCCTTCGTCCAACCGGACGGTGATTCCAACGGATATCCCCATGGGCGAAAGCTGGAGCCTGGCGATGGTGGGTTACCGGTACATATTTCACGGCAAAGCAGCTCACGCGGCAGCGATGCCTCATGAAGGTATCAACGCCCTGAACGGCGTAATACACCTATTCTCGGGCATAGATTCATTACGTCAGCATCTCCGGGAGGACACCCGGATCCACGGCGTGATAACGGATGGCGGGAGAGCGCCCAATGTGGTGCCGGAATACGCCGCCGCTAACTTCATGCTGCGCTGCCGCGACCGGGATTATCTGAGCGATGTGATCGTTGGGCGGGTACTTGCTGCGGCCGAAGGCGCCGCTGCAATGACTGGCTGCCGCTTGGAGGTCCAAGAGTATTACCCATTCTATGAGAATGTTCGCCCTAATTCAGTGATCGCTGACCTTCTGTTCAACAATGCAGGAATCTCAGGCCTCAGTCTGGACGAACCCTTTCCCGGCCGTCAGGGTAGCGCTGCCTCCACTGACTTTGGCAACGTCAGCCAGACCTTGCCGGCATACGAGTTGCGATACGCCGTCAGTGAGCAGCCGGTGGCCTCCCATTCCAGGGAGATGACGGAGACTGCAATGACGGCTTACGCACTTGGCGCTGCGATCAACGTGGCAAAGACAATGACTCTGACGGCCTGCGATCTACTTCTAGATTCCAGCCTTTTGACCGCGGCCCAGGCCGATTTCGAAAAACGCGGCGCTTGATTCTGGCGCTTTTTTAGATATATGGTGAGTGAATTTGGGGTATCGGAAGCTTGGCAAACTGGATGTCTCCGGGATCGGTTTGGGGACTCTCCGCACCTTTGATGTTACAGACGAGGCCGACCTAGCCTAGCGTCGGCAGATCATTGACAACCTATTGCACTTGTTTGTTCTGAGATGATCGGATGACCCTATCAGTCGATTCTCTGAAATAACGTCACTACACCCTATCCCAACTGATCCAGATACTCCTGGAATTTGGTGACGGACTTTTCTTCTGGCCGCCCCATAAAATAACGGAGCCCCTGGGTATACATGTGGATTTCCTGGGGATGAATTGGCAGTGGTATGGCTGGGCCTAATACTCGGTAGAGGCCGTCTGACCAATCTTGTAGGCTCGTGTAGAGGGAGTCTTCAATCATCAGAGCATCTGCGCGTTCAACGTCGTTTCTCAGTGCCCATCTGGCGAACACGAAAGGCAGATTTGTCCATCGATTCCATTCCTCTCCCAAGTCGTAGATGTGTGGGTGTTCTCGCAGGCCTCGGCGGTGGCGCAGTCCCAAGTTTCCCACCAGTAGTTGGGCTTCGTGGGGTTCGGTTTCTTTGACATAGGCAGCTGGTTTAACCCCGTACTTAACCTCTAACAAAACTTGCAACAACTTGACCGACGTTGGCGATTCCCAGGGCACAGCCACTGTCTTGCCAGCCAATTCTACGATTGGAATTTTGGAGTGGAGTTTGACGCTGCCCGCCTGTGCCACAGTGGCAAGACAGAACCCCGACAGTGTTCGCATGCTGTCGTCCAGGTTGAAGGTATCGATCAGCGGGATCAACCCGCCCTGAATCTGGTTATCTGCAATCGCTGTCGTCAACTCGTTGGGCGGTAGTTCTAGAACGGTGATCCCACGTTTGCCCATATCGAAATACATGGGCTCCGAGCTTAAATATGGGGTTCGGCCTAGTATGATAGGCAAGTGTTAACACCGTAGTAACAGATTTCGTGGAGAAAAATAGGGCCTCGAATTTCGAGGCCCTATCGGTTTGCTAGTTTGGGGCTACATCAGCCTTGCAATGATTGGGAGTTTAGAGTCGCGGACCTGCGAAGGTCGGAGACTGGGTTTTGTAGACTTGGATGCGGTTCCGAGCCGACTCAGGAACAAAGATGTTTCCTTCGTCGTCAACGGTCACGCCGGTGGGTCCCCAGAAGTCTTTTTCGCGTTCCAAACCTTGGGCCCTATCCCGTTCGCCATACATCTCTGGGTTGGCGTCCAGTTTGTCTTTGCCCCACTTTGAGAGCCCAGCTTCACCGGTCTTTAAGTCGATGAATTTGCCGGTCTCGTCGAAGATCTGCAATCGATTGTTGAGCCAATCGGAGACATAGATCACGCCGTCTTTGTCAACCGCTACGCCGGTAGGACGGTCGAATTCGCCCTCCCCTGACCCGGAACTCCCAAACTTCATCAGGAATTTTCCGTCGGGGCTGAACTTTTGGATTCGGTCGTTTCGCCAGTCGGCGATGTAGATGCCTCCTGCCTCGTCGATGGCTATGCCCCAAGGCATGTCGAACTGACCGTCGCCGCTGCCATACGTACCGAATTGGGCCAGGTACTTGCCATCTTTGTTGAACTTTTGGACGCGGTGATTACCGCTGTCCACTATGTACAAGTTATCGTCGGCGTCAAAGGCCATGCCCGAGGGACGGTCTAGTTCACCATCTCCAGAACCGGTACGCTCTTCCCATTTGCCTAGGAAATCGCCGTCCTTGGAAAACATGGATATTCTATTCAGCCACTCATCGCTAATGAAGAGATTCTCCTGACTATCAAGGGCGATGCTGGTAGGCCAGACTAGGGCTCCATCATCCATATTGTGTTCGTGGGGGCCCTGGTAATCGATACCCCTTGCGAATACGGAGATGTATTCCTCGTCGGTGGTGCAGACGACGACACGGACGCCTTCTGGACGGAATTCCGTGCCCCGGCAGAGGACATACATGATGCCATCTTTACCACGGGCGACGTATATCGGATAGGTGAAACCGGGGCCAAATTGCTCACCGCGACCGATGGTTTTAGTGTATTGCACGTTTATATGTGAAATCTCTGTTGTCATCTGTTCCTCACAGAGTTAGATTTGGCTGAGTTAGACAGGCCAGATTTAGATAAAGGCCAGTTGTTCGAATTCGCCGCCAACGATGGGTTTGGCGTCCAGGCCCATCCACTTCTCAAGGATGGTGGAATACACACCCCGGAAGTCGTTATTGTGCTGTAGATCACCGTCGTCTAACTTGTCGGCGTCCAGGGAAGGATACTCACCATAGAGTCCACCCTTGACCTGGTCTCCAATTATGAAGCAGTGTCCGCCTGCTCCGTGGTCGGTGCCGGAGCCATTATCTTTTACGCGGCGGCCGAACTCTGAGAAGACCATAAGCATCACATTTTCCCCTGCGTTGTGCTCTTTCAGGTCGTCATAGAAGTCGCCAATGGCACGGCTGGTTTCACTCCAAAGCCTGGTATGGGCGGCCAACTCACCAGCGTGGGTGTCAAAACTGTTGAAGGGGGCTGTTGTGTACAGCACCCTGGTACCGAACCCAGCCAGATGGGTCTGCACAATGTTACGCATGTATTGGCTGACAGTGTCTGATCCGTATTCCACGGTCGAGGAATACATCTCAGGCGCAGCGCTCAGTATGTCGGCGCCTTTCAGGGCGTCCAATCCTGTATGAGCAAGGTAGTCCATCACCGGGCCGGTCCCGATCATAGGGGAATAAACCTTGGAGAAGACATCAAGGGCCTTCAGACGCTGGTCTGTGTCATCTATCCCAGTGAGAACTCCGTAGGTTTCCAGGTTCCCTACAGACGCTGCTGCTACTCCCGGTGACACGAGGGCTCGGGGCAGCCCGCGTCCAAAGTTCACCGCGGTTAGAACGTTTTCGCCCTGGGGGTCAAGGTCCCGGACAACGCGGCCCAGCCAGCCTTCGTCACCAATCTTGGTGGGTTCGCAGGTGTGCCATATGTCCATTGAGCGGAAGTGTGACCGGCTTGCAGTGGGATAGCCAACTCCCTGAATCACCGCCATATGACCTTCGTCATAGATCTTTTTCATGGGACCCATGTTGGGGTTGAAACCAATCTGGTCGTTGATCGGCAGAACCTGATCTTCAGGGATAAGGACGTTGGGGCGGTTGTCGAGATACTTGGGATTGCTGTAAGGGACCACGGTGTTCAGCGCGTCATTCCCGCCAGCTAATTGAAGGACCACTAATACCGGGTCTTTCTTCGTAGAAGTCATTCTTTAATCTCCAATATTCTTGTCGGACCAATCGTTTTGATTAGGATCCGAAGCTGCTCAGTCGTTTTAGTCCCGGCCTGGACAGCGTCAATCCAGAATTTCGTATCCGCCTATAGGATGGGCTAGGCGAATAGGTACTCGGTGGTGGCCACGATGGACTGGAGCATGGTCGCAACTTGGAGGGGGAATTCCTCGGAGTCGGAACGAATCTCTCCCTCGCTTCCAGCCAGTTCAAGCAGCTGGTTTCGGGTCTCGTTTGCCAGCTGGTAGGATCCGAGGTTCTCAAGGCAACCTTCAACCAACTGTTCCGCGGTCAGCACAGGGCCAACACTGCTTAAGCGGTTGATGATGTTTTTCACACCGGAGTGGTTGACATTACCAACCTGGTCGGCGGTGAAGTTGATGCGTTCCACGAGAGTCCCCGAGTCGATCCACTCCCGGCCGGTGTGCCAGCCTTCGACTGTGGGCGGGTTCAACAGATCTTGGCCCATGTACCGGATGTTCATGGTCATGAGGTCAAGGCCGGGCCGAGGGAATTTGAAGTCTCCCACCAGCTTGAGTGTGCCAATCACGGTCTCCGCTGGGCTCTTCACCTTGGCGAACGTGGAGTTCTTGAAGAAGTCCGACTTGAATAACACTCGCAGCATGGCGGTGATGTTGTAATCGGAACGGAAGTATTCTTCTTCCAACATCTTGATGGCTTCGATGTCCTGTGGAGGAGTGTCCTTCCAGGCGGGAACCTGTACATCATCGGCAACGAAGAAGTTGTAGAGGTGGCGCGCTACGAACCGTGCGGTGGCGGGCTGTTTGACGATGATGTCTACGATGTCTTCACCATCAAAGTTCCCGGTCTCGCCTAGGAAAGTCTTCTCTTCGGTATCGTGGTCACGGGGGTCAAACATGAACTTTGCGTCGTATTTTCCGTAGGGATAGCGAGGGACTGAGTTGGTCACAGTCCAGCCGGTGAACGCACGGGATGCTTCCTTGACGTCATCCTCGCTGTAATTGAACTCTCCATCCATCCCGACGCCCAAGGAGAACAGTTCCAAGAGCTCACGGCCCCAGTTCTCGTTTATGGCGCCCTTGTGGCTCATGCAGTTGTCCAGGTAAAACACCATCGCCGGATCCTTGGAAAGGCCTTTCAGCAATTCGTGGAAACTCCCCATGCCGACGGTCCGGAACATGTCTAGCTCCGCGGACTGCTGTTTGGGGTACTCACATTTGGCGTGACCGGTGACTAGGACACAGTGCCAGAAGAGGGCAATCTTTTCCTGAAGGGGGCGCTTGGAGTTGATCATGCGGAAGGTCCACTCTTCTTGTTGGCCTTCCAGACCTGCCTGGGAGAGCCAGTCCACTTTGTAGCGCATCATGAGGTCGCGCTCCATCGGAGGCTGGGACTCAGGGTCGAGCAATTCTTCGACGGTTGCGTCGTACCCTTTTTCCGCTCTGGCTTGGAGTTCTTCCAAGGGAGCACCAAAACCGGCTCGGCGCATCAGATGGGCTATTAACGAAACATCTTGATCAGACAATTGTCTCCTCCAAATCTAACAATTTGTTGGCATCCGTCAGGGTACATGGATTGCGAATGACAGTTGATCTTTCAGCCAAAACGGACGAATTGAACCACATAGTGGCAGGATTCGTTAAAATCCCGTTTTTGTGCCTGAAATTAGATCAGAGCCGCCACCGCATCATATTCCCAGACCCGCTTGTCGTCAATACAATGTAGAAGTCCGTATTGGCCAGAGCGTTATTAGAGACCTCTAACGACAACCTAACCTACGGTGATACCTAGCTCGGATTGCAGGACCTTGATGGTCTCGGCCCGGGAGCGCTGAGGCTTTCGCACCCGGCGGCCGATAGGCTCGTTCTCGATCTTTGGAATCATCTTCATCGCGACGAAGACTGGTCCCTCTTCTTTCATGATTTGTTCGATGTTGTTGGTGAACTCTTCCAGGTTGTCGAAGGAGAAAGTCTTCTTGTATCCGGCTTCTCTGGCCATGCCAGCATAGTTGATATCTGTTGCATTGGGCACGGGCTGGCCGCCGGTGGTGGCGTAGCACTCGTTGTCCATCAGGAAGTGGACGAAGTTGGAAGGCTTCATGCCAGCGACGGTGCCCAGGACGCCCATGTTCATCTGAAGCGAACCTTCAGAATCGAAGAGCACTATTTTTTCGTCGGGCTGGGCCAAAGCGAACCCCAGTGCCGCCGTGTTGGTCTGTCCCATGGCTCCTTGAAGACTCAAGTCGCGGTTCTCGTCGTCGGAAACTTCTCTCCAGTCCCGGCCTGAGGTGCCGGTCACCAGGACTATGGCCTTGCCACGATGGGGTTGGAAGGCCCGGAACATATCGGATGAATCGAACATCTTTATCTCCGCCGCAGCTTACTGCGTGTATTAAATATCTGAGTCGTATGAGTTGATTGAGGCTTGACGGTTAGACCCGGTTGAAGCCATGGTACTCGTCGCCGACTAGTACGGCAACGGGCCGGCTTTGCGACCGAGCTTCTTCGAATGCGATCGATATCCGTGAGGCGTCGTCATCCCCTTCTAGCAGATAGTAGTTGATTCCCATGGCGTGCAGGAAAGTTTCGGTGTAGCGTGCGGCCGAGTCGGTAATCACACCGTGACGGGTCCAACCCCGGTAGCCGATCAGCATTACCAACGGGAACCCTGCATCCAGTGACATACCGCGGATGGAATCTCCGGACTCCATCATGCCGGTGTTCTGGATGACACAGACTGGAACCTTTCCACCGACGATCAGTCCAAGGGCGATGGCAAACGTTTCGCCTTCCCGCGAAGTAGGGACGACGCTCAGCCAGTCCTGTTCCTTCATCAACTCGTAGAGGTAATTGGTCTCGCTGTCAGGAATGGTCACGATGTGGGTGACGCCGTTCTTTTTGAATTCTGCGACCAGAGACTCGGGTTTCAGTAATGCCGCCTGTTGTTGGACCATTGGTTAATTCCTCCCTAGGTGATTCTCAGTCGGGCCACGGCTCCTCCAGCTAGATAAGAGGAGGCCGTTAAACTCGAGGTTTCCTTGGCTGCGTTGGGGCGCCTCATTATATTAACCATCTGATCAGGCAGTCAATCTCAGATTAATCCGGCGTAGGCCCGCTTAAAGCTCGGTCGAAGCGCGGTTTTCCTGGAGCGTTTTGTGTATCATTGGAAGGCGAACAATGGCGATCTCCGTTGGCGCCTGCCAACGCTTTTCTCAAGAATTGATTCCTCCGTCCCAAGTCGTCTTGCGACGGCAAGGTAGCCTTAATGCTTCTCGCGTCCCGATTGAGGGATACATTCCCCTTTTATTACGGCTGGATAGTCGTCGCTGCGTCCAGCACGGTCGTTTTCGCTCGGATGGCCCCGGCCATTACCACGTTGACCGTGCTCATATTCCCAATTTCCCAGCAATTGGGTTGGAGCCGCACGCTCATCGCAGGTTCGGTCAGCGCCGGGGCCATTGCGTCTTTGGCCCTGTCTCCAGTGGTAGGTTGGGCTATAGACCGGTTCGGTGCGCGGCCCGTTCTGGTGGTCAGTGTGCTGGCCCTGGGCGTGGCTATGCTTTCATTGGCCTGGGCGACCATACCGTTGACCTTCTATATCGCTTTCGCCACTGCACGGGTGGTCTTTCATACTTCGGCCCCGATCGGCGGTAGCACCGTCGCTGCCCGATGGTTCATTAGGAAGCGCGGTCGGGCCATCGGCGTGATTTTCCTGATCGGCGCCGTAGGTGGAATCGTCTATACATTGGTGGCGTCTTTGGTTGTGGAAAGCTACGGACTGAAAACAACTTGGATCGTCATCGGACTGATGGTGTTGGCCATTTCAGTAGCGCCCTCGTTGTTTTTGGTGGCCGAGCGCCCGGAGGATATCGGACTGTTACCAGATGGCGATGAGCCCGAAGTTACCTCAGGTAAGAACGAGTCCTCTATTTCGGACCTCGTTGGTGTTAAGGAAACTCCGTTGCCAGGAGGGGATGATGACTCCTGGCTACTGGGAGAGGCGGTCTGCTCCAGGACATTTTGGCTGCTAGTCTTCATGGGATTTACTTGTTATTTTGTGCATACCAGCATAGGCGTCCACATGGGCGCATATTTCCGGGACATAGGTCTTGGAGCAACTTCGGCCGCCTTGGCAGTTAGCTTAAGCTGGATCGTATCGGCCATCGGTAGCTTAGTCTGGGGTTGGATCACCGACCGTGTGCAGGCACGTCACGCCTACTGCTGGATGTTCCTGATCCAGGCAGTTAGCACGTTATACCTGATGCTAGCCGGAGGAACGATGGGCGTTTTTTTGGCGTCCGCGCTCTTCGGTGTGGTCTCCGCTGGGTCTAACGTTGTGCCCGCTGTGATCTATGCCAATTATTTCGGGCGTTTGTCGCTGGGCAAGATACGAGGTTTGGGAGAGGTAGGAGTCCTGTTGGGTCAGGCGACGGGACCGGTGATTGCCGGGATACTCTTCAGCTTGCAAGGCGGGTATGACACCATCTTCCTTGTTTTCGTTGTTTTGGCCCTCGCCTGCAGTCTGTTGGTACTGAAGGCTAAACCGCCCGCTCGTACCATGCCTCTACCGGAAGGTTCGCATGCGTAATAGCCAGCCACTGGCGTCTAAACTCAAAGAAGTTCTGCCATTCTTTTACGGATGGGTCGTGGTTGCCGCATCGGGTACGGCTGTGTTTGCCCGCATGGCACCAAACATAACTACCCTAACCATTTTCATACTCCCGCTGTCGGACGAATTTGGCTGGAGTCGCACTCTGATCAGCGGCTCAGTCAGTGCCGGAGCGCTTGCGGCGTTAGTCCTGTCTCCTGCAGTAGGTTGGTGTATTGACCGGTTCGGAGCGCGCCCGGTTTTGGTCATCAGCGTGTTAATACTGGGCATTACGATGACCTCAATGGCATGGGCCACAGTTCCTCTTACCTTCTATGTAGCCTTCGCTTTGGCCAGGGTCGTATTTCACACATCGGCTCCCATCGGCGCCAGCACAGTGTCGGCCCGATGGTTCATCACAAAGAGAGGTCGGGCCATCGGCATAATCTTCTTTTGGGGTGCCATTGGTGGGCTGGTCTTCACCATGTTGTCGGCCCAAATGATCGATCACTTTGGAATGAAAGCCGCCTGGATCTCCATCGGATTGGTAGTGTTCGGAGTGTCATTAGCGCCGTGTCTTTTTCTCGTAGTGGAGCGTCCTGAAGATATGGGCTTGCTTCCCGACAACACCCACCCAACCAGGGATGAAGAATACCCGAAACGTGCCAAGGTGATGGCAGTTTCGTCAGATGAGGAGTCGTGGTCTCTCGCCGAAGCCATGAAAACCAAGGCCTTCTGGATACTGTTCTTCATGGGCATGGCGATGTTTTGCGTTAATACTGGGACAAACGTGCATATCGGGGCCTACTACCGTGATCAAGGACTGACTCTAACCTTTGCAGCCGTAGCCATTAGCTTTAGTTGGTTGGTCGCTGCCTTCGGCAGCGTGGTCTGGGGGTGGGTCTTGGAAAAGATGCAGGCCCGCCGGGCATATTCTGTGGTATTCGTGATCCTAGGCGTTAGCACTCTTTACCTTTTGACAGTGGACAACGCGGCTAAGGCACTGGTGGCAGCTGGTCTGATTGGGGCTGTATCGTCGGGTTCGAATGTCATAATCTCTATCCTGTATGCTGACTACTATGGCCGGAACTCATTGGGCCGAATTCGGGGAGTCAGCGAGACGGGAGTTCTGGTGGGCCAGGCAGTTGGGCCGCTGCTAGCGGGGATACTTTTTGACAGCCGTGGCACCTACTCCTTCGTGTTCATATTGTTTGGAGGCCTGGCATTAGCATGCAGTTTGCTCGTGCTTACAGCCAGACCTCCTGTCCGTCCCACGCCAGTGTCCTTGGGGCAAACATATCTGACCTGATGAAACGATCGCTTGGAGGGCGGTACCGGATGCTCAATGATTCAGAGAGACATATGATGTTGGTAGCATTTCTACAGGCATCCAACTGCTCCAACTACACCGGCTCATGGCGTCATCCGGAGACTGATCCAGGGTTCATGGACCTGGAGTTCTACCAGAACATCGCCGCCACCCTGGAGCGAGGCAAATTCCACTTGGCTTTCATAGATGATCGTCTGGCCATGCCCAGTCGCTTTGGAGACTCATTCGAAGACGCCGTCGAGAACGGCATACGGGTGGTCAAGTTGGACCTGGTGCCCGTTATAACCGCCATGGGCTTGGCTACCAAACATCTAGGGCTTGGCGCTACATACTCCACGACCTACTTCTCGCCATTTCACGTCGCCCGTCTGTTCTCGTCGCTGGACCACTTCACCAATGGACGTGTGGCCTGGAATGTGGTGACTTCCCTCAACGACTCAGAAGCTCAGAATTTCGGTGTGCAAAAACTCCTGGAGCACGACGACCGATACGACGTGGCTGATGAGTTCATGCAGGCCACGGCTCAGCTTTGGGACTCTTGGGAAGACGGCGCGGTGGTCCTGGACAAACAGACCGGGCGGTTCGCCGACGCAGAGAAGGTTCACCGTGTCGACTATTCTGGAGAGTGGTTCCAGGTTCGGGGTCCGCTGACAGTTCCCAGGTCGCCCCAGGGCCATCCAGTGTTGGTCCAGGCGGGCCAGTCCGAACGCGGTAGAGAGTTCGCTGCCCGTTGGGGGGAGTTGTTGTTTGTAATCTACCCGACGGCCGAGGCCTGTAAAGCCTACCGAGATGACCTGCGTCAGCGAGCGCAGTCTGCCGGTAGGGACCCCGACTCGGTCAAAATCGCCCCAGCGGTGTACGTTGTGGTCGGCGAGACCGAAGAAGACGCTCAGAGTAAGTTGGAGGAGATTGACAATCTGGCCAACCAGACCGATTCGCTGGCGCTGCTCTCCGAGGTATTTAACTACGACTTTTCCCAGCATCCGGTTCACGAACCGCTGTCAGACGAGATACTAGCGTCCATGACCGGCCTCCGCGGCTTCCTCGACCGCGTGACAGACTTGAGCGGTACGGCCAACCCAAGTGTCAATGATTTTATCCAGTGGTCGGGCCGGGGAACGCTCCGGGAACTTCCGATGTTCACAGGCACTCCTTCCCAGGTAGCCGACCAGATGGAGTCCTGGTTCCGATCCGATGCCTGCGATGGGTTCGTTTTGGCCGCTACCCACATGCCGGGCGCTTACGAAGACTTTGTAAGTCAGGTGGTTCCAGTGCTCCAAAGCCGTGGTTTGTTCCGCAAAGGTTACTCGGAAGGTACTTTGCGGGATAACTTGGGGCTTCCTAGGCCGTGATCTGGCCTGACTCACTGATAACCTTCCGCCTCTAACATGGTCCGATCTGTCATGCCAGAACTCGGATTCGGCTTGGTTGTTAGGAGTCTTATCGGGGTATAACGTTTCACAATCGAGCCAATCAGCCTCTGGCAATATGTATAATGCGCAGGCTTGGTATGGAAATTCTTCAGAAAGGATGCATTCGATATGGCCGAAGTTGATGACCGAATCGAGTTGGACTGGAACGCATTGGAAGTCGGCGAGACCTTTGACAAATTCGAATACCTGCTGACCCAAGAGATGATTGACACCTACCGGAAGGGAGTGATGGACCCGGAAGCCAGTTTTCCGACCATAGCCCACAAGGTGGATGTTCGTCAGTACAACGCCAAATACACTGATGCCGGATCAGTGAACGCACGGTGTGCGTTCCATTGTTACAACCCGCCTGTGGCAGGCAAACGGCTGACCGTGACCGCATGGATCGCCGACAAGTACCTAAGAAGGGGCAAGAACTATATCGTCACTGAAGCAGTGTCAGTGGACGAGGACGGTAGGCTGATTGACCGTGTAATCACCCACGAGTTGAAGCAACCAACGGAGGTGGGCAAGAAATGGGGAGGGTAATCAGGAGTTACAACGAGGGCGACGACATAACTCCCCTGGTCAAAGAGATGACTCAGGACGCCATAAATCTTTTTGAGGGCAGCGCAGGCAACACCGGTCCGTCCCAATTCACTGACGAAGACGCCGCTAAAGAAGTGTTGGGTACCGAGGGAACCGTGGCGTCAGGCCGAATGTCTCTAACCTTTGCCATAGAGATGATGCGGAGGCATTTTGGAGCAGAGGTTTTCAACCACACTGGCACCGTGGACCTTAGGTTCCTGAGGCCGGTCCGGCCCGGAGACACCATCACCTTCGGCGGCAAGGTAACTGGGACTTCCAAAGAGGCTAACGGCAGCCGTGTCTCAGTGGATATAGAGGTAAAGAACCAGAAAGGTGATACCACTGGGGTAGGCCAGGCGAGTGCCATAGTCCCCAACGCCTATCTTCCTCCAGAAGACCTTTAGTGAATCCGGCCGGGCATAGTGTCGGGAGGCAACCGCCTGAATCCTTTCCACTGGGTATGACCTATACCAATTTCCAGTAATAACTCTCAGGAATAACCTGATTGGGGACCATAGATGGCGGCACAAGAAATAGCATCGGGAGAGTCCAAAGATCTTCGGTTAACCGCCCGGGTTATGGTTTCAGCCCTAGCCGTTGGTCATGTGGGTTTCCACTGGATACTCCAAAGCTTCGTGGTGGTCGTACCTGAGATTCAGCAGACCTTTGGGCTTAACGGTGTAGGTGTCGGCGGCATACAGGCTGTCCGAGAACTAACGTCTGGCTTGATTACTTTGCCCGGTGGGGTAGTGGTGGGAATGCTGCGGAAGTGGTGGGCGTGGCTGTTGGCCATATGTGTTGGGGCATCCGGTTTGGGCTCACTGCTCATGGGCGTCTCTCCGGTATATCCTCTCCTGCTGTTTGGAGTCGCGGTCGTTTCGGTATCTCACTCCCTTTGGCATCTGCCGGCGGCGGCTTCTATATCTCATCATTTTGCCAGCCGTAGGGGCTCCATGCTGTCTTTCCACGGTGTCGGAGGAAGTGTCGGTGATGTTGCCGGTCCGTTAATCACCGGTGTCTTGCTGTTGGTGATGGGTTGGCGGGGCATCCTTAGCATCTATGCGGTGGGCCCGATCTTCATGGCTTTTATAGCAGTGTGGGTCTTCAAGGGCATAGGTGGCGTCAGAGGAGAGGACGTCAACACGACGGGTCTTACCGAGCGTTTAGCCATGACGAAAAATTTGGTTAAGAACCCTCTGTTGCGGGGATTGACAATAGTAAGGGGTTTGCGATCGATGGCTTTGGCGGCGATCGTTACACTGCTTGCACTGTATCTTGGGAACGATCTAGACCTTGGAGTCCTCAACCGGGGATTCCACATATCGCTCTTAATCGCTGTGGGTCTGCTAGCCAAGCCCATCGCTGGCACAGTCTCAGATAAATTGGGACGTAAGCAGGTTTTGGTTCCGGGACTGGTCTGGTCGTGCGCCATAGCGTTGTTAATGGTCGCGTTTGACGATGGCGTTTCTTTGACAGTTACCATCGTCCTTTTGGGTATGTTCTTGTATCCCGACCAACCGATACTCACCGCCGCATTGTTCGACGTCCTTGACCGTGAAGAGGCCACGATAGGTCTTGGTGTAGTGTCCTTCGCGAGTTTCCTGATGGCGGCGGTCTCTCCGTTAATCGCTGGGGCTATCTATGAGATATCCGGGTTCCAGGCGGGACTGTATTATGTCTCGGGTCTTTTCGCTCTGGCTGCTTTGGTACTAGCGATGCTACCGCTCGCTAAATGGGAAGAAGATCAGTTAATGTAAAGCTCGCCTAGCCCCACATGGACTGGGTGCCCCGGTAATTGGCTGAGCGGTCTTATTGGCCTAGTTGCCCATGCCCTTAAGTTTGATCAGTTTAAGTGTCTCCGTGCTTTCCAGATTCGCTTGTTCCTCATCTTAGTCTTCGGCGCAGAGTTCACCGTTCCAGTCGCGGTGACCAATGCGCGGTGAACCTGACGCTTGCGCCAATCATGGCGCACTTGGTTTTTGGTTAAACCAAACAAGCATTTCCACGGGGCCGAGTTACTGGCTATTTTGGCTCTTCAGATACACGGCCAGATTTCGTTGATACTATGCCTAACTGTTGATTGGGTTCTGTGGCAGAGGCCGATTGATCCAAGAATCCGCTGAAGTGAGGATATCATTTGGTCGCGGAGATTTTACTTCAATGAAAAAGCCCGTCAGGTTATCATAATCACAACCTGCGGGCTTTTTATGTTCGCAGTGGTTAGACGTTAGGAGATGAGTTTTGCGCACTCGTCTATGAGTGGTGTGACCTCATCTCGCTCTTGGGACGGCAACGTGAATATGACTCTGTCGACACCGGCTTCATCCAACCGGGCGATCAACTCGGGATCCGGACGGATGCCAAAATTGGTGATGTTCAACGAGTCTGGGTCACGGCCTGCGTCTTCTGCCTGTCTCTTTAACAGAACAATCTTCTCCGCTAGGCTTGGACCGCCAGAGCCCCTGCTGCCGATGGGTATCCATCCGTCGCAGTAATCGAGAACCCGGTCGAATGTGGTCGGACCGTCGCCGCCCATGAGGATGGGTGGGTGAGGACGTTGCATCGGCTTTGGGTAGGCCCACATCTTGTCGAAATTCACGTGGTCGCCGTGGAATTCGGCTTCTTCCTGAGTCCAGATCTCTTTCATGGCCAGGATATTCTCACGAAGTATTCGCCAGCGACGTTTGAAATTGGTGCCGTGATCCCGCATCTCTTCCGCGTTCCAGCCGCCGCCGATACCAAAGATGAACCGTCCATTGGAGAGCATGTCTAGGCTGGCAATTTCCTTGGCCGTGGTGATAGGATCCCGCTCAATCATCAAGCAGATGCCAGTGCCCAGCTTGATGTCCTTGGTGGCGCCGGCCGCGGCCGTCAGGGCAACGAATGGGTCGTATGTATGCCAGTAGTCTTTCGGGAGGTCGGGGCCGCCGGGCCAGGGGCTCGTCCGGTCGGCGGGTATGTGGGTGTGCTCAGGCACCCACATGGATTCAAACCCTCGGTCTTCCAACATCTTGGCCAGGTCATCAGGCCGTATGGAGTAGTCGGTTGAGAACATCATCGCGCCGAAATCCATGGCTACCTCCGGGTATAAAACAGATCAAAAGTGGGACGATCACAGAAGTGAGGCTAGTATATCACTGGAAATCGACGAACGGCGTCTAGCCCAAAAAGGGCTATCTAGAGTGCAGAGAACGTGCAAACGCTGCGCCGCGTTCTACCCAGGCGGTCAATGCAGTGTCGGTTTCCAGGCCAGCCGACTCAACATAGACGAAGCCTTTCATACGTCTGCCCGTAAAATCCATCGGCCGGGCGTGGGGGAGGGCCAGCGCAGCTTCGTAGTTCTCCGGTCCGGGACGTACCATCAGGTCCGTTCCGGCCACCTCCACGGCGATTTCCCCGGCAACCATGAAACAGACACGGCCAAACATCTTTTTTTCCGAGTAGGTAGGTTCCGTTTGGAAGATTGTGCGGACCCTTTCCGCTAATTGCTCGTCGTAGGCCATTTGACGCACCTTCATGTCTGTGCCTCCATATCATTCTACTTGGTGGAGTACTTCTAGGAAACAGGCCATTGTTCTACTCCTAGAAAGTATGCTTATGCCATACTACGGTGCCGTTAGGACCTGAGACCTTAGTGTTGCTCCACTATCAGCCATGAATCCCAACGATGCGAAGCCAGATCCACTTACTATGAAACCTGGACTATTCTCCGGTCGCTTTTTCTATGGGTGGTTGATGCTGGGATTGATCAGCGTCATCGCTGCCATGAACAACGCGTTTTTCGACAAAGGCCCGTCGTTGTTTCTGATCCCAGTGGGCGCCAGTCTGGGCCTCAACCGGGCCACGGTGTCACTCATCTTTTCCTTGGGCCGCTCTGAAGGCGCCTTAAACGGACCGGTGGTGGGCTATCTGGTCGACCGGTTCGGCGCGCGGCGGATCATGGTTATCGGCACCATCTTGGCCGGCGTGGGATTCATCATATTCTCTTTGGCCCCAAACCTATGGGTGTTCGCGTTGGCATATCTTGGGTTTGTCTCTTTAGGTGCCACCATGGCCTTCCAGGATTCGGCTACTGCCATGGTGAACATGTGGTTCAGCCGTTACCGGGTGCGGGCTATGTCCATCCGTGAAGCCACCGGAAATCTGGGTTCAACCATTCTGATTCCGCTGATGACATTGGTGATCGCGGTCTGGGACTGGCGGGTGGCAGCTATGATGGGCGCTGCCGCCTACCTTGTCTTTATCCTGCCGCTTATACCGTTTCTCAAGGAATCACCAGAGAGCATGGGCCTGCTACCTGACGGCGCTGATGAAGACTCAGTGGAAAAGGCGCGTGCCGCGCTTGCGGGGCCAGGCTCTCCCGAGATTCAGCGGCTGCGGCGCTTTTATGATGGAGCAGAATTCTCAGTGCGCGAGGCTTTGCGAACGTCTTCATTTTGGTATTTGTTGACCGGGACGATGCTGCGCCAAGTCTCTAGAGTGGGGATCGACCTTCATTACGTTGCCATTCTCCAGTGGAAGGGATTCGATATCTCCATCGCAGCCTTGTTTTTCACTCTGCGCCTGGGAATGAATGTGCCGTCCAAATTGGTGGTAGGGTATTTCGGGGACCGAGTGTCCAAGCCAGCGGTTCTCACAGCCGGGATGATTCTTTATGCGTTAGGGCTGGTATTGTTGCTCTCATTCAACGCCGCCTGGATATTGGTGGTCTCTGCGATAGTGAGCGGATTGTCAGAAGGAATAACGCCGGTAAACTGGGGCGCCATCGGAGACTATTTTGGACGCAATCACTATGCGACGCTACGCGGAATCATCAACCTGAGTTACAGCTGGGCTTTACTGTCGGTACCTTTTGCAGCGGGATGGTGGTTCGACCAACACGAGAGCTACACTGTCCCATTGGTAGTGTCTTTGGCTGCGGCCGCTGCCTCTGCGGTGGTTTATGCGCTGATGCGGTCGCCCAAACTACCGGCTAGGCTAGCAGTACTAACCCCTTAAGTGAGAAAAGAGATGGCAAAACAACCGGTCGTTCGGCAATGCACGGAGGCAGTCAGTACTTGAGATGTGCCTGACTGCAGGCTCGATCCGTAGTATGACCGACATGATCGATGACTTGAGCACTGCCATCAACTCTGCCAATAGCAGGTGATATTGGCAGTGGCCCGTCATACGGACGCCGGTTCTGTGATAGCGGCCTTAGAGGGTGGGCAGGGTTTAGCATTTACCGGCTGGCAGTTAATTCTGGTTCCCAGGGTCAGGGCGTCGCCCGACTCCTGCTGGCTAAGGGATAAACCTGGCTGAGAAGTAGAGAGGCCCTAGGCAGTGGCCTTGGTGGCAAAGAGCCATCCCTGGGCGACTGCCTTTTGGTGCTCAACTGAGTTTTATCAGGAGACCATGGACCTTAGGTACAGCGATAGGCCTCTAGACTGATCTAAAACACCACCACGGATCGGAGTACCTCGCCTCGCTCCATCTTGTGGAAGGCCTCTTCCACGTCGGCTATGCCGATGGTCTCGGAGACGAACCGCTGCAGGTCTAGCCGGCCCTGTAGATAGAGGTCGATCAGCATGGGGAAATCCCGGGAAGGCAGACAGTCTCCGTACCATGAGGATTTCAGATTCCCGCCCCGTCCGAAGACCTCCAGCAAAGGCAACTCTATCTTCATGTCGGGACTGGGCACGCCGACTAAGACCACTGTCCCTGCGTGGTCTCGGGCGTAGAACGCCTGCTCGTAGGTCACTGGACTGCCCACGGCTTCTATAGCAACGTTTACGCCGTTTCCGCCAGTGATATTGCGTATCTCTTGAACTGGGTCGGCGGACGATGCGTTGATGGTGTGAGTTGCACCAAACTCTTTGGCCCAAGCTAGTTTCCGGTCGTCTAGGTCCACTCCGATGATGGTATGAGCCCCTGCCAGATGAGCCCCGGCAATGGCAGCATTACCAACACCGCCGCAGCCGAACACTGCGACTGAATCGCCACGGCCTACGCTGCCGGTATTCATGGCGGCGCCTAGCCCAGCCATTATGCCGCAACCAACCAATCCCGCCGCTTCAGGGCTGGCTTGGGGCGAGATTTTGACCGCCTGTCTAGCGTCAACCAGTGTCAGCTCTGCGAATGCGCCTATACCCAAGGCTGGAGACAGGGGTGTACCGTCGGTCAAAGTCATGGCCTGGGATGCGTTTCGGCTGGAGAAGCAATACCAGGGAGCGCCCCGCTGGCAGGACCGGCAGGTGCCGCAGGGAGCCCGCCAGGCGATTATCACGAAGTCTCCGGGAGCCACATTTGTGACACCATCACCCACTGACTCCACGGTACCGGACGCCTCATGTCCCAATAAGAAAGGGAAGTCGTCGTTGATAGCGCCTTCGCGATAATGGAGGTCGGTATGGCAGACTCCGCAAGCCTTCACCCGAACCAGCGCTTCATCGGGTCCTGGATCGGGTACCAGGATCCGGGTCAGCTTGACCGGCGCGCCCTTGGCTTCTGATACTACTCCATTAACCTGATGGACCATTTAACTTCTCCTCATGCAGCATGGTTTTGGGGGTTGGAGAAGATATTAATGGGCGAGAGTCGCGTCTGTCCACCGAATAGGCGTTCAGTCGTGATGAGGTTCTCAGCGGTCTAAATCCCGGCCAGTTGCCGCAACGCGTGATAGCCAACCTATTTACAGACAAGCCCCTCAAAGGCGATCCACCATCGTTATTAGCAACTGAACGACAGGTACTCTTTCGAGCTCAACCATTCAGGCGTTGGAGGGTGCCCACTTAGTGCGATCAGTCCGTGGCGGTCATGGACTGCATCATTCCATAAGCGCGGTAATACTTCTGCTCGTGGAAGGTTGATGCTTTTTGGAGAGTCGTTGGATTGGGTCGGATCCCAATTGGCCGGCTATGTCGCGGACCCCGCTGATGACATTCTCTGAATCGTGTTGTGCAAGGGTCTTTGATGGGCAGCCATTTACGGCATGCCCAATTTCATTCTTTCTCTAGTTCGCCAGCGCAGTTTCCACTTTCCGGGCAAACCCGATCAGTTCTTCGTCTGATCCGTGGTCCCCCATTAGTGATATACCCACTGGCAAGCCGTTCAACTCATCAAGGGGCAGGCTCAATTGGGGCCGGCCTGTGGTGCCTCCGATACATGTCAGGTGGCTCAGCCTCCCCTGGATATCCTTCTTGGCCGAGGCCGGCAGTCCTCTCAGTGGTGCAGGGCTCACCGCCGTGGGCAGGCAGACAAACCCTCCATCGGCGAAGACCTCATCCATCCGGTTCCGGACTTGTTCTCTCACGAGAGCCGCTTCGCTGATCTGCGTTTTGGTCAAGTTGATGGCCAGGTTGTAACGCTCGCTGACCCAGAAGCTGAACCTGGGGTTTACCGTGTCTACCCAGTCCTTCACCGATTCCCAGGCTTCTTCCGATTGGAGGATATTCTGCTGTGCCGCCCATTCCGTCAGCCCGTTAGGCGCCAGCCGTAACTTGGTGGAACTTCCCGCCAGAGCGGCAATCTTCTCCGCAACGGTCAGCAAAACATCTGAGACTTCTTGGTCGGCTTCTTCGAAGGCGTCTTCGGCTATCACTATGCGGCTGGGACTGGTGTCAGGAATGGCGTTTCCGAACACGGCTTCAGCAACTCGACCGTAGGTCTCGGCATCCCTGGTAAACCAACCTATAGTGTCGTAACTGGGCGCTTGCATCAAGGTGCCTACTAATGGGATACGTCCATGAGTGGGCCGGAGACCATAGAGCCCGCAGAAACTGGCGGGGATGCGCACTGAGCCGCCGGTGTCGGAACCCAAGGCAAAATCTACCAGCCCGCCGGCTACAGCCGCCGCCGAGCCGCTAGAAGATCCACCGGGCACTCGACCAGGCGCTTTAGAGTTGATTGGGGTGCCGTAATGAGCGTTCTCACCCAGGATGCCCCTGGTCAACTCGTCGGTATGAGTCTTGCCGACCATAGTCGCTCCGGCGTCCACTAAGGTTTGGACGATCCAGGCGTTATGTTCGGCAGGAGAGTGAGTGGCCTTCCAGTCTGGATTGCCACCCCCAGTGACATGCCCTTCAACGTCGAAGATGTCTTTCGCGGCGAAAGTCAGTCCGTAGAGGGGACCGCCAGGTTTGCCTTCTAGGTAGGCTTCAGTGTCGTTGCAAAACGCATCCAGAGAATCAACCAAGGAATGTTTGGCCTTAGCCATAGGGCACCTCGGGCGTTAAGGTTTGGCTAGCGAATCAGACCGCTCCCATACGGGCACCATAGTACATTCCAAATTATATCCCAAGCTACTTATCGGTCTGTCACCAAGCCTGGGAACAAAACAACGAGCATGTAGGGATAATGCACAGATGGGCGGATGTACGGAGGGCGGCAACGAGTAAGAGGTTAAGCGTAATTATTCTCTCGGCTTTAGCGGCAACCCTGTTTGCGGTAGAAATTCTACGCATCGCATCCGTCGCAATCACCGATTACCGTCACCCCAATCAAGAGAAACGCATCTTCAGTGGAGCCGGCCTCCCTAGTAGCTACGTTAAACTTAACGGTTATGAAGTTTTAGCAAGCAGGAGATGAAATCGTTGTGGATGTGACCAATCTGGTCTACGACCTCAGTAAACCCATCCCTTGTACCGCCATTTTTGGTTAACGTGGATGGAAGGTTATTTTGGATCGCGGATCTATATCATGTGCGATCTACGATGTGACGCCTAATGGATAGCCGGCCGTTTCTTTCACAGCTAAGTAGAGCAGATTCAGGTCAGGACCAGGACCAGAATCTAGACGGGATTAGCCTCGTCCGGTTTTCTTCGTCACGCGAATCTGCGATATACTAGTCGCCGTCTGATCGGCTGAGGGAGTCCACTAGATTCACCTAACCTGCCGAGGATAATAGCGGCAATAGTGGAGGGTCGATATGCTGACCGCCGAAGCACAAGAGAGACTTACCAGGGTTGGCCCAGGTACTCCTATGGGCGAACTGATGCGCCGCTATTGGATTCCTGTTCGCCCTCTGGCCCAATTGGAAGAAGAAGACGTGATGTCTATCCGTGTCCTGGGAGAGGACCTCGTCCTCTTTTTGACCAGGAACGGTGAACTAGGCCTGGTCGGCGAGCGCTGCCCTCACCGCATGGTCATGATGAAGTACGGAATACCCGATGAAGACGGCCTCCGTTGCTGTTATCACGGCTGGAAATTCGCCCCCGATGGTCAGTGTATCGACATGCCGTTGGAAGCGCCTACCAATAAACTCAAGGATCAGGTAAAGATAGCGTCCTATCCTGTCCGTGAGATGGGTGGTCTTGTTTGGGCTTACATGGGTCCGCAGCCAGTGCCACTACTGGCACCTTGGGACCTGTTCGTGATGCCCAATGCTGTACGCCAGATTGGCATTTCTTTTTTGGAATGCAACTGGCTCCAGTGCCACGAGAACACCGGCGACCCCGCCCACAGCGTTTACCTTCACGGATACATGTTCAAATACATGCTTGAGAGGAAAGGTGAACTAGAGGAACGGGCCAAAGACCGGCGCATGTCTACACTACATTCCCGTATTGACATGGGTCGAGGCATCGAATCGCTGTACGCCCACGAGACTCAATACGGTATGGAGAAAGGGATCAATTACTCTAAGGCTCTGGGAGCAGACAAAGATCGCCAGTCTCGGCACTCGACGGTCATCTTCCCCTTTTACACCCAGACAGGCGGCCCTGGACAGGTGCGGCAAGAATTCCAAATCAGGGTTCCCATCGACGACACGAACACCTACCATATCGCCTACGGTTGCTACATGGCTCCCGAAGCCGTGGCTGTAGAAAAACAGAAATCTGTCCCCTATTATGATATCCCTATATTCGATGAGAACGGCAAGCCAATTTGGGACTTCGTCTTAGCTCAGGATGCCCATGCCTGGGTATCTCAGGGCGATATCTACGATCGGACCGTGGAGCAATTAGGCCGTACCGATCTGCCCATAGTGTTCATGCGTCGTCAGTTCGAAGAACAGATGCGTATTGTCGAGGACGGTGGAGACCCTAAGAACGTCTTCCGCGATCCCGATACGATGCCTGACCTTATCCACGGTGGCATCTGGGATGAGAGCAATTCCTCGGTCACTGGAGCCGGTGGTGCCATCGCTAACTTCCGGTCGGCCTACCACAAAGGCTACGGCATCGACGATGCCGACCGCTACGGCCCGGCCATGCCTGACATAATCGACCTCATGCAGCGGGTAGATGACTTTATAACTGCCCAGTAAGCACAACTGATTCCTCGGTGAACGGGAGTAGGAGCACGTCCTTCCACGCAAGGACGTGCTCCTACTCTATTCTAGGGCCGGTGATAAACTGTTCCGAATCTAAATCAGACGCAAAGGAACTAAACGATGCGAGCAGCCGTCATAACTGAACCCGGTGGACCAGACGTCTTGAAAGTAATGGAGGTTGAAGATCCGGTTCCAGGCCCCGAAGATATCCTCGTTGATGTAAAAGCCACTGCATTGAACCGTGCCGATACCATGCAACGCCAAGGCGGCTATCCGGCCCCTCCAGGTAGCCCCGACGATATTCCTGGTTTGGAGTTCGCCGGAGTGGTTGTTGAAACCGGAGAACGCGTGTCCGGTATATTAAAGGGAGACCGAGTCTTCGGCCTTTTGGGTGGCGGTGGTTATGCTAGCCGCGTCATCACCCATCACCGGATGGCGGTGCGTATGCCCGAATCGTGGGATTTCGTGCAAGCTGCTGCGACACCAGAGGTGTTTCTGACCGCCTACGACGCGCTATTCAACCGTGGGAACCTCCAGATGGGCGAGAGTGTCCTGGTCCATGCAGCTGGGAGCGGAGTTGGTACAGCAGCGATCCAGCTGGCCCACCGGGCCGGAGCGTTCGTATTCGGGACCGCAGGATCGAAGGAAAAACTGTCTGGAGCTGCAGATCTGGGAATGAACGTGGGCATCAATTATCGCGAACAAGACTTTTCTACCGTAGTGAATGAGATAACATCCGGCGTTGGTGTGGATGTGCTAGTGGATTTCATCGGCGGTCCTTACTGGGACCAGAACATCGCCTCGATGGCGATGCAGGGCCGTATAGTCGAGGTGGGACTGATGGGTGGTGGCAGGGTTGAGATAGATATGGGTCAATTGCTCTGGAAGCGTCTTCAAGTGACGGGGACCACCTTACGGGGGCGTTCGATCGAGGAGAAACTGACTGTGACCAGTCAGTTCAAGCGTCATGTCCTGCCTCACTTGGTATCGGGGAGCATGAACCCTGTAGTGGACCGGTCATTTCCGTTGGAAGAGGTCGCAGAGGCCCACCGTTACATGGAGACCAATGCCAACTTTGGCAAGATCGTATTGACCATCGACTAGCGTCATACACAGATCAGTGAGGAACAAGATGCCTGAGATGAAGGCTCTTAGGAAGATCGGACGGCAAACCTTAGGCGACAACCTCGAGATCACGAGCAATGTGGTCTTTGGGTCATGGCGCCATAAAAATAGTCGGCCCTAAAATGACGTGGCATGCCTGAGGATCTCTACAAATTCGACGCCGCTAAAGTTGTTGATATGATTCTTTTGGAGATTGATCTAATTGGTCCAGAGCACTACGGATACCGGGAACCCTGGGGAAGCTAGAAGCCGTAGTGAGTATCGCTAAACAGCTTCTGGATAGTGATGCTGGGCACAGCGGCTTCCAGCGGTACCTCCGTTCCCTTGTAGACATCCCCAGGATGGTGAAAGACCTGCGCAGTCAGCCCGGCGGTCGGGTGGTTACTACTAACTTTGCGTTGTGGGCTAAGAAACCCTTGATCACCAGGAATACCATGCCAGTCGCAAAAATGATTTCACATCCATACCGAGCGGGAGACTGTTGATATGAAACTTGAAGGCAAGGTGGCCCTCGTTACCGGCACTAGCCCAAACATCATGGGTGGAATCGCAGAGGGTCTGGCTGACGAAGGGGCCGATATAATCTGCGTGGATATCAATGCAACTTATGCCGAGCGATGCTCCGAGTCGGTCATGGACAAGGGACGTCGCTCCATCGCGATAACCTGCGACGTGACCGATGAGTTTCAGGTCGCCGCCGCTGTTGGCCAGGCTCAGGAAGCATTCGGAGGAGTGGACATACTGGTCAATGGTGCCACCCAGTTCAACACCAAGGGAATCCTGGAGATGTCTGTTAAAGAATGGCGTCGCCAGACTGATATCCTGTTGACCGGCGCATTCTTATTTACCAAACTCATTGCTGAGCAGATGATTGAGTGGGACCGTAGGGGAAACATGATCAACATAATCTCTACTGCCGGTCATCAGGGCGAGCCGGGTAACATTGGCTACGGTACAGCCAAGGGTGGCCTGCTAAACTTCACCCGGGCGGTCGCCATGGACCTGGCCAAGCACGGGATAAGAGTCAATAGCCTCACGCCGACAGCCACGGATCGGGGTGAGGCATTGGAGCGGGCAAAACGTTGGGGGGTTGATTGGCCCGGGCCAAGGCTTGGGAGTCGCCTCCCCGGGTGGCCCCAAGATCCCGGAGCCGGACTGCCGTTACAGAAGATGCCCAGCCCCAGCCATTACGGCAAAGCGGCAGCGTTCTTGGCATCAGATGAAGCAGAGATGATTACCGGGTTTGACCTCAGGGTCGATGGCGGCGCGATCGCCAAATACTGGATCTGGGACCCAAGCTCTGGAGCGCCTATATAGGCATCAAACGCTTGATTGGCAGTGCTCCCTATAAGCTATAATTCTCCAAACAACAGGCGACTTGGAGAGGAATCGTTGCCGAGCTGGCAAAGTTAGGGGAAGGGATTCGTAGACTCTGATCCCCAACAGTTGGTCTGCAATGTTTAATACCCAACCGCTGAACACGAAGTAAAACCCAATCGACACAGAGGTGCACAATGCCGTTAGATCCACAGGTAGTACAAGTTATGGAGAACATGGCGTCGCTGGGATTGCCAGCGGTCCACACGGTCAGCCCCGAAGAGGCAAGGGCTAATGCCAAGAAGCGCCCTCGGTCTCCAGGCCCAGAAGTCGCTAAGGTTGAAGACCGGACCGTCCCAGGTCCCGACAGCGACGTACCAGTGCGCATCTACACTCCAGAGGGAAGCGGCCCTTTCCCAATCCTCGTCTGGTTCCACGGCGGCGGTTGGGTTGTCGGTGACTTAGACTCGGCCGACGGTACAGCCCGCAACCTATGCGTCGGAGGCAACTGCGTAGTCGTCTCTGTGGACTACCGGCTAGCTCCGGACGCTAAATTCCCCGGTCCCGCTGAAGACTGCTGGGCCGCGACCACTTGGGCGGTCAACAACGCTGCCAGCATCAATGGTGATCCCTCCCGACTGGCCGTGGGAGGCGATAGCGCTGGTGGTAACCTGGCCGCGGCTATGTGTCTCATGGCGGCAGACCGAGGTGGCCCGGAGATCGCGTTGCAGGTTCTGATATATCCTGTTACCGACGCCAGGTCGGACACGGCGTCTTACGGTAGAAACGCGGAAGGCTACTCCCTTACCAAGACCACCATGGAGTGGTATTGGGACCAATATCTGAGCAGCAAGGACGACGCGGCCAATCCCTATGCTGCGCCTCTACAGGCAAAAAACCTGGTCGGTCAGCCCCGGGCACTCGTGATTACGGCTGAGTTCGACCCTCTATGTGATGAAGGTGAGGCCTATGCCAAACGCCTCACTGAAGCCGGAGTGGAGACTACTGCCACTAGGTACGATGGCATGATTCACGGCTTTTTCAGCATGGGCGCCGTGGTGGACAAAGGCCAGCAGGCTGTGGATGAAACGTCCAAGGCGTTGCGAAGTGCGTTCGCAAGGTCCGGTGCGCTCGGTGCCGCCGACTAAATTTAGGTCTAATCAGGGATCGAAGCGTAACAACAAATTAACTTGTAGCTCATTTGTTTTCTGGCATGCCGTTGTAGCGCAGAGACCAAGCGTTAAATAAGTCGAAATTATACCCGGGACCGATTTCCGACCGTCGAGAGGTGATCCGTGGCTACTTCCGCAGCTGTCAACGTTACCGTTTGGTATGACTACACTTGACCATATTGCTACGTCGGCCTGGGCAGGCTCGACATATTGGCCAAAGAATTCCCTATCTATGTAGACCGTAGACCGTATTTACTAAGGCCGGAACGTCCCCCGGAAGGCGAAGAACGCCGCCTATTCGATGGTGAGACCCAAATGGAATTGAACCCGGAGATGCAGGAGCGGGCGCGCGGTGCGGGCCTGGTTATGAGCCGGCCTCAGTGGTCGCCCAATACACTACGCGCCCACGAGGCCACCGTCCACGCCAAGATGCAAGGAAAGGACGGAGAATTTCACCATTTGGCTTCAGAGGCTTATTGGCGCTCGGGTTCGGACATTAACGACTTAGACGTTTTGAAGGGGATCGCCGAGGCTTCTGGGATGGACTGGAGTGATCTAGGCCCTCGCATCGAGTCTGGAGAGTTCCGTACTAAGGTCATGGAAGAGTACGAAGCTGCGAAAGAGTTGGGCGTGGGCGGTACTCCAACCTACATGATTGCCGGCGAACTCCATAAGGGCGACGTCGGCATCGACGAACTGCGGCAAGCAATCAGATCCGCTGCCGTAGCCTGAGAAGTGGCTTCTGACGACTCGGTGCTGATCATCGGTGCCGGAATCTTCGGACTGACGGCCGCTTTGGAGTTACAGCGAAGAGGACACCAAGTTACAATCGCCGATCCTGGCCCGGTGCCCCATCCCATGGCTGCTTCCAACGACGTTAGCCGTATGGTTCGTATGGACTACGGTGGAGACGGTCTCTATTCCTCTTTAGGAGCAGACTCCATCGAAGGGTGGCACCGATGGAATGCAAGTTGGGGTCGGGATCTTTACCATGAAGACGGGTTACTGATTACTTGTAGCGTACCCATGGTCGCAGGCTCGTTCGAACAGGACTCCTACAGCCTTCTTACCGGCCGTGGGTTTCCTCTGGAGAAACTCTCTCCCGGGGACTTGGCGCAGACCTACCCTCACTGGAACTCGGACTATTACATCGATGGCTACTTCAACCCTAGGGCCGGTTGGGCTGAGGCGAATGAGATCATTGCCAGCCTTGCTCAAGACGCTGCCGACATAGGGGTTGTGATAGTCACTGGATTCTCAGCTACCAGCTTGCTTCAGGATGGCTTTAAGGTCACAGGGGCTGTATCTACTGACTCCGCAGAACTTCGGGCGGACTGGGTAGTGGTGGCTGCCGGGGTTTGGACGACTAGATTATTACCTGATTTGGCTAATCGGATGTGGCCGGTAGGCCAGCCTATTTTCTACTTCAAACCGACTGATATCGACTCATACCGGCCGCCGTCATTCCCGCCATGGGGCGCCGATATACCCCGCAGCGGCTGGTACGGGTTTCCTGCCAACTCCCAGGGGGTGGTCAAGTTGGCCAACCACGGGCCCGGAAGAAGGGTCCATGCAGATGCCGATAGAGTGACGGGGTCAGAGGAAGAGGCCAATTGCCGGGAGTTTCTGGCCCAATCTCTGCCATCTCTGGCGTCACTCCCCTTACACAGCAGCAAGATGTGTCTCTACTGTGATACCTGGGACGGAGATTTCTGGATCTCACGAGACCCGAAGCAAGACGGGCTCGTAGTCGCCACCGGAGGCAGCGGGCATGCTTTCAAGTTCGCCCCAGTTTTGGGTGGGCTAATCGCTGACGCCCTAGAAGGAACCAAGAATTCCTATAGCGAACGGTTCGCTTGGCGTTCTCTGGGAGAGATCAAGAGCGAGGATATCCGCTACACCGGCGAGTAGCTCAGACCACTGCCGGAACAGCTTTCAGTGAAGGCAGGACGTCCTTGGCAAACAACCGCATGCTCTTTTCAACCTCGCCATAGGGCATAGCGCCGAAGCTGAAGGCTGCCAGGAACGACTCGCTCCCTGTACGGGCCCTGGTTCCCATAATCTTCTCGAAGCACTGCTCGGGTGTTCCCCACACCTGTAGGTCTAAGAAAAAGTCTTTCACGTCCTGGTTCCCGTACCGTTCTATCTTTTCGGTGAACTTGCCGTAGTACTCGTAACCCTTGGTCGTCTTCAAGTGGTCACTTTGGAACTCGTAGTGGTCCATGATCGAGTCCCAATAATTTCCGACGTACTCGGTGGCCATCTCTTTGGCCGTTTCCTCGTCCTCATGGCAGAATGTGAACCCAACAACGATCGGAGGTGGGGCGGGAGCTCTGTTTACCTCTTGGAATATCTCTCGGTATGCTTTCAGTTCGTTCTCGACCTCGCTCCAAGGCTTCTGAGGAATGATCAACATGCCCAGCCCCAGTTGGGCAAGGACCAGAGAGCTTTCTGGGGAGACTGCGGCGGCGTAGGTCCGGCCCTTGAAGCTTTTGTACGGCTTGGGGCGGATGTCGGCTCGCGGTTGCTTGATTAACTCTCCGTCAAACTCGGCGACGCCGCTCTCCAATGCGTCCACCAATAGCTTGGCACTTTCGGTGAACCTGGTACGGGACTCTCCCATATCCAACTGAAAGGCGTCGAACTCCACCCTGCCCAAGCCACGCCCGACTCCGACCACAGCCCGGCCTCCGCTCAGATGGTCCAGGACAGAGAATTGTTCCGCTACCCGTAGCGGGTTGTGCCACGGCAGCACCACCACCATACTGCCCAACTGCACGGTCTTTGTCCGGCCTGCCATGTAGGAGAGGAACTGGAGCACGTCAGGACACATGGTGTAGTCGGTGAAATGGTGCTCTACGCCCCAGATCGAATCGTAACCTAGGGGTTCGCATAGGTCTGCGATGCGCAGTTCGTTCTGGTAGACCTCAAGGTCAGTTCGGGTCTGCCGGTGGTTCTGGAAAAAGGTGGACGTTCCAACGTGCATGATTCCACTCCAGGGGCGGATTTGGCAGCCCCAATCTCTGAGACTCAGTCTACAAGCGGAGAAGGTCTCCGTCCATCAACTGGTAGGCTTTTGCTCCACGGCTGACGTATGTCCCATGAAACTAGCGCTGGATGACTTTGATAAAGGCGAGGAAGAAGGCATAACGTCAGCAATATGGTGGGAAGAGGCAACAGACTGTAGATCTGGATCTCTCAAAAGCAGCGAAACGAGAACCGTGGAGACACAAGATTGATTGCATAGCGATTGCCGAATACAGTTCACGCAATGTCTAGCCTCCGGTGTTGGAATCTTCCAACCCGTCACATCCTCGATGTTTTTGCTCTCCATCTGGATGCTAAACATGGATCAGTATACGTTACGATCGGCGTCTACAAGCTCGTGGCTATCTTGGAAGGACTGAGATTCTAGGCTTAAGGGATGATTTTGATCGAATCAAAATTGATCAGCTGGAATACGATCCAAAACTACCGAGCATAAACTCTAAGAAAAGCGTGCGACTCACCCGCATTAAAAATAGAAGAGCGGCAGGGAAAGTCCCACCGCTCCTTCAATTTGTGATTTAGCCGATTGGAATTACCGGGATGCCGAGAACCCTGCGGCCTCGATGCCTGCACGGGCGCAGTCTTCATCCTCTTGCGCGGTCCCACCGCTACCGCCCACGGCTCCGATGATCTCGCCGTCCCGGAACACAGGTAGTGCGCCTTGGCCGGGAATCATGTGACCGCCTTCCATAGCCATGAAAGCCCGGAATATTGGCGCCTGGGAGTTATCAGTCAGTGCGCCGCTGGCAACCTCAAAACTGGCCGAGGCTACGGCTTTGGCACGGGATACGGCAGGGGTCCTCCAAGGAGCCCCGTCCATCTTGCACATGGTTATTAGGTCTCCTCGCGGGTCAACCACAGATATGCTCATCTTGACTCCCAATTCCACCATTTTCGCCTTGGAGCCGCCCAAGATAGCTTCAGCTTCAGCAAGGTTCAAAGTAGCCATAACGTCCCTCCGATATCGAGTGCTTAGTGCGTGTGTTGGGCAACATTGTATGTGAGAATTGAGTGGGTGGAAAGAGGGGAAAAGAAGAGGCGCTGACCCTGCCAGCGCCTCTTCTTTTTTGACTTAGATCTCGATCGGACGGTTGGTTATTGGAACGTCACTATCGGTGACAACGCGCCGGCTTCGGCTATGTTGAACGCGCCAGCCGTGGTTCGGGTCACTATGTCGACCAGGGTGTTGGCGTCATATGCGGCGATGCTCTCTAGCGAGAGTGGCATTGTCCCGTCCGCATCGTCTTTTATCTTAAATTTGACCACCGCAACAGGTCCGCTTCCAGTTATACCGTTGATGTCGATGATTCCGGCCCAGAGTCGGCCAGGCGACGGGGAGCCGGAGTCTATCAGGGCATCCCCTGACAATAGCCCTCGTTCAACTTGGGCTAGTTCCACTTTGGCCGGATCGTAGGTCAGCACGAATTCTAGGCTGCCCACATTGTCGGCCCGAGTAGCCAAGATTGGGACAGATATGAACTTGGCCGATTCAACCACTGCTGGCTCCGGGATGGCTGTTGGTGAGGCGTCCGGAATGGTCGACTCTGAGATTGTGCCTGGATCCGCATCTGGCGTGGGTGTAGCGGAAACGGATGCTAGACGTGGATTGGAATCACCGTCTCCACCGCCACCGCCGATTACCCCGATGCCAAACAACAATCCCACAAGGGCGCCGGCAACAGCCGTCGAACCCAGCAGCCATCTCCAACTGGTGGTTGTTCCGATGTATGCAACTTCTAATATCCAGCGCATGATCTGCTCCCCTAACTAGGCCGGGCCATGTTCAGAATGATCCGTGCGTCGGCGATAGTGACTTTGCCGTCATTGTTGACGTCAAGAGAAAGGTCTACCTCCTGGAGGTTGGCCGCCATCCTCAGGACTTGTAAGGCGTCCAACGCAGTGATGTTACTATCGCCATCTACGTCTCCCATGATGCGTGGTCCAACCTTGAAGTCGGCACCTACCAGTTCTATTTTCAGCGGCTCAATGGCGTTGTGGTTCACTAAAGCGTCCGATAAAGTGATTGGGCTCACAGTGCCGGGAGACCCAACTACCTGGAACTCCACCACGGCGGCCGTTCCGCCCGGAACGGCACCCCTGGTCGAAGCGAAACCGAACCGCACTTCGCCCGGTTTGTCTGCGGTGAAACTGAAACTGTCTTCAGTGAGTCTGGACCCTCTATCTACTTTGGTAACCCGGAGGGAATCAGGGCTATAGTTCAGGGTGAATCCCAAGCTAGTGATGTTCTCGGCCTGGTTCAACTTGATTGGTACCCGGACATGGCTGCCGAACGGGGCTACTCGGGATTCCAAGATCATTGCCGTGCCAACTGGTCCAACGATCCGTGGTGATGACTCCGGAGTCGGTTCAGGTGGCAGGTCAATGACCTTCGACAGGTCAGGCCGGATGTCACCCTGACGTTCAACCGTGATCATGTAGGTGCCTACTTCGGTCGCCACTCGCCCTGACGCGGAAACCGCGACGGTGTACCAACCAGCTTCTGGGGCTTCCCATTCCAGCTTTTGCTCCAGGCCGAAGTTGGAGGCAGAGAACCCGATAGCTGGGTTTTCCACCGTAAAGCGAACTCCATCTACTGTGCCTGTCTTGACATCAACCGTATAGTTGAGGCCCTTCTCGGCCAAGAACTTGAAGTAGTCGTAGTCACTTGAAGGGCTGATAGCGCCGGCTATGGCGTTTCCGAACCCGATGTGGGTGGCATCAACGGCAATGTCGTTGTGTCTGTCCTGTAGTGTGATATCAGGTGTTACTTTCAATGAGTAGGTGCCAACGGGCTCGGCGGCCTTGGCTGATGACGATACCTTTACGAAGTAGGGCGCCGATTGTGGGGCGGTCCAACGAACGACGTTGCTCTCCCCGAAGTTCCGGGCACCATTATCTGAGCTTTCGCGGACACTGTTTACCTCCAAAGAAACTGCCGTCGCCGACCCGTAGGTCAGGTCTAGCAGGTACTCCACTCCACGCTGTGCAGTGAAGGTGAAGAAGTCCATGTCAGATTTGGGACTGATGGCGCCCTGGTAAACGGTACCGAAGCTCAGTGGTGTACCCGTGGTAGCTGTGTCTAGATGGCGGTCTTGCAGACTGTTATTGGCTGAGACCGTAAGTGAGTAGGAACCTATGCCCTCAGTTGCCTGCGGCGAATGAGACACCACAACATAGAACAAGCCGGTGCTTGCCGCGGTCCAGCCGAGGCCAGTGCCCAGCCCGCTGGTACTTGCGAGTGTGTCGTTATCAGCGTTCTCGATGGAGATTATGGCCCCGTTGGCGGTGAGCAGTTCCAGAGCCACAGAGTAGTTGATACCTCGTTCGGCTAAGAAGGAGAAGTAGTCCTGGTCAGTCTCCGGACTAACCGCGCCGGAATGAGCATTGCCGAAGCTGAGCGCTGAGGCGCTGCCGGAAACATCGCCGTGGTGGTCCCGTAGTGTGTTGTCCAAACTCAGGTTCAGCGAATAGGTCCCAATAACATCGGGCACCTGTGAGGAAGCTGAAATCACGGCCAGGAATGTCCCGTTACCCGGGGATAACCATTCCAGAGTCGAACCAACGCCGTCGTTGGAAGCCAGGCTGGTGCCATCGGTTCCGATGACACTAAGTGAAATGGCGTCGGCGCTGCCCAACGAGACATCGAACATGTATTTAACGCCGCGTTGTGCAGGGAAGGCGAAATAATCCAAGTCATCGGCAGGGCTGATTGAGCCCTGATGGGCGTTTCCGAAGCTGGCTACAGTGGCACCATCTGCGGTCTGAGCATGCTGGTCCAGCAGCGAAGTGTCCGCGTTCAATTTGATGGCGTAAGTGCCACTCGAATCGCGTACCCGTGTCGTTCCGGTGACCACTATGTAGTAGGTGCTGTTCCGAGGAGAGACCCAATTGAGCGTGTTACCGATGCCGGCGTTGGTCTTTTCCAAACCGGAGAATTCGGTCTGAATGTCGATGCCTACCCCTTCGGATGTGCCAAGATCAACCTCAATGCTGTATTCCACTCCGCGCTGGGCATGGAAGGAGAAGAAGTCGAAGTCGTCGCTACCATCCACGGTGTTGGTCAGGTTAGGTTGGTTGCTCCAAGGGCTAACCGCACCCTGGTACACGTTGCCGGTTGTGATCAAAGTAGCCCCGCCGGTTTCGTCAGAGTGCCGGTCGACGAAGCGGGTGTCCTCGAACCCACTGAGAGTGTAATTGCCTAGATAGAAAGAGCCGTCGGAATTATTGAGAGTGCCGGCTACTTCTACGTAATAGGTGTCGGTCGTCCTGGCGGTCCAAGAGACTGTTTTTTGACCCCCTGATACCGTCAGCTCCTGCTCAGGAGAACTGTTGTTTCCCCGGGCTATAGAATTTATTATCGAGATATTGGCGTCTACAACCGTGACTTCGTCCAGCACGAAGGTGTATTTGACACCCCTCGAGGCTTGGAAGGAGAAATAATCAACATCGAATAGTATGTCCGATGTGTTGATCATGCCTGAGATTGCCCCTGAGCCGATGCTCAGGTTGGTGGAAGTAAACCGATAATCACCATGGTCATCTTCGGCGTGAATAGTGCTCTGATGGGCGAAAAACGCTACCAAGGTCAACGCCAGCAAGAGCAGCGTCATTGGAAGCAGCCTCACTGATCTCCGCATGCCAGTCCTCCATTCCTCCGCCACCGCATGGGCGGTACTGGGGCCGGAGTCATAGCCCTCTTAAGGATCTTCAGACCTCGACCGGTATGCATTAGCAATCGGTCTGATAGTGTCAACCGAAAGGCACGATACCGATCCCCAGCTGTGAATATTACATATAGTTTTAAATTAATTTAAAATTTATGTCAATAAACCTAGACACGAGATAGCGTATGAATAATGCAAAAAGAGCGTGGCGTTAAAGGATAGGTTCCCTGGAGTCCTGAGGTTATGTGGTGATGATAGCTGTGTGGGTACAAAAACTTACCGCCGGATACGCCTATTTGTTCGGCTGGTAAACAGTTGTGGCGTTCGGCCCAGCCTGTCTAGGCAGCCGAGTCGGTCGACCTGCCAGGCAGAGCCGATTTCGTTAAGGAGGCTTTGTGACCAGATGGACAGGCAGCCATCAAGTATGCCAGATGAGAGAGTGCGGATCAGAGAACTATATGTGCCGCATTGAGGATTTTGGAAACGATAATGTTCGCTCGAAAGACCAATATAGAAAGGCTTTCGCTGTTCTCAGTAATAGCTGCCCATTACGGATGGTTTAATGCCCGCCACCGGTGTTCCGGTGCCGAACGTATTACCGGGACTCCTGGAATAACTCTCTCCCGATCAGCATGCGGCGTATTTCGCTGGTTCCGGCTCCAATCTCGTAGAGTTTGGCATCTCGCAGCAGCCGCCCAGTGGCGAAGTCGTTGATGTAGCCATTACCTCCCAAGGTCTGCACCGCTTGGAGCGCGACCTGAGTGGCCTGCTCGGCGGCGAACAGCAGGCATGCTGCGGCGTCCTTCCGACTACTCTCACCCCTATCAGCGGCCCGTGCCACAGCATACACATAGGATTGACAGGCCGAGATCGAGGTATACATGTCTGCTATTTTGGCTTGGATCAGCTGGAATTCTCCGATGGGCTGGCCGAATTGCTCCCGCTGATGCACGTAAGGTATAACCACGTCCAGACATGACTTCATGATGCCGAGTGGTCCGCCGGCCAGTACCAGACGTTCGAAGTCCAACCCACTCATCAGCACTCGGACTCCGTGCCCTACTTCCCCTAGTACGTTCTCCTCCGGCACTTCACAGTCTTGGAAGACCAACTCGGATGTGCTGGAGCCGCGCATGCCCATCTTGTCCAGTTTGGGAGATGCCTGGAAGCCGGCAAAGTTCTTTTCTACCAAAAAGGCGGTGATGCCGTGAGAGCCGGACTTGGGGTCGGTCTTTCCGTAAATCACTAAAGTGTCGGCCTCGGGGCCGTTGGTTATCCACATCTTGGTGCCGTTCAACACATAGCGGTCGCCTCGTTTTTCCGCCCGGAGTGCCATACTAACCACATCGGAACCTGCCTCTGGTTCGCTCATAGCTAGCGCGCCGACATTTTCTCCATTGATCAGCTTTGGTAGATATCGACGCTTCTGGTCATCGTTGCCGTTCCGGAAGATCTGGTTGACACAGAGATTGGAGTGGGCGCCGTAGCTGAGACCGACACTGGCTGAGCCTCGAGATATCTCTTCCATAGTGACCGCGTGGGCTAGATACCCAAGTCCTGCGCCACCGTACTCTTCGGAGACGGTGATCCCCAAAAGTCCAAGGTCACCGAACCGCGGCCAAAGATCCCTTGGGAAAGCGTCGGTTCGGTCAATCTCCTCCGCCCTGGGGGCAATCTCCTGGGATGAGAACTGCTGTACGGTATCCCGGATGAGGTCAATGGTCTCACCTAGCGAATGGTCTAACCCACCATAGACAGGTCTTCCGAGTGTCATATCTATTCCATGGTTCCTAGGGATCGCGAAGGTCGATGATACGTCTGGCCTTGAATTGGGTGCGCTCGAACTCTCCGGCAGGCTTCAGTTGAACAGCCACGCTGACTCCTATGGCCCGGCGCAGTTCCGTGGTGAACCGCTCTTGCACTGGTTCCAAGGCCGTTGGGTCGAACTCTTGGAAGGCGAATGCTTTGTCGAGAACTTCTGCTTGCACCGTGAGGCGATCCATCTGCCCAGTTTCCCGTTCCAACACCAATCGGAACTCACCGCCGAACTCGTCTAGGCCGCGCAGCACATCTTCGATACGCGACGGAAAAACGTTTTGGCCTCGCACTATGATCATGTCGTCCACCCGGCCGTAGATGCCGGCGACAAGTGTCGGGTAGGTGCGGCCGCAAGGGCAGTCCACCATGTCCCAGCGGGATATGTCTCCGGACCAATAACGAATCATAGGCTGGGAGGTGCGCTCGGTGTGGGAGTAAATCGGTACTCCTTCCTCGCCCAACGGAACGTTCAACTTAGACTGAGGGTCGACCATCTCGGTATATACGATGTCCTGCCACAGGTGCATTCCGCCATCCAGGTGTCGGCAGCCCGAAGCGGTCATCCACGGTGTCATCTCAGCCATGGTCCCCTGGTCGACGACGTAGCAATTGAAGGTATCTTCGATCAAGCGGCGAGTGGAGGGGACGCTGGCCCCGGGTTCGCCGGAAAAAAACATGAACCGGAACCCGAAGTCCTCTTTGGGGTCAAAGCCCATCTGCCGGGCGGTCTCGGCAAGGTAGAGCGCGTAAGACGGTGTTCCGTAGAGTACTGATGGTTTCACCATGTTGGACCACTCCACGGCGCGTTCGGTCTGTCCCGGAGCTCCGCTGCCGAATGGGAAACAACTGGCCCCTAATCTTTCGGCTCCGACCAAAGCGCCCCAACTCCCCACATACAGGCTGAAAACGGCAGCCACCATGACTGTGTCGTCGGGACGTAGGCCAGCTCCCCAAAGGACCCGGGCGTGGGCCTCGGCGATGCGGTCCCAGTCGTCCATTCCGATGCCGAACACCGTAGGCCGGCCGGTAGTGCCTGACGTGCCATGCACCCGGAAGATATCTTTAGGAGGTATGCACAGGAACCGGCCATAAGGAGGATGAAGTTCCTGCTCTCGGCGAATATCCTCTTTCGTAAGGATGCGCAGCTGAGAGAACTCTTCCAGGCTACTTATATTGGCCGGGTCTACGGCTGAGTCTTTGTAGAACTCCTGATAGAAACCGGAATTCTGGTAGACGTATCGGACTTGATTCTGCAGTTTGTTGAGGATATGGCTGTCCCGCTCGGCCGGGGCCATGGTCTCTAACTCCGGCGACCAATATTCCTGATCCGGGTCGGGTATAAAGTCATCGGTGTATCGTGGGGGCCATTCCATCGGTCTGGTTCAAACCCGGGGCGCGGAACGGCCCTGGCTCACGTTTTCGATGATGAAGTCGGTCATCGCAGTGGTGAAACTTCCGACTGGGAAAACGCCCTGAATACCCATAGCATGCAATGGTTCGACGTCATCTTCCGGGATGGTGCCGCCCACCATCAACAGAACGTCCTCTGAGATGGACCGGTCTTTGAGTGCCTTGGTGAGGCGGGGCATCAGGCGCATATGCGCCCCGGAAAGGATACTGATTCCCACAACATCGACGTCTTCTTGCAGAGCGGTCTGGGCGACTTGATCGGGGGTGACCCGCATGCCCATGTAGACTACTTCCATGCCGGCGTCACGCATCGCCCGGGCGATGACCTTCACCCCTCTGTCATGACCGTCTAGCCCCAACTTGGCCAGTAGGACTTTTATGTTGGCTGATTGGGCCGTCACCGCTAAAACACTCCGGGGTCTACGTACTCACCGTAGACCTCTCTCATCGTATCCAGTATCTCGCCCTCGGTGGCCAAAGCTCCTACTGCTTCTAGCACCGGCGGCATCAGGTTTTTGTTGTCCCGTGCTGCCTGCTTGAGAGAGGACAAGGTCGACTTCACATCGGCAGCACTGCGCCCGCCTCTGGTCTCAGCCAGTCGCCCTTTCTGCCATTCCTCTTCTTCGGGATCGAACTCGAATAGTTCGAGCTTCTGGTTACTTTCGGACTGGTACTGGTTTAGCCCTACAATAACCTGCTCACCGCTCTCTATCCGCAATTGGTACTCGTAGGCTGCTCGCGCGATCTCCAGTTCGATGTAGCCCGTGTCGATGGCACTGAGCATTCCGGTCTTCATCGGGAATTGGCCGGAGCCCATGGCTTCGAGTCTGTTGATGTAATCCCAGGCAGCTTCTTCCATATCGTTGGTCATGCTTTCTATGAAATACGAACCGGCGAGAGGGTCCACCGTACTTGTTACGCCTGATTCGTGGGAGAGTATCAACTGGGTTGCCAAGGACATGCGCATCGCTTCTTCCGACGGTATGTCGAATGCCTCGTCATAGCCGCTGACATGTAGCGATTGAGTGCCGCCTAACACTGCCGCAAGGGCCTGTAGTGTGCCTCGGGCGATATTGTTCTGCGGGTCCTGCCTCATCAGGGTCGAGCCAAGGGTCTGGGTATGGAACCGCAGCCGCATGGATTCCGGCCTTGAAGCCTTGTAGCGGTCTTTCATGATGCGGGCCCACATGCGCCGCGCCGCCCGGTATTTGGCTACTTCTTCGAACACGTCGTTGTGGCAGCCGAAGAAGAATGATAGGCGGGGCGAGAAGCTGTCCACCGGCAGTCCGCGTTCCAGAGCCGACTCCACATAGGCCATACCTTGGGCGATTGTGAAAGCCAACTCCTGGACGGCGTCGGAACCGCTCTCCCGGATATGATAGCCGGAGATGGAGATGGTATACCAGTTGGGTACGTGCTGGGTGCAGAACTCCACGATGTCCGTTGTCAGCTTGAGGGAAGGCCCTGGCCCAAGCGCAAAAGTCTTTTGCCCGTGAAATTCTTTCAGAGAGTCATTCTGGACCGTTCCGCGTAGCCTGCTCCAATCGACACCTCGTTTTTCAGAGACCGAAAGGAACATGCTCAACAGTACGATAGCCGGGTGATTGATGGTTAAGGAGACGCTGACCTCGTCCAGAGGTATGTCCAGGAATAGTTCGTCCATATCACGAACCGAGTCTATGGCCACTCCCAACCTGCCTACTTCGCCTTCGGCCAGTTCATGGTCCGAGTCATAACCTGTCAGTGTCGGGTGGTCGAAGTCGGTACTGATGCCGTTCTGGCCGTGGTCCAACAAGAATCGGTAGCGCTCATTGGTAGCCTGGGCGGTTCCGAAACCGGCGATCTGACGCCGGGTCCAAAGCCGTCCCAGGTACATATCGGGATAGGGTCCCCGGGTGAATGGATATTCACCTGGATGACCTAAGTCTCGGGCGAAATCCATGTTGACTAGGTCATCCGGAGTGTAGACCGGTTTCACTTTCAGGCCCGAGAGGCTGCTCTTGGGTTGTTCTTTATTGTCAACCATCCGTTACTGCTTACCCGACGCGAACGTATTTATCGACGCTCTTTTCAGAAGTCAGTGCCAGGTAAAGGTCCCCGTGGGCATCAACCCAAGAGCCATGGGCAGAACGCGAAGGGAACCTTTCCAATACCTTGCCGTCGCCGTCCAGCACGCTCATCTGGGGTGGGTTGGTGTCGTCAGGGCGTTCGGATGTGTAAAAAATGCCTTCATTGTCCTGGGATATGTCCAGAGGCCTGTTCATGTCAGTCCACATGGTTATGTAGTCGCCCTCAGGAGAGAACACCTGGACGCGGCTGTTCTCTCGGTCGCAGAGATAGACCTGGCCGTCTGCGCCCACGATTAGGCTATGAGGAAGGTGGAATTGATTGGGTCCACCCTTGCCAGGCTCGCCCCAGGACGAAATCAGGTCGCCCGCTGCGGAGAATCGGTGGACGCGGGCGTTCCGGTAGCCGTCTGAGATATATAGTTCGCCACTGGGTGCAGGGACCATCTCGGTCACATAGTTAAAAGGTCCGGCTGAGCGGGGGCATACCTCACCTGCCACTTCGCAGCCGGTGTCCGAGTACTCGCCCTTGGTGCCGATGGACAGCAGGGGTTTGCCGTCGAGGGAGCACTTCATGGCGATAGAGCCTTCCCGGTCGGTAAGGTAGGCGATGTCATCTTTGATGAAGATCCCGTGGGGGTCGTCAAACATGCCGTCGCCCCAAGAGTTGAGGAATTTTCCTTGCCGGTCGAAGACCAGGACTGGTGGGCTCTTGCGCTGGAAGACATAAACCCGATCTTGGGAGTCCGTAGCAACCGCGCTGCACGTGCCGAATTCTTGCCCTGAGGGCAACGTAGCCCAATCAGGGATGTATTCATAGGTGTATTTGCCACTTCCTACCGTTGCCATGACGACGTCCCTCCAACCAACGAAAATTTCTTAGATCAAGTATCGCCGAGCCACGCCTGGCGGTCGCCCCAATACTACCACAGGAAGGCGAGAAAGGATTTAAGTTCTAAACCCTACTGTTGTAGCCGTAATAGGGCGAAACGTCAGTTTTACCCCAGTCTTTGTAGAATTCTTTCACAAAAGGGGTGAGACCCCGGGCCAGTTTTTGGGCCTCCAAGGCTTGCTCTTCAATCGGGCGTGAGAACTGCTCTCTAATCTCCCGCAGTACCTCAGCTTTGTCCATCTTGATGAACGTTCCGCCCTGGACCACCACTTCTCCTTGGATCATTACCGTGTCCACGTGGGACGCTTTGCCTCGGTAAAGGAGTGTGTCCACTACGTTGATTCCAGGGTCCGTGTACGGCTCGGTCATGGCGTCCAGGTCTAGCAGCACGAGGTCGGCGAAACGGCCTTTCTCGATGGCCCCGATCTTACCTTGGAATGACGTGGGCCGCGCAGCGTTGGCGGTGGCTAGCCGGAGGGTTTGGTGTGAGTCCAACGCTGGGTTGCCCATTCCGGGTTGGCGGTGGAGTTTGGCAGCGAGACGCATCTCTTGAACCATATCGTCATCGTCGTTGATGGCCGTGCTGTCGGTGCCCAAGGCCACGTTAACGCCCTTTCGGAGCATGGAGTTCACCGGGGAGATGCCGTTCTGGAGTCGCAGATTGGAACTAGGATTGTGGCATGCTGTGGCGCCCGTTAGGGCCATGATGTCTATGTCTTGTTCAGTCAACCATACGGAATGTGCGCAGGAGACCTCTGGCCCCAAGAACCCCAGGTGATCCAAGTGTTCTACGGGGGTGTGGCCCCAGGTACGGACGCCGTACTCTTTCTGGTAAAGGCTCTCTGCTAGATGGATGTGGATGGCCGAGTTGGTTCGGGAAGCCTCTTCCTTGGTCCGGAGTAGGAAATCGTCGGAGACCCATTGCACGTTGCTGGGGCTGAGCAGTACCGTAACCCTGGAATCTTGGTCGTTTGCGTATTTCCGGTGCAGGTCTTGGAAGACTGAGAAGTATTCGTCTTCCGAGAGGTCAACGGCTGACAAGAAACGTCGCAATGACCCGGCCAAGTCGCTGGGCAGGCCGGACAGGAACTGGCCGTCGTCCTTATAGACAACCCGGTTCCGGCTTCGGAAATAAACAGAGAAGGCTGTGCGCATTCCGGCGGCGCTGAAACCCCTCAGCACCTCCGAAACATCTTCTGCCAGCCCTTTGGCAGGTGTTTGGGCGTGGTTATACATCGTCGTGGTGGTACCGGACTCGATCATCTGGATAGCGGTGTAAATGCTCATCAGATAATGGTCGTAAGGGCGGCGACCCCAACCAGATAGGATCCAGGTCTCTAAGCAATCGTCGATGCACCCATTTTGAAAGGTGCTGACACCGCGGCCGTGATGATGCGCGTTCACCAGGCCCGGTATAACCACATAACTAGGTCCTCCCAGTTCTTCGTCCGCATGATGAACCGCCTTAATTTCGTCGTAAGTACCCACAGCTTCGATGATACCGCCACGCTGGAAGACAGCCCCATCCGAGATGACCCGGCTGACCTGGGATTCGACCCCGGCCTCGCAGATGACGTACTTGCCACGAATGATCGAGGTACTCATGAATCCCTCCGCTATAAGTCCTAAACGGTGGCCTTGTCAGAATTGGCTGGACTATATGAGCCGGGATGTGGACTGTCAAGAAAACTCGGGGCTTGTAAGGTCTGCGTTGAATTGCCTGGGGCCGTGGATTACACTTGAGGACAGCCCGAACCACTCGATTCATTGATGGAGAATCCCATGCCCGATCTAGACGGAAAAGTTGCCTTGATTACAGGTGCAGGAGGCATGCGTGGGGTGGGCCGAGCGACGGTCATGAAACTGGCCGGCCGAGGCGCCGATGTTGCGTTGAGCGACGTGCATCGTGAGGTGTCGGATTTGCCGCCAGCCGAGGTTAGGAACGAGTGGGGTGGTATCGAGACCGTATCTCAGGAGGCCCAGGCTCTGGGCCGCCGTGCCGTGCCGATCTATTGCGACCTGTCTGATCCTCGAGAGATCGAGCACTTGGTTGAGCAGACGATAAGTCAGTTTGGGCGTATCGATATCCTGGTCAATAACGCAAGGGCCATAATCGGCAAAGACAAGGTCCCAGTGACGCAGTTGGAAAAAGAGGTCTGGGACCATTTCCTGGCTATCAATACCACCGCCGTGTTTTTAACCACGAAAGCGGTAGCGCCGCACATGATCGACTCGGGCAGAGGTGGCCGTATAATCAACATTGCTTCCAACGCAGGAAAGCAGGCCAGTGCCAATGGGGCAGCCTATTCGGCCTCCAAGTTTGCCGTGGTGGGATTGACCCAGGCCACGGCCATGGATCTAGCGCCCTACAACATCACCGTCAACGCCGTTTGTCCGGGCCCGATCAACACCGACCGTATGAGTTATTGGGAGCGGGACCAAGCCCAAGAACGGGGTATCAGCCAGGAAGAATTCCGGAGTCAGGTGGTCGATAATTCCGCGCAGAACACTCCGCTTGGCCGCATCGCTGAGTCCCAGGACGTGGCCAACATGGTAGCCTTCTTGGCTGGAGACGACGCATCATTCATTACCGGTCAGTCCTACAACGTGAACGGTGGTCAACTCTTCCATTAGGAGGAAATACCATGACAAACCGTGACACTCAATCAGTGGTATCCAGCACCAAGGCTTACTACGACGGCCCGGCGGACCAGATATATCGCACTATCTGGGGTGACAACATCCACTTAGGCGTGCCTTGTAGCGATAAATGCCCCCACCCAGAGGCCATGGAACACACCAACGAGATCATGGCCCAAGCGGTACATCTAAGCCCGGGCATCAGAGTGCTGGACCTGGGCTGCGGCTATGGTTCTACGGCACGTTACTTGGCTAAGAACTACGGCTGCCCCGTCACTGCCACCAACATAAGCGAGAATGAGCTGGAGCTGGCCTGGGACCGCACTTTGGAGGCCGGTCTGGACGAACTCATCGAATACGAATACGGCGACTTCCACGACCTGATATACGCTGACGACTCGTTCCACGTGGTATGGAGCCAAGAGGCTTTCTTACACGCGGCTGACAAGTCAAAGGTCCTGTCTGAATGCCGCCGGGTCCTTGTACCCGGGGGTACCCTGGCCTTCACCGATATTCTGGTGCGGAGCGGCACTCCTGAGGCGGACCGGACCAGGATCTACGACCGCGTCAAGTCTCCTGACATGTGGGACCTGTGTGACTACCAGCAAGCACTGGAGGGACTCGGACTGGAGATCAGCCGCACCGAAGACTGGTCCGAACACGTGGCGCGTTCCTACGGCTGGGTGAGAGAGCAGGTTCTTAAGAACCGGGACAAACTACTCAGACTGGTTGACCCCGAAACTATAGACGGCACCGTAGATGCCTTAGGCTTCTGGGTCGAGGCTGCCAATGCCGGTAAGATCGGTTGGGCCATGTTCATCGCTCAGAAACCCCAGACTTAAACCCGAGAGACCATGCCACCAGAAAACGATTCAGAACTTTTCATCAGCGAGTACACATCAGAGTTTGTGGACCGATGGGACGAGTTGATCGATTGGGACAGACGCCTCCAGGCTGAAGGCGGGTTCTTTGAGAAGATACTAGCTGACGGTCGAGTAAAGACTGTTCTGGACATCGCCTGCGGAACGGGCTACCACACCGTAAACCTTGGGCTTAGCGGCTTTGATGTTACCGGCTCCGACGGCTCGGCCAACATGGTCGAGAAAGCCAAGGAAAACGCGAGACAATCTGGCCTAGGAAATACCCGTCTGCTAGTGGCCAATTGGACCTCGCTTACCTCGTCTTTTCCAGGTGAGAAGTTTGACGCTATCGTTTGCCTGGGCAACGCATTTACTCACCTGTTCAATGACGAAGAGCGACACAAAGCCCTCGGGGAGATATATGCCTTGCTGAACGACGGCGGCATGGCAGTCATCGACCACCGCAATTACGACACGATGCTGGACAGAGGCTTCACCAGCAAGCACCTTTACTACTATCTGGGAGAGACGGTGGACGCGCGACCGGAGACGGTGACCGAAGAGGTGGTTAGGCTTCAATATTCCTACTCAGACGGCTCTGTACACCACCTAACTGTCTGCCCCGTAAGGCAAGAACACCTGACAGATCTGCTGAAAGAAACAGGGTTCCGCACCGTGGAACGCTACGGAGATTTCCAATCAGACTACGGCTTCTACGACCCTGATTTCATCATCCAGGTGGCGAAGAAGTAAGCACTCCCGGCAACGCCCTCTCCCGAACCATGTAAGTCAATATAACCGCGACCAAGGACAAGATCAACATCAGCTTGAACGCGTCGTCGTAGCTACCCCGGTTATCGAAGATCCACGCTCCGAGAAATGCGCCGAATCCCCCGGAGAACTGGTGCACCATGACGATGACTCCCGCGAGCGTCCCCAGTCTTGCAACCCCGAAGATGTTGCCCACGAATACCACTGTCAACGGCGCCGTGATCAGGTTGGTGAACCCGTAGAACAACCCGAAAACCATGATCGAAGCAGTGCTCTGGTCAAAGATGATGACCGCGAATATAAATAAGCGGATGATGAAACATATAACCGTGGGCCGTACTGCTCCAAAAGCGTCGGCCAACAGGCCCGCGGCCAAAACGCCCAGCAGCCCCATCAACCCCATGAGCGCCAGCAGGTTCCCGGCCAAGATCGCTCCCATCCCCTGGTCGCGCGCAAAAGCCACAACATGGGTTACCACGAAGAAGTCCTGTATCCCGCAGATGCCATAGATCAACACCAGCAGGACCATCTGGGACGAGGTCAGAGCCCGTCCCAACGACAGTGGGGATTCCGGCGGCGTGATCTCCGGAGCCGGATCCTCCCTGATGTCCTCGCTTTGGTCGCGGGGGGCGTCTTTAACGGCCAGAAACACCAAAGGTGTCAAAACGGCTAAGTTTGCGATGCCTAGGAAGGTGTACGACCAACGCCAGTCCAGTGAGACCAATACCGCGGCTAGCGCCATGACTATGAGCAATTGCCCCAGTGCATTTCCTGCAACTGCCCCACTGCTGGCGATGCCCCTGCGGCTGGGGAACCAACGACTGATCATCACCGTCACCGGTGAGATGGACGCACCGGCGTTACCTATTCCGAATACCACCCCATAGACGACGAACACCTGCCACGGTGCCTGCACCTGCCCCATGAGCCCGATCCCGATCCCACTGACCACGGCCGCGATGCCGATGGTTCCTTTCATGCTCCATTGGTCCACCAACCGGCCCATGAATGGCAATGCCAATGCCGACACAACCATAAATGTGGTGACGGCCAGTGACAACGTTGACCGGCTGACATCCAGGTCTTCCGACATGGGCTTGAGCATCAGCCCGAAGGCATACCGGGAGCCGCCGGTGAAGAACAAGACCATGAATCCTGTGACCAGGATTACATAACAGTACTGAGGACGCCGCAATTGTCACTCCCGAGTTTGATGGACGGCAGAGAGGTTTCCCAAACGATCACCACCGGACCCGGAGCGACCGGGGCCGGTGGTATGGTCACTTTATCGATTTGAAGTGGGGGCTTACCGGTTCAGAAGGGCCCTGACTGTGTTAATAACCCTGGCCTCGTTGGGCATGTACTCGTTCTCCATAGCCCTACTGTAGGGCACTGGAGTGTGAGGCGCGGTGACCCGGGAGGGAGGCGCGTCC
>JAKUNK010000014.1:0-62499 GCA_022451945.1 Dehalococcoidia bacterium
GGGCTCTGGCATAGTCCCGACCTAGAGCCGTTCGGCTGCCCTCATCGCGCAGACCATCGCATCCCTGGATATCTTATCCAACGGCCGCGCCATACTGGGACTGGGCAGCAGCGGGAAGGTAGTGGTAGAAGGCTGGCACGGTGTCCCCTTCGACTCTCCCTTGGTCCGAACCCGGGAATATATCGAGATCATCCGCAAAGCATTATCGGGCAGCAGGGTGGACCATCACGGCAAGTTCTACCAGATGGAGCGGTTTCGTATGATCTCTCCGCCGGTGCAAAAAAAACTGCCAATATACATAGCCAGCCTGGGCCAGAAAAACCTCGAATTAGTCGGGGAACACGCCGACGGTTGTCTGCCCGTGTGGGTCAACCGGGAACGATTCCCGGAGCTACGAGAGCGGATCGGCATCGGCACGGCAAAGTCTGGCCGAAGCGCTTCCGACGTGACCATAGCTCCTTACATATTCTGTTACACGGCGGACGGCCCAGAGGACCTGGCCCACGGCGAACAACTGCTACGGGCGCACTTGGCTTATTATGTGGGTGGTATGGGAACGTTCTATTTCGACAGCGTCAGCCGCGCCGGTTTCGGGGCCGAAGCCCAAGCGATCAAAGAAGCCTGGGCCACCGGAAACCGGGAACAGGCCGCCGGATCGGTCTCAGACCGCATGCTACAAAGCATAGTGGTTTTGGGAGACGCTCAGCAGTGCCGAGACCAGATAAGTGGGTTCCGGAAGTCGGGAGCGGATCTTCCCATCGTCAATTTTCCTCACGGGACAAACCTGACGGTCATCAACCGGACTATGACTGCCCTTGCCCCGCAGGCAGGCATTTAATGGCCACCAAGATCGGTGTTATATCCGACACACACTCCGCGGGTAGCGGGCGTGACCTGCCGGTGAAGATTCTGGAAGCCCTCAAGGGAGTAGACATGATCCTCCACTGCGGCGATCTAGAATGTCTGGGAGTTTTAGATTACCTGGAAGAAGTCGCTCCCCTGCTGGCCGTGCGTGGCTACGAAGACCCGGTTGAAGAAGGAGAACGACTGGCTCTGACGACCAGGGTGGTCAAGGTCGAAGGAGTGTCCATCGGTATGATTCACGACATCCAGTGGCCCGGCCCTAAGATTCAGACCAGCCCCGACGGCGCTGATCTGATACTTCCAGAGGCCAACGGACGAGAGATAATGGCCCGCAAGTTCAAAGAGCCAGTGGACATCGTCTTATACGGAGACACTCATGAGGAAATAGTCACCTACTGGGACGGGATCATGATTATGAACCCCGGCAGCCCCACCTACCCCGGCAAGCGCCACAAACGAGGCGCCCTAGGCACCTTAGGCATCCTGGAAATCGACGGCGAAGACGCCGCTGGCCGCATCGTAGAACTAGACCTGGCTGGGTTGGTTTCTTCGATTTGACCCGGCGCAGGCAGTTCCTCCTCCATTCTAATGAAGTCCGGAATCCAGTCTGTTAACATTCAAGTCGCCTATCTCCGCTAAAACAGCTTGCGGCTCTGCTCATGACCGGCCTGTCGAACCGCAGCAATGCCATGAACCATGAATTACCGGGATTCCTGCCTCCACAAGAATGGCGGCCTAAACAGGTATATCAGATGAACAAACGAAGAAGGGCCGATCGTATGACCGGCCCTTCTTCTTGAACCCGATTAATCTTATGTAATCTTCTCGATTAGAGGTGTGACCTCCAGGAACACCGGAGCGAACACCAATGACACAATGGCCATCAATTTGAGAAGGATGTTTAAAGACGGGCCCGAGGTATCTTTGAACGGGTCGCCGACCACGTCGCCTTCCACTGCGGCTTTATGAGCGTCCGAGCCTTTTCCGCCATAGTGACCTAATTCCACATACTTCTTGGCGTTGTCCCATGCACCGCCAGCCGTGGCCATCATGATGGCCAGCATGAACCCAGCACCAACGGAGCCGATGAGCATGCCGCCCAGCGCCTCGACTCCCAGGATAAATCCGGTGGCCAGAGGAGCAGCGACGGCCATCAAGCCAGGGACAATCATTTCTTTCAAAGCGCCCTTGGTCGCGATGTCTACGCACTCGGTATAGTCAGGCTCGGTGTTCCCTTCCATCAAACCGGGTATCTCTCGGAACTGACGACGGACCTCATTCACGATGGACATCGCCGCGCGTCCCACCGCCTTCATGGTGAAAGCGGAGAACAAGAAGGGCAGCATTGCCCCGAACAGGACGCCAACGATCACCTTGTGATCCAGTAGATCAACCGCGTCGATGTCGGCAGCAATGGTGAAGGCCGCTAGCAGCGCCAGAGAGGTCAGTGCAGCCGAGCCTATGGCGAAGCCTTTGCCCGTAGCAGCCGTAGTGTTGCCCAAGGCGTCCAGGGCGTCAGTACGCTCCCTAACCTGAGGATCAAGTTGCGCCTGCTCAGCGATACCGCCGGCGTTGTCTGCGACAGGGCCGTAGGCATCGGTGGCCAGCGTGATTCCCAGGGTTGACAGCAGGCCTACACCTGCTAGGGCTACACCGTAGAAACCCGCCAACTCGAAGGCGATGATGATGGTGAGTCCAACCGCGAAAAGAGGAATCACCGTGCTGACCATGCCCGTGGCAATCCCGCTAATCATAACCGTGGCAGCGCCCGTTTGTGACGTTTCCGCCACATTTTGAGTGGGCTTGTATTCGTAAGACGTGTAATACTCGGTGGACAGGCCGATGATGATGCCGGCCACGAGGCCGGTAACGATCGCCCAGAACCACTCTATCTCCATATCTAGTGAGAGAATAATAACCAAAGCGAAGACCCCGAGCAGTATCGCGGCGGCAAAAATACCCCGCCTCAAGGCCCACAGTAGCTGGCCAAAATCAGCCTGCTCACCGCTCCGCACTACAAACGTGCCCAGAATGGCGGCCACGATTCCAGCGCCCGCTAACATCAAGGGCAAAACTGCCTTGTCGGCATCCCAAGCAAGCGCCGCTGCACCAGCTGTCCCTGCGAAAGCCAGGGCCATCGCAGCTATGATCGAGCTCACGTAGGATTCGAACAGGTCAGCGCCCATGCCGGCGACGTCTCCTACGTTGTCTCCAACGTTATCGGCAATCACTCCAGGGTTCCTTGGGTCGTCCTCCGGTATCCCGGCCTCGACCTTTCCCACCAAGTCGCTGCCGACGTCAGCAGCTTTGGTGAAGATGCCTCCGCCAACCCTGGCGAAGAGGGCTATGGAGCTGGCGCCCATACCAAAGCCGGCAACAACGGAAGCATCTTGGAAGATGACGTATAGGATGGTCACGCCCAGCAGACCGATTCCGACCACCGTGGCTCCCATAACCGCGCCACTGGAGAAAGCAATCCGCAGGGCGGGGTTAAGGCCGTGCATTGCTGCGGCGGCGGTGCGAACGTTAGCGCGAACGGCAACGCTCATGCCGATGAAACCGGCAGTGGCGGAACATATGGCCCCCGCCAGATAGGCAATGGCAGTCTCGGGCACTGTCCTATCTTCGGTCCACCAGTCAATCAGTATCCAAAGTCCGACAGCGACTACAATAACAAACGGGGCTAGAATCAGATATTCACGCCGTAGGAACGTTCCGGCTCCTTCGCGTATAGCATCGCCGATAGCCCGCATCCGCTGATTTCCAGCATCAGATCGGAGGACACGCATTGCGGTCAATAAGGCGAATAAAAGGGCGACGCCCCCTGCGGCGAGGGCAACGATTATGGATTCCATGAAGAGACTCTCTTAAAAAGACAGGCGAGCCTGAATTTATGTCTAGAAACGGCCTTTTTTGGGCGTGCGCAACGTATCATACGGACATAGGGGTGTCAAGCGGATTTCGACGCTGCATATGGTTATTTTGGACGGTACTCGCCGCGAAGGAGCCTGATCGGTTTCTCTTGTTGGTGACCCGGCGGTTGGTTAGGAGTGGTGTATCTCTATCCCGAAGTAGGACATCGTCATACCAAACAAGAACAAGCGGCAGGTATTCGCACGCTGTTAACTCCCGCCGGACAATGAGCCGTCCATCGACCAGTCCGCAAAATCCCAAGTGCTGCAGGCCTACCGTTCAGAGGGAGATTTGTAGCCCAAAGAAAATCCTCAAAAAGAACGCCGTGGATGCTGCCATTCGAGTTGGGTCAGGCCTTCGGCACAACGTGAGACCCTTCCGGAATAATAGAGATTGGCTCTGGTTTCGTTCTGTAGACTGAGGAGTATTTCCCGCGGCCTCCAGAGTTGTATATTACCCACAGCGGGCTAATGGCAGCACCATCAGCCGGTTGCCAGGGTTACCCATCGAACGAATTATCGTCTTGAGGTTATACTAATCCCTCTGATGAAATCCCCCAGGCCCATGAACCACAGGCCTGCGAGATTTCATTCTCAGTCAGAGACTACCCACAATTCCACACACGGCTCATAATATCCATCGATGAACAGCCCTGATTCAAATCCGGACTCCAACCTAGACTTAAGCGCAGACGTCATCGTCATCGGAGGCGGACCGGCCGGCAGCGCCGCAGCCACCATGTTAGCGCGCAAAGGCTGGCAGGTGACTCTCTTGGAGCGTGAACAGTTCCCCCGTGACCACGTCGGTGAGTCCTTGCTGCCTGCTTCCATATCGGTATTAGAGGAACTGGGGGCGCTAAACGCGGTTGAGGACGCTGGTTTTCTAAAGAAATACGGCGCCACCATGGTCTGGGGCACGGGCGACACGCCCTGGAGTTGGTACTTCAAGGAGGCCAGCCAGCGGTATCCTCACTCATATCAGGTCTGGCGGCCTCAGTTCGATCAAATATTGCTGGACAATGCTAAGGCCCAAGGGGTCACAGTTCTTGAAGGACATCAGGTCACCAACGTCATATTTGACGGGGATGAGGCCGTCGGGGTGGAATTCACCAGCAGTCAGGGCGGCTCCGGTGAAGCTCAATGTCGGTTCGTGGTGGATGCCAGCGGCCAATCAACACTCCTGGCCAGGCGCTTGGATTCCAAGCAGTGGGATCCGTTCTTCCAGAACTTGGCGGTCTACGCCTATTTCACCGGCGCCAAACCGCTTCCAGATCCCGACCAGAACAATATCTTCATCGAGTCCTACCGTTACGGGTGGCTCTGGAGCATTCCACTTCACACCGGGCGTACCAGCGTCGGAGCGGTGGTAGACTCCGTGATCGGACAGGAAGGAATACAGCAGAACGGCGCTAAAGCGTTCTTGGAAGGCCAGTTGGCCCATAGCAATCAAACGCGCGCTATGCTTGAGGACAGCCAGATGGACTCAGAGCCCACAGTGGTCCGCGACTGGTCATATACAGCCGAGAAGCTCTACGGACCAGGATACATAATGGCCGGTGACGCTGCCTGCTTCGTTGACCCTTTGTTCTCTTCGGGAGTCCACCTGGCACTGATGTCGGGGGTGCTGGCTTCTGCTTACGTCACCACGGCCCTTAACGCTCCATCCTTGACTGACGACGCCGGCCAAGTCTACCAGGAGACCTACCTGAAAGAATACAACCAGTTCCGGGAGATGGCCCGGCTGTTCTATTCCAGCAACCTGAGCGCTGAATCTTATTTTTGGGAGGCTCGCCGCATCACGGAGAAGGACCACTATTCACCCCGTCACAGCTTCATCCAGGCAGTGGCCGGCCAACCGCCCAGGGGTTATGAGCGAGTGGTACTCGACCGCGGCCAAGCGCCGGAGGAATTCGTTGAGAGCGTCAAAGCGGTTGAGGCGGAACGCCAGGCCCGCACCCAGTGGTTGGCAGCCTTAGCCTCAGACCCCCAGCGGAACCAGATATTAAACGCCGTTCCTCGGCTCACCGAGGGCATCCAGGTCCAGCGCAAACCGGTCTTAGCGGAAGGAGAGTTCGTTCAAGGGCATGTCTTGAACACCGTATCTCAGCCAGAAGGCGTACCCTGCAGCCCGCTGGTAGCCGCCGTAATATCGGAAATCGACGGCCACAAGTCTATCTCAGACATAGTAGACGGACTAGGCGCACACCTGGATCAAGCCGGTCACGCCCAGCTGGAAGAAGCCGTCTCACGCACAATAGAGATCCTATACGTAGATGGCACAATAGCCGGTCTAGCCACGGAATAATCCAAGAGAAACCGCAAATACCAGGAGAGAACCATGGCCGTACAGATACCCACGGAAGAACAAGTCATCGATTGGATGGACTCCCTCAGCAACTGGGGACGCTGGGGTAAAGACGACCAATTAGGCACCTTAAACCTAATCACCGATGCCAAGCGCGCCCAAGCCGCAGCCTTGGTTAAAGAGGGCATCAGCGTTACCTGCTCTAGGCTGGTAGTCCCGGAGATTGCCGCCGATGTCACTACGATCCCTCCCTTGCATTATATGATTCGGGCCGGCGACACCGTCCCAGTTCAAGGCGGTGGAGGAACATCCGATTTTCTCGGCTTCTCATACCATGGTCTGACCATCACCCACCTGGACGCGCTGTGCCACCAAACCTGGAACGGCAAACTCTACAACGGCTTTAACCCAGCAGATGTCGGCAGCGAGTCCAAGGCAACCGTGCTAAACATAGACAACGCTCAGAACGGAATCATCACCCGCGGCATTATGTTGGACATCGCCAAGGTACGCGGCGTGGACTGGCTTGAGGCTGGTGACGGCGTGTTCACCGAGGATTTAGAAGCCGCCGAGAAGGCCCAAGGCGTCCGTCTAGAGGAAGGCGACGCTCTTATGCTACGGCTGGGCTGGTACAAGCGACGCCTCGAAAAAGGCGCGCCAGATTCCGGACGTCCTGGTCTCCACGCTGAGACTCTTCCCTGGCTGAAAGAGCGAGGAATTTCCGTTGTGGGCGGAGATGCCTCCCAAGACGCCGACCCAAGCGGCTACCCGGGAATCGGGTTACCGGTACACCGGGTCGGCATTGTAGGCATGGGGCTATGGCTTATAGACGCCGGTAATTGTGAGGACCTCGCGGGTGTCTGCGAGCGGCTGAACCGGTATGAGTTCATGTTCGTGGTGGCCCCACTCCGGTTCAAAAACGCTACAGGATCCCCTACGAACCCTCTGGCTATATTTTAACTTCACTGCACCATATGGACAGATATTAGAAAGGTCCGTCCCGGTATTCGGGACGGACCTTTCTAATAGTAGCGGTTTCCAAGCAGTTTATTTGCCTTGCTTTATCCAGTCTGCGACTCTCTCTCCGATCATCATGGTGGTAACGTTGGTGTTGGCCCTAACGCAATTCGGCATAATAGAGGCGTCTGCAACCCTCAGGCCTTCTAAGCCATGGACTTTACCATGCTGGTCAACTACCGCCATTGGGTCGGTAGAAGGACCCATTTTACAAGTACATGATATGTGCTGTTGAGTCGTGACTTCTCTATACAGATATTCATCTAGTGCTTCATCGGAAGCCAATTCTTCATCCGTGGGTTCTATACGTTCTTCGATGATGTCTTTGAATGCAGGGTCGTTTCCTAAAGCCACACAAATCCGGAGTGTCTCCCTTAGACGCTGTCTGTCAAATTCGTGTTGAAGATATCGATAATCAAGGAACGGTTGTTCCTTTGGGTCAGAAGATTGGAGCCTAAGCTCCCCTGATCCTTCTGCGAGTTGTATCCCAGAAGTCATACGAATTCCCACTGGCTGCATGCGATCCCCACCGCGATTGATTCGCTCAGTTGCGAACGATTGCATCGACACTTTCATATCATTTCGCAAATCTGACCCATCAGCGGTATAACGAAGAGTAGCTTGCATTCTTGGAGCTGTCCCATCTAAATCAACTCCTGGTTTTGTTCGCCACGTAACCCACACAGAAGGGTGGTCTCTCATATTCTGGCCGACCCCAGGCGCATCATGTACTACGGGGATATCGAATTCTTCTAAATGCGCGGCGGGCCCCACACCGGAAAGCATAAGTATCTGGGGAGATCCGATTGCACCCGAACTCAGGATTATCTCGGAACCCTCGGCTTCGAAAACCTCGTCTCCGCTTTCTACTTCAACTCCAATTGCTCTTTTGCCTTCGAACAGGATTCGCCGGACCTGGCAGTTAGCACGGATCGTTAGGTTTAGCCTGTGCCGGCCCTGATCAAGATATCCTAACGCTGTACTCATTCTTATACCGTTCGGATTGTTCAACGGAGTAGGGCCTACTCCAGTAGAATCTGGATGATTGTGGTCTGGCGAATCTGGGTATCCAGCAGACCTACATGCTTGGTAAAAAGCTTCAGTCGCTGGATGCCAGGTGTCCCTGGCGAATCTGTGCATTACTATCGGGCCTTCTGTACCATGAAAATCGTCGCTGTAATCGGTGTCGGTTTCTATTTGTCTGAAATACGGTAGACAATCTTGGTATCTCCAATCGCTATTTCCCATTTCGGCCCACGAATCATAGTCTTCTGGGACCCCTCTTAGAAAAACCTGTCCGTTGATTGCACTAGATCCACCGGTAACTTTGCCCCGTGGAACCAGCATCTCTTGCGATTTTTCAGTTGCTTTACCAACGAATTGCCAGTTATGATCGCTGACCATAATGTCGATTTCAGTCGCGTATCCAAATTTAACTTCCTCTGGTAAATGTTCGAAGTCAGGATAATCTGGCCCTGCCTCTATGAGCAGTACGCTCTTACTAGAATCTTCTGATAGCCGCGTCGCAATAATAGAGCCGGCCGAACCAGCGCCAAGAACGATATAGTCGTACTTCATTTTCACTCCAGTAAAAGTACAATCCTCCCGTAGAGATGAACCAGCGGAAGGTCTGTCAGTTTTGATAGATTCGGGAAATCCCGCCTATTACTTAGAACAATGCCTCGGGAGTATGTATACCCTCGAAGTCTTCCTCTGACGCAGGATTCTCTGGTGTGATACCAAGGTTGTTCTGCATGTAATGGTAAGTCTGCTTCAGGTGGTGGGTGCTGTGACTCAAGATGATATTCAACAGTTCCAATACCGTGACCTCACCGCCATAGTGGGCTGGAACTTCCAGGTCAAATGCCTCTGAATTGCCGCTTTGTAAGAAGGCGATGATGTCCTTACGCACACCATTTCCGTACTCGACCATCTGATCTGCAGTATAGATATCCTGCAACCTTTCGTCAGACGCCCTCATGTCCTCTTGGCTCATGCTTCCGACTTTGTGGCTCAGGTAGGCCACCTCAGGGAATGACATGATGTGCATCACTGTCTTGCGGGCGGTCCAAGGACGCCATGGAACATCGGTGTCCAACTGTTCCTGGGAGAACTGGACGCTGGCGCGGCAAGCTGCACTCAAAATCTTTTCGTATTTGTCAGCCAACCATTCGGTCTTACCTGAAAGGTCTACTTTTATGTCCAGCTTAAACGCTGGAATAAGCTTCTTGGGGAAGTAACCAATAATGACTTCTTTGTTGTCGATGATTGTGACCGGCAGAGCTTTTATGCCTCTGTTATCCAGGTCTTCCATCGCTTGATGGTCTTCCAATACGTTGTGATGCTCATATGCAACGCCGTTCTTCTTGAGGAACTCTTCCAGAGTCCGGCAGCTGAATCAACCAGGCTGGGTGTAAACGTGGACATCCATGACATCCTCCAGTCGTAATCAGTAGTTTTCAAACCAGATAATATAGAGCCTGCAGGCCCTCAGAAATCCAAACACATCCTAACACGAGAATGAGGCTGAAGTTTAGACGAGAATATCAGCCTGGTATTTAGAACTCTGCATGACCCTCCGGTTCATGAATGAGTCCTATAATCCCTTATCCAACAAATTTGCGGTGAATAGCTATCTTTAAAATTGGCGGCTAAGCTTCAAACACTCTCTCCTTCAATGCGGGCTCATGCTATCCGCTAGAAAACCTAAGATTTTCCTCGGCGTTTCCTAGGTTGGCTCAGACTGGTATTACAGGCTGCCAAACCGCAGAAAAATTCATCCTTAATCTTGGCTAATCCCACCGCCCCAGGACTAACCGTCTGGCCTTTCAACCGGCACGCCAACATCTCCAACTTCCCGTTCATCTTTAACTATCCTTATTGAACTCTCCACATTTCGGCTCGGTATGCCACTGCGATTCCTATATGCGATAATGCCATCTGCCAAAGGAGAACCCAAGCACGGCTATTTCCTAACATAGGAGCATGCCCAGATGAGATACGACTACATAATCGTCGGCGCTGGTTCGGCTGGGTGCGTCATCGCCAGCAGGTTATCAGACGACCCAAACAAATCCATACTGCTGTTGGAGGCCGGCCCGGACTATCCCGACTTTGAGCAATACCCCGACGACCTCAAATTTGGGTACAACCAGACCGCTTCAGCGGTGGACGCGCCTCACAACTGGTCATTCCAGGGCAATACTACGCCAGAGCAATCCACGCCCATGCCAGTTCCGAGAGGACGGGTCGTTGGCGGTTCAAGCGCCATCAATGGTCAGGTGCTGCTGCGCGGGGTCCCCGAGGACTACGATGCCTGGGCCGCCATGGGCAACGATCAGTGGGGATTCACCGATGTACTGCCCTACCTCCGTAAGTTGGAAACCGACACCGACATCCACGATGATTTCCATGGCTCGGAAGGTCCAATACCGGTGCGTCGGCACAAACGAGAGACCTGGCTGCCTGCCCAAACCGCCTTCTACGCAGGGTTCCGTGCGCAAGGCCATCCAGACGACCCAGACATGAACCACCCTGAGTCCGGCGGCGTAGGGCCAATCCCAATGAATAACCCCAACGGCATCCGCATGAGCACCGCCCTAACCTATCTGGCTGACTGCCGCCACCGTTTAAACCTAACCATTAAACCCAACGTCACCAGCCACCGGGTGATCTTCGAGGGCGACCGGGCCGTGGGCGTCGACGTGGAGAGCAATGGCGAGCGTTTCGTGGTCGAAGGAGAGGAGATAATCCTGTCTTGCGGCGCTATCGGATCGCCCCAGCTGCTGATGCTCTCCGGTGTCGGTCCCCCAGAGGTACTTGATGGGCTGAGCATACCAGTGGTCCTGGAAGCGCCGGGTGTGGGGAAGAACCTGAGAGACCATCCTAACGTCCGCGTGCCCATCGAAGTCCAGGACGATTTTCCCCTAAACCCCGAGGATCCGCGCTCTCAGGTAGCACTTCGCTACACGGCCACAGGCTCAGACCTGCGGAATGACATTCAGATAATGGCATCGTCTTTCTCATCGCCCATATCCGGTGATCCGCTGGAAGCCGAAGGTATCCGGTTCACCTGTATCCTCGAGTTAGCTTATGGCTCAGGCCACCTTAAGATCATATCCACCGATCCCAACGTACAACCTGAACTTAACTACAACTACTTCCAAGATGACCCTCGTGACCTATCTAGGCTTAATGAGGCCGTCAGGAAATGCGTCAGTGTCCTCGAACACGACGATTACAAGCCCATCGTAAAACGACTGCTTGAACCCCAGCCGGCAGATCTGGAATCCGATGAGACTTTGAACCTCTGGCTTAAACGTAGCGTGACTACCACTCAACACATTTCCGGAACCTGCAAGATGGGGCCTGACTCAGACCCCATGGCCGTGGTCGACCAGCAAGGGGTTGTTAAAGGCCTGCGAGGGTTGCGTGTGGCTGACGCTTCGATCATGCCAGATTGCATCCGGGCCAACACCAACTGCACCACCATAATGATCGGCGAACGAATCGCCGAATGGATCAAGCAGGGTTAGCAGGAGTAATCATGAGATTCGGCAGCTTCGTTTTTTCGATCAGCGCCGACGAGAAAGGCGACCACGACATGATCGGCCAGACCTTGCGTGAGGTAGAGCTGGCTGAAGAGGTAGGGTTTGACGCAGTGTGGCTCACCGAGCACCACTTCGACGGCGCAGTAGCTTACGCCGACCCTGTGGTATTCGGGGCTGCCGTGGCAGCCCGGACCAAGCGCGTCCTGATCGGGTTTGCGGTTGTAGAGATGGCTTTGCATCACCCGGTCCGCCTGGCTGTACAGACCTCGTTACTCGATAACCTTAGCAGCGGCAGGCTGATCATGGGCACCGGCCGCGGCTCGGCCTACAACGAGTACGAGTACATCGGCTTCGGCACCACTCTGGAGCAGGGACGGGAGATGCTAGACGAGGCCGAGGATCTTCTCATCAAGGCTTGGACAGGCAAAGATGTGGTTCACAAAGGCCGATTCTGGGACCTTTCGTTCCCAGGGCTCCGGCCGCAACCTTACCAGAAACCCCATCCACCCATCGTGCGGGCCTGCATCTCCGAAGAGTCCATGGTGGCCATGGGCCAGGCTGGCAGGCCAGTGCTGATCGGTGTTCACGCCATCGATACATTGCGCCATCGGTTCGGCCGTTACGTCGAGTCCTTAGGAGAGTCTGGCCTGACCGAGGCCCAAGTAGAAGACACACTGGATAAGACTTGGGCGCAACGGGCGTTGTTCGTCTGCGACAGCGACGAAGAAGGCGTGGAGATAGCAGAGGCCGGGCTGGCCCGATATAAGGCCCACCTGCTGGACGCCCGAGTGAGGTTCAACCCTGGCGGCGCCCCACCACCTCCTCCAGGAACCCCTATTCCAGCCAGCGAGAAGGTGGAACATGCTTTTTTGGCCGGGACCCCCACTACGGTAGCAGGCAAGTTAGAAGAGCTGCGGGACATCGGAGTCCGCAACGTGCTTTTGAATCCTAACGTGGGCCAGATAGCGCCTGACAAAGTAGAAAAGTCTTTACGGCTGTTCGGTAAGAACGTCATCCCCAGATTTAAGGAAAACTAGTGGCCGCTCATAGCCCATTCGACCTCACAGGCAAAGTAGCCGTCGTGACCGGCGGCAACGGCGGGCTCGGATTGGGCATCGCCATGGGTCTAGCGGGAGCTGGCGCTAACATAGTGGTGGCCGCTCGTAGCGTCGAGAAAACCGCTCAGGCGCTGGAAGACATCCGGGCCCTAGGGGTTGAAGCCCACGGCGTCACCGTAGACGTTACCCAGGAACCCGCAATCCAGCGCATGGTCACCAACACTCTCGACCACATGGGCCGCCTAGACATCCTAGTTAACAACTCCGGAATCGCCGTAAGGGAGCTCCCGGAGGACCTAACCGCCACACAGTGGGATTCAGTGATCGATGTAAACCTGAGAGCAGCGTTCCTTGCGTCCCGCGAGGCCTACGCTCAGATGATCAACGCCGGTGGTGGCAAGATTATAAACGTGGGCTCCATGTATTCCATCTTCGGCAGCGACTGGGGCGCACCCTACGCCGCCAGCAAAGGCGGTATCGTCCAACTGACGAAGAGCCTGGCGGTAGCTTGGGCCAAGGACAACATCCAGATCAACGCCATCCTCCCCGGATGGTTCATGACTGACCTGACCCGTGGCATCCCCGAAGCCGACCCCAACCGCTACGACAACATCAGCCGCCGCATACCAACCGGCCGCTGGGGCGAACCGTCTGAACTGGGTGGCGCCGCCGTCTTCCTCGCCAGCTCGGCCTCTGACTACGTCACGGGTTCCGTGTTAGCTGTTGATGGTGGGTATTCCTCGGCGTGATCCTAGCCCCGGTAATCTTATCTCTGAGGCAGAACCATGGCTATCAAACACCCCGAATTCCTGGCCGAGACCGATTGGCTTGCCGCGCATCTGAACGATACCGACATCCGAGTGTTGGACTGCACTGCCTTCAACCGGCCCGATGGTAGTGGCGGCATCCGTGCAGAGAGTGGGCGTGACACTTGGATAAAAGAACACATCCCTGGCTCAGGTCACGCCGACCTAGTCAACGACCTATCCGACAAAGATTCCCGGTTTCGGTACATGCTACCGCCGATAGAACAGTTCGCTAGGGCCTTCTCGGGCTACGGTGTAGGAGCAGGCACGCAGGTTGTCTTGTACGATTCCACGTCCGGTTCTTGGGCGACACGCATCTGGTGGATGCTGAGGGCGTTCGGGTTCGATAGCGCCAGTGTCCTGAACGGCGGCCTGCACAAATGGAAGCTGGAAGGCAGACCTGTCGATACCGCTCCGTCGGCTTATCCTGCAGCCATCTTCTTGGCCAAACCCAGGGCTGGCCTCATGGCGAACAAAGGTGAAGTATTAACCGCTCTAGGCCAGGGGTCTACGTGCGTACTGAATGCCCTCAGCGAAGAACAGCACCTTGGGACCGGCGGCGCCGACTACGGACGGCCAGGCCGCATCGCCAACAGCGTCAATGTTCCAGCCGGGGACATGCATGATCCCGATACCCATGCCTACCTACCAGCCGATCGGTTAGCGAAAAGATTCGCCGATGTTGGTACCGATGTTGCGGAACGGATCATAACCTACTGCGGAGGCGGCATCGCAGCCAGCAACAACGCCTTTATCTTGACCCTGCTCGGATATGAGAATGTGGCGGTCTACGATGCTTCGATGTCCGAATGGGCGTCCGACCCATCGCTTCCCATGCAGACCGGCTAGCCCATCCTACAGCCCTCCAAAGAACCGGCGGGGGTTCCCAACCATAATCTGCTTAATTGACTCATCCGATACCCCCATATCCCTCAGCTTGGGCAACACATTTCTAGTTATGAAGTTGTAGCCGTCTGGGTTGTACTTGAACCGGTCTTCCTGCACAGCGACGCCGTACCTGGCCTTGGGCACCGAATGGTCGTGGGAAAGCATAATCCGACTGGTGTGACCGGCGTCGATAAGTTGTTTGGCCAGTTCGGTCCGCTCTTCCCAGTAAGGAGTGCCCGGACGACGGCCGCCAGGGAAGCGGTCCAACCCCAACCAGACCCCCTTCTTCAAAAGCCCAGTCAAGTAACCAAGATCGGTGTCGTCGTTGCTGTGACCGATATATACCTTTCCCATATCCACGCCTTCCTCCTGAAGGATGCGGACCTGTTCTTCACCCACCCGGTCCGGCGACCAGGTGTGTGTGGAGATAGGCACACCGGTGCGAACACATGCCTGACCAGCAGCCCGGAGCACGATCTCCTGGGCCTGAGTGACCCCACCCTCATCGCTGGCGACCTTGATGACGCCTGCTTTGATGCCTGTCCCTTCGATGCCAACTTCGATTTCCCTGACATACAGATCCGCAATGACCTCGGGTGCAAGATCTATGAAAGGACGCGGCACCGCCAAGTGGTTCCCGGTGGCTGCGACGATGTTCACGCGGGTGTTCTGAGAAACCTCTCGCATCATCTCCACGTCGCGCCCTAGGTCGATGGTACTAACGTCGATTATGGTCCGAAGGCCTTCATTGTAGGCTTCTTTCAACGTGGCATTGGCCTGCTCGATGATACCGGCACGGTCCACCAACTCGGGAAAAGTCTTCAATATCCCGGCGGCGTTGGTGGCCAAGTGCTCGTGGCTCAAAGTGAATCCCAGATCTTCAGTCTCCACGGGGCCCAATACTGTGTTAACGGCTGGCATCGCTCTGTTCCCCTCTATTTTCTCTGATTAGCTACTGGGACATTCTAATACCAAACCAGTCGCATCTGATCTTCTTTGGTTAGCCGTTGAAATCGTTATCTGGCTATTAGAGCTATAATTGCGCCGTCATATACACGACCATGAGGTTCCCATGAAATACGACGTTATCATCGTTGGCGCTGGCTCGGCGGGCTGCGTCCTGGCCAACCGGCTCTCAGAGGACCCTCAGCGCTCGGTCCTCCTGCTGGACGCCGGGCCTGACTATCCCGACATGTCCCTGATGCCAGATGAGATCAAGCATGACATGAACCAGAGGGCGTCAGAAGCCGACGCCGACCATAACTGGTCGTTCGTGGGTACCACAGACGCAGGCGAGACTAGGAAAGCTGCAGTGGCCAGAGGAAAGGTCTTTGGCGGCACCAGCTCGATCAATCACCAGATATTTCTCAGAGGTCTTCCCGGAGATTTCGACCACTGGGCCGAATTAGGCAATGACGAGTGGTCGTATACCAAGGTTCTGCCCTACTTCCGGAAACTGGAGACTGACCTAGACATCGCCGGCGATTTCCACGGCACGTCTGGTCCAATCACAGTGACGCGCCACAAAGAGGAAGACTGGCTACCATTGCAGAGAGTCTTCCATGCCGCTTGCCTATCGGCCGGGTACCGAAACGACCCGGACATGAACAACCCGGACGGCGAGGGCGTGGGCGCGCTACCCTTGAATTACGTGGATGGAGTCCGGGTAAGCACGTCCATAGGCTACATAAATCCGTCGCGCAACCGGCTCAACCTAACCATCAAGCCAAACGTGCTCACCCACCGAGTCTTGTTTCAGGACAAACAGGCTATCGGCCTCTTAGCAGAGAGCGGAGGGGAGATCTTCGAGATATACGGTCAGACCATCATTCTCAGCGCCGGAGCCATCGCCTCTCCTCAACTGCTGATGTTATCGGGAGTCGGCCCCAAGGATGTCTTGGAAGGACTGCAGATTCCGATCGTCCACGAGTCCCCCGGCGTCGGGAAAGGTATGAAGAACCATCCCGCTGTATCTCTGCGATTCAAGCCAGTGGATGGCTATTCATTGGAGCCCGAATCACCCCGCAACCAACTTGGACTGCGCTTCAGTGCCGAAGGCTCTAGGTTCAAAAACGATATACAGGTGCAAACGCTCACGTCAGGTCCTCTGGGGCATGAAGCCGACGAGATCCGGGTGGGATGCCGGTTGGAGTTCCCCGAAGGCGCGGGCACCCTAACTATCACGTCCCACGACGTTAACGTCCAGCCCAAGTTAGATTACCAGTTCTTAGTCGAGACATCGGACCGGACTAGACTGAGGGAGGCTGTTCGAAGGTGCGCGGAATTATTCGAAGACCCCGGTTTCCAAGCAGTCATCGACAGTCGTATAGCCCCTACAGCGGACCAGCTAGCCTCTGATGAACTGCTGGACAACTGGCTGGACAGCACCTTGTCCATAGCCGGCCACACCTGCCGCACTTGCAAGATGGGCCCGGCATCCGACCCACAAGCTGTAGTCAATCAATACTGCCAGGTCCATGGCGTCCGGGGGCTAAGTGTGGTCGACGCATCTGTGATGCCAGAGATTCCAACGGCCAACACCAACGCCACTACCATCATGATTGGAGAGAGAGCGGCTGATCTTATCAGCAAGAACGGGTAAAAATGGCTAGTTTATGGGTACCTGGTGGTAGGAGACGCCGGTCTGGGGAGACAGGTCCACCACCGTCACTTCTCCAGCGCCAGGGCTACCGATGGGGCCCAACGGACAGCCTGAATACACGGCTGTCGTATTCCCCTGGGATACATCCACATGGCGGTCCCAGTGTCCCAGTGCAAGATAATGGCATCCAGCCGCAGACACCTCTTGAGGGTAGATCGGGGAAGACCGCATATCGCGGTCCTCATCGTAATGGAAATGGCCATGGGCCAACGCCACCAGCCAGTTATTCTCAACAGGCAACGGCATACCCTCCAAAGGCTTGAAAGCCGGGGTATGCATGGGCATGGCCCGGCCCCAGAGGTCAATACCCATGCCCGGGAAAGACAGTAGCTCGCCCTCAGCCCTCTTTAGGACAAACAAGTTTTCCGGAGCGTTCCTGAAGGGTTCACGGTGGTAGACCGAGGTCTCGTGGATGAGGTCGTGGTTTCCAGGCAAGACCACCGCAGGTGTATCCAGGCGGGCCATCTGCGTTAAAAACCACTCCAACACGTCATCCGAGACGCGCTCGTTATCGAAGACGTCTCCCACCATCAGAAGCATATCCCCGGCGTTGCCGGAAACGGCATCCACTACAGAAGTCAAAGCATCGGCCGACTGAGGATGACCGGTAACGTCGCCCAGATGGATATCAGAGGTATGTATCAGGCGTAGCTTGTTGGAAGGCATATTCTAAATCCAGGATAAACACCGTGGCCACAATGTCACAACGGCTCGGGTTATTTACCGTCCCCTCCAATCACCCCGCGTGAGATGAGATCAGCGATTTGGTCTTCAGAATATCCTGCCTCTCCCAAAACTTCCTCGTTGTGTTGACCCAGCATCGGCGGCACCCGCCGTATAGAGGCCGGAGAGTTGGTTAGCTTCAACGGAGAGCCGGGAAATCTCAGCTCCGGAACCTTTGGATGCTCTACGGTAGCAATCATGTTGCGGGCTAAGACCTGAGGGTTAGAGACAACTTCTGAAACGGTATTGATAGGTCCGCACGGCACTCCTGCCGCCACGATCAGGTCTACCCAGTGGCTGGTGGTGTTCGCAGAGAATATGGCGTTCAGTTCGCCTACGCACTCAGCTCTGTGCTCCACACGGTCGGTGTTGGTGATATAACGCGGGTCGTTCACCATATCTGCGTGGCCGATAGCCTCGCACATTCGCTCCCAAAGACCCTGATTCGCACAACCAATAATGAATTGGCCGTTCGACGAATTGAAGCTCTGGTAGGGCACCAGACTCGGATGACCTGAACCCATGCGTTTGGGTTCGACCCCTGTGCCCATAAACCCTGTGGCGTGGTAGCTGAGTGCAGCCACCTGTCCATCCAACAACGCCGACTCCACCCATTGACCTTCTCCTGTTTGGTCTCGCTGCCGGAGCGCCGTCAAGATAGTCCCATAGGCCATCATGCCGGTGAATAGGTCCACCAGAGAGAAGCCGATCCTGAGAGGCGTGCCTTCGGGGTCTCCGGTCAAACTCATGAGCCCGCTGTAGGCCTGGATCAGTAAGTCGTAACCAGGCATGTCAGACATAGGGCCTGTGCGTCCGTATCCGGATATGGAGCAGTACACCACGCCCGGGTTTATCTTTTTGATAGCTTCGTAGCCCAGACCCAACCGGTCCAAGGTCCCAGCCCGGAAACTCTCAATCATTACATCGGCGTCGGCGGCCAGGTCTTGCACGATCTTTAAGCCCTCAGGCTCCTTGAGGTTGACGGACAGGCTACGTTTGTTACGGTTGAACGTGAGGAACTGGGTGCTCTCTCCGTTAACGAAGGGAGTCCAATGCCTTGTCTCATCCCCGCCGGTGGGCTCTTCGATCTTGACGACCTCCGCGCCCATGTCCCCCATAAGCATGGTACAGAACGGTCCTGCCAGTGTGCGGGTCAGGTCCACTACCTTGATCTTATCCAACGCCGCAGCCATATCATCTCTCCTGGAGTATCGAGTCGGTGGGTTTATTCAGGCGTGCCTGGACGCTCGGCGATTATAGCATGTGCAAAACCAGAGCCCGTCGTTGACCCCTAGGTCTACCGGTGCTAGCGTCAACGTAGTATGAGTCAACAACCACCAAAGTTAATCGTTCTTGGCGGCATAAACATGGACCTGGTCACCTTTTCGCCTCGGTTCCCCCGACCTGGTGAGACCGTAGTCGGCAGCCGTTTTATAACTTACGCTGGCGGCAAGGGCGCCAACCAGGCCGTGGCCGCCGCCAAGATGGGGGCCTCGTCGATGATGGTAGGGAAAGTTGGCGGAGATATCTTCGGACCACAGTTGTTGAACGGTTTAACAGCAGCCGGGGTAAACGTCTCAGGTGTGGCCACAAATCCCGACGTGAGTTCCGGTATAGCAGTGATCAGCGTCGATGAGACGGCCCAGAACTCCATCACTCAGATTCTTGGGGCCAACGACACCTGCGGGACGGAACAGGCGTCCACTGTGAAGCAGGAATTGCCTGGAGCGGCTGGCTTGCTGCTACAACTAGAGACGTCCATCGGATTGTCGTTGGAGGTTGCGTATGACGCTAGATCCTTGAGCGTCATGGTTATGTTGGACCCCGGCCCCGTCAGACCATTGCCCGAAGAGTTCCTGAGAATTTGCGATGTGATAACCCCCAATGAGACCGAGGCGCAGGCTCTGGTAGGTTTCCCAGTGACTGGGCCTGAATCGGCAACCAAGGCGGCATATGCCCTTCTGGAGCGTGGCGTGGGCGCGGCGGTGATTAAGCTGGGCTCTCAAGGCGCGTATTTCGCAGATGCAGATAACCAAGGAATCGTCCAGCCTTTCCAAGTGGACGCAGTGGACTCCGTAGCCGCCGGGGACGCCTTCAACGGCGCATTAGCTGTATCTCTCGCCGAGGGTAAAACTCTGGAGGAAGGGGTGAACATCGCTTGCGCAGCCGGAGGATTGGCCGTCACTCAGACTGGAGCCCAAGACTCCATGCCCGAACGAGTATCTGTCGAAGACTTGATTCGAAGTCAGCGCCGCTGAACCCGCCTGAATAGATAGGCGACCGTCAGAACTAGGATTGAAGCAACCCAGATCAGAGCAGCCAGGGTTAACACCCACCAATACGGCGGCCAACTGATCCCACCGGCTATTCCGACACAAGTGATTGCCGTTGCCAACGCTGAGACCTTAACCTGAAAGCTCCGGGACAGCCTGCCTGGTTCGGCATCCACTGCTGCAGCATATGACAGGACCACACCCAGAGTTGTGATGATAGCGGCGCTCTTCCAAAAGGCGTCTGAGTTAGGCGTGCCCCAAATCCCCGTCAGCAAGACCAGTACCGCGGCAGCAGCAGTCAACAATGCGAGCCGCGCCACTCTTGAATCGGGTCTGCGCTCGGCTGACCAAGCCGGAGCCAGACTGGTGAAGAAGTACCCATCCAACAACAAGGCAGTTAGCAGAAAGCGGCCTCTGGTCTTAGTGTATTCGCCCAGAACGACGATAGTGACGACTATCAACACAGCCACCACGAAAAACAATATGAACCCAATCCCGTATGATTTGGGTGTCATAATCCAGTTAAGGTTCATGCCGATTCGTGAGATGCTGATCTACTCCTCGGATTTCAAAGCGTCACGGCCTTTGGACGAAAGTCGTTCGGGCACGGTCAGGGCACATTATAATCAGGCGCACGCAGGAACGCGCCGCCGAGGAAGCCGGATTAAAAGAGAGTCATTAATTGAACCGAGTGGATAGATTCTGCCCGTCCTGTGGCACCGCCTTGTTGACCAAAGAGGCTTTTGGTCAACAGCGTCCAGTGTGCCCGGAGTGCGATCGTATAATATTCTACGACCCCAAAGTGGCCGTAATATGCGTCGTGCCACGTAATGGCAAGGTATTGATGATTCGCCGCGGTACCGACCAAGGCTACGGACTATGGGGGCTGCCCGGCGGATACGTTGATCGGGGCGAAGTAGTTGAGCAGGCCGCTGCCAGAGAGGTCTGGGAAGAGACGGGTCTGAAGGTTGAGCCTGGAGACCTGATTGGGTTGTTCTCAGAGTCAGGCGACCCGGTCATAGTCGCTGTCTTCGTTGCCAGTGAAATCGGAGGAGAACTCGAGCCGGGACCAGAGGCGTTAGAGGTTGGATTTTTTCCAGTGGATGATCTGCCTGAATTGGCCTTCCCAAGAGACCAAAATGTCCTGGAAATATGGCAATCGGCCGAGGGAAACAAAAGGTGAACTAAACCACGTCGCCTACTTGATCCTAGCAGGCGACGATTCGGAGAATGGAGTAAATATTAATGTATGTTATGTTAAGCGCCATTCCCCATTCAGTCGAACTTCCACGCCTCAACCACTAATTTGGGAAATAAAATGCTCCACCCAAAAAGGTCATCCTGGCGGAGCATAAGGAGACGAGAGGGTCGCATTTCCAACCCTCCTGTCATAATGTTAAATGAGTGGTCTCAGTCTCAGTCAAACCTTTCGTACTTCAGGGCATTCTCGCGATAACTTCAACTTCTATTCTGAAGACTGGGTCAGCTAGCCCTGAGCAAAGTATCAACGTGCTCACCGGCAGATCGCTGTCCGGAACAAACCTGGACTTGATTACTCGGTACTCCGGAATATCTTCCCGATGGGTCATGAACACGTTCATCTTCATGATGTGATTCATATCTGTGCCCACCGACTCCAGGGCAGTACGCACGTTCTCGAATGCTTGCTCTGCCTGAGCGGCAAAATCGTCCTCACCCACGGTCTTCCCATCGCTGTCTCTGGCCAACTGCCCGGCCACGTAAACCGTCTTTCCGTCTTTGACCACATGACTGTATCCCGGAGGATTGGCTAACGCCTCTGGGTTCCTTCTTTCTATCGGCATCGTTATCTCCTTCGGCCTAGTCGTTGAGGATGATATAGACAGCCTCTGACGGGCTGAGGTCCAGGTGGGCGTGACCTTTTCCAGTCACATCATCCATAAGCCTCACATCTCCGGCCCTGAGAATCTGTTTGGCACCGTCACTGGTAGTGATCTCAACTTCGCCAGACAGGTGAACTATCAGCCGCCGTTCGGGAAGAGGGTGCAACGGCATATCCCTGGTGCCGTCAAATTTTTGCACTTTAACCTCACTGACATTGATCATCGCTCCCAACTCAGGATGATCTTCCAGCCGCAGCTCTTCTATGTGGCTCTCGCCATCACTATCTGGGAAAACCCGATACATCGCCATAGCACCTCTCTGCTCCGCGCCGCAATAATTCTAGATTAGGGCCTATCCAAGTCAGTGAGATCAATTATGCCAGAATATACACTAGGAGAATCAGAAGTGAGCATCCTTCTGCGATACTCATCCGTATGGGCCAGATTGACAACATTGGCTGGTCTCCTCAAAATGGCCACAACTTAATCTGGAACCACTTAGAAATTTCTCGGAGGGATTTAGATATGCCTGGAAAGACTCTGATATATGTGGGCGCAGAAGCTGACGGACTCTACCGCAAAGAAGAATCCGACGGGAGGTGGGAGAAACTGGCTAAGGGCATGCCGCCTTCACCCCAAGTGCGGGCGATAGCCATCCACCCCAACGACGCCAAAACCGTCTTCGTTGGCACCCAACGCGGCGTTTACCGCTCGAAGGACGGTGGCGACAGTTTTGAGCGCATGAACATGACCGAAGGCCGTCACGTTTGGGCTATCAAATTCCATCCCAACGACCCCAACATCATGTTCCTTGGTACAGAGGGAAGCGAAGTTTTTAAGTCCACCGACGGCGGTGAGAATTGGAGCCACCTGGCCACGATCATCAATCAAGATTCCGTCCAGATGGCCTTTGCAACCCGTATCCTAGGCATCGGAATCGAAGCCAATAATCCGGATCAGATGTATGCCGCACTCGAAGTGGGCGGAGCTGCCCACAGCCCAGATGGCGGCAAGTCCTGGACAATTGTGAACAGCGGATTCGCCGGCGACGTAGACCTCATGGACCTCCATGGAGTCACCGTAGGATCCGCCGACTCTTCCTCAGTGTTCATCTCCAACCGTACCGGTGTGTGGCGGAGCCGGAACCGGGGCGCCAACTGGGACAATCTGAATTTCGAAAAGTTCACCGATATCTTCTATTCCAGGGGAGTAGAGTCCGCCCCAGACGACCCCAATACCCTCTACGCTTGCGTAGGGCTCAACTTCGGCAGCCAACAGGGCGGCGTTATGCGTTCAACCGACCAAGGTGACACATGGGAGCGCTTCGATAAAGGCGTGCATCCCGTCAGCACCACTTTCGGGGTGGCCATAAACGAGCACGCTCCGGAACAGGTGTACTTCTGCACCCGACAGGGCGAGGTATTCGGCACCCGCGACGGCGGCGAAACCTGGTCTTCCCACGTGCTTCCTGAGATGGCCGGGAGCGTGAAAGCGATCGCCTGCGCATCCGCATAGTCGTGGTTTCCGGCCTCATCGAACCTGAGGACAAATGACCGACCCGAAATCGAAGGATCCGGCAGCAGCGGCAGCGGCCCTAGCGCCCCAAATCCGGGCTGCAAAGGGCGATATTCAGTTCAGGAGCGCGCTGCCGGATCCTCTGATTGAAGCCATGTCTGAGGCCAACCTCTTTCAGCTCTTCGTGCCCGGGGCCATCGGAGGGCCACAAACAGACCCGATCACGGCATTCCGGGCTGTCGAGGAGCTTTCCAAAGTGGACGGGTCGGTGGGTTGGTGTTCTTTCGTAGCAAGCGCGATATCCATGTATGCTGCTTGGCTACCACCAGAGTTGGCTCGCGATCTATTCGGGCAACCTATTGACATACGTGCCGCTGGTTCCTTTCGGCCCACTGCGAACGCCAGACATGTGGCTCAAGGATATCAAATCGGCGGTCGATGGAACTACGTTAGCGGGTCAGACCACGCCAACTGGCTGATTCTCAACTGCAACATCTTAGACGATAGCGGCCGCGTGTTAGATGGTCAGGGGCATCCGGTCACCCGGATGATGATCGTACCTAGATCGGCGGCGGTCATAGAGAAGACCTGGTCGACCATGGGCATGCGTGGTACTGGTAGTAACGACGTGGTGATCCAAAAGCAATTCGTNCCGNAAGAACACACCTTCTTGCTTTACGATTCAGCTGCCACTGATGGTCCTTACTACAACCCGCGCTTAGTCACCACCATCAGTTGGTCATTGATCTCGGCCATGGCTCTTGGGATCGCCCGGGGGGCCATGAACGCCTTCGTCCGCATGGCAACCGAATCTGGCTCAACGACGTCGCCAACGTTGATGCGGGACAGGACTCCAGCCCAAACAACGGTGGGAGAGGCCGAGGCCATCATCAGCGGGTCGAGGGCCTATGTGTTAAACAAAGTAGAAGCGATATGGGAAGGCGCGTGCCGAGGAGATTCAGACCCTGGCCCTCGAGTGTTGCAAGCAAGGCTGGCCATTACCCACTCCATGCGCGAATCAATGCGGGCTGTTGATATGTTGTTCGGCGCCGCTGGGACAAACAGCATCCATGAGAGTAACGATTTGGAACTCTACTTCCGGGACATCCACACAGCCTGCCAACACATCGCCGGGCTGCACTCCAACTTCGAGTACGGAGGGCAAATACTGATGGGCCTACCGCCGGGGGCGTCAGGGTGGTAGCAAAAACCCCTTAGATCTTACCGGTCAGACTCTTCAACAAGTCGTTCGACCTCGCCAGCGAGGCGTCTTCGTCACTCCCTACAGGGAATACGGATGCCAGAAAATCAGTGGCTCCAGCATCTGCGTAGGCCTTTAGCTGCTCGGCAACCTGGTCTTCATTTCCTATGAGAGCCACTTCTGAAGGTCCCTCAACCCCCTCAATGTCCAGCATCCTCCGGTAGTTAACAAGCTGACCGTATCGTTCAAAAATCCGAGCTGCTTGTTCCCGTCCCTCTTGAGAGTCATCGGTGACGGCCAGAGGCATGCCGACGCAGATACGCGGGGACCGCCGATTCGCCGTATCGGCCGCGCGGCCGATGCGCGGAGCCACATGAGACTCAATCGTCTTAGGACCCGCCATCCAAGTGAATGTCCCATCTGCCTGCTCACCGGCAACCCGCAACATTTTCGGCGCCAACGCCGCGATTATGACGGGAACCTTAAGCGAACCAGGCACTTTTATTTGAGCTTTTACATTGTAGAAAAGGCCTTTGTGATTAACCGTGCTGTCATCTAAAAGAGGTCTAAGAACATCAAGGTATTCGCTCATGTTCTGAGCAGGGCTTTCGTATGATAGCCCCATTACGTCTTCGACCACAGGACGGTGGGACAAGCCCACGCCAAGGGTAAAGCGGCCTCCCGACGCGATCTGGGCCGTCTGGGCATGTTTGGCCAAAGCCAACGGATGAATCGAGTATATGGGCACTACCGCACTGCCCAATTCGATAATGCTGGTCTTTGACGCGGCCAGCGATAATGCAGTGAGGGCATCAAATCCTGGCCCCGCGGACACCTGCGGGAACCAAACGCTATCGAACCCGTCCGCCTCCGCTTTTACGACCATCTGGATAAGGGTAGGAAGTTCAACCGCCTCGCCCCTAGCCCCGATAATCAGTCCGATACGCATAAACCCTCCATCAACTCACGATCAGCGTAGATTCGTCCAAGTCACCCAAATTCCGTTAAAGCATCCGTACTCATACGAATAAAGCTCCGTTGCACCGGGCTAAGGGCGAACCCAGGTTTCGGACCAGGCTAGGCAGGCAGAACTACTGTCCTTGTCACCACGGCGATCGGTGACAACATTGCCTTGAGCCGCATCTCCGTTGATTGTCAGTTGGGCTTTTCGGGCTGGGATGAAACAGCTATAGACGCCGTGTGGCCGCCCAGAAGCGCTGCCAGCTGGCACTACCAGCATGTAGGGCTCCATGAAATCGTGCCAGGTCAAGGCAATCTCATCCTCATCGCTGATCACAGTTTCCGTCCAGAAGGTGCTGGGGTTCCCCTTCTTGGTGAATTCAGCTTCTACCACCGGCATGGTCTGATCAGCAAAATCAGGGTAGAGCAGACTTTCTATCTCTTCTTGGAGCCAGCGGGCCAGCGCGATGTTATCGGAATAGATTCGGACCTCGCCATCTATGAGTTCGCTCTGTAGGAATAAAACGTGTCCGGGGCCGCCTGGCGACCACAACACTCGCCAATGGCTGGCCCTAGTTGTTTCGCTCTCCCCTGAACCTTCTGTGAGGCGGATAAACGAGTTCTCGCCGGTAAGGCGGATCTTGTTGGGATCGGTGGGGTTCGTAGTGGCCATCGTTGGGCCTCCTTAGTTTTTTCTGAACCACAGGTATGGCTGAGAGTGGCGACATGGTAGCACCGAAAGGTGTGGCAGGCTAGGTGGGGACGACCTATCGACGTAGCGGAACCGGAGGGGCCAAGAAAAAGCGGCCACCCGGTGTGGGTGGCCGCTTAAATACACTTAGCTAGTCCAGATTAGCTAATTCTTGGCAGGGAACCAGTCCTGCTTCCAAGGAAAGTCGCCGTTGGCGTCGTCGTAGGCAGGTCCGCCAGCGTCCACCCGTTCCCTGTAAGGGCTTGTGATGGGCTCGCTGTAGGGATAGATCCCACCCTCGTAGACCTCTGGGCCTTTCTTGAAGTGCTTGGCCTGCTCGGTGGTCTCAACGAACGGAGCGTTGATGTCGTAGAGCTGGTCCACGGTCTTGGGCCTGGGACCTGCCTTGGAGACGTGACCATAGAGTTCACGGCCCATGATCCGCTCGGCGGTCCAGACACAATCGATCAACTTATCGATATCCACGCCGGTTGGGATACCCATGTCGTCCATCATATGAAGCAGGTCTTCAGTCGGGGCCATGCCAGTGGCACGGCCGTTGCCGCAGTAGGGGCAGCCTCCGAAGCCGCCGATGGTCCCATCGATCTCCAGGGTGTCGTCTGGACCGAGGATTTTCATGGCAGCGTAAGCTGAGGCGATGGCCATGTTCCGGCCGTTATGCAGGTGCAGGCGGATGTGGTTAATCTCAGGCCACATCTCCTTCACGCGGTAAACACTCTCTTCAACCTTTGCAGGTGTGCAATGGCTCATGGGATCTCCCATTGAAGCGCTGCGCACGTCGATTCCGACCTCATCCCACATGCTGTGCTGGCGTTCTAGCATGGTCATCAGGTTATCTACAGGGAACTCGCCCATGAAGTTGGAACCCCAGCTTGCGTTGGTACCGATTCCAGCCTCTTTGATGTTCAGTTCTTGCGCCTGGGCGATGACCTGCGGCCAGCGCTCCATCTCTTGCATCTGGGACCGGTTCGTGTTGCGACGGACAAATACGTCGCACATGTGGACGTTGAGCCTGGGATAGGCATCTCGCTCGATCGTCAGAGGTGGAGAGTATGCCCGAGCACGCTCAACGCCGCGCGAGTTGAGCGCCAAGGCCGTGTATGTGACGCCGGGCTTGGGCTTGAACCTGGTTACGATCTCGTCGATGCGCTCCATCTGAGGGGTCCACTTGGGGCTCACGAAGGAACCGACGACAATCTGCTGAAGACCGGTCTCGGAGAGCATGTCCAGCAGTTCGACCTTGTCGTCAACCGAGATGTTTTGGTCTTCGATCTGCATGCCTTCACGCATGCCTTCTTCCTTATATTTAACCTTCGGCCAATCTGCCATCGAATCCTCCTTAATCGGGGCGTGTCTGAATCGGCTATATCTTCGCGTGTTTTGAACCGCGCTGACGCGCTAGTTGCAAGGCACTCTTTACGAGTGACTCCATTGTGCCGGATTGTATGGCGGCCACAGATTCATGTCAAGAAATCGATGAGCGAAAAGACACCTCAGCAACCAAGAGCCAGACTAGCCAGCATGATATTGACACCTCTCCTAAGGGACTTCTATAATCCTGTCCTGCCCGGTAGACGGGCGCCACGATTAACAAACTAATCATCTAGGCACGTAGGGGAGCTCGGTTTAGCCGGGCTGAGAGGGCGGCCATAAATGCCACCGACCCCAGCGAACCTGATCTGGGTAATGCCAGCGGAGGGAAACGGACTAGAGTGCTAACTGTAATGTTAGGCCGCCAGGACTCGTTCGTTGGCGGCTTATTTTTTGCCCAAAATTTCAGGTTATCCGCGGATGGTTAACGGATATGTCTTAGAACTATTTGGGGAGGAGACATTCAGACATGATTAGGTCTACAGCGATTCTAGCGATAGTGGCGGCCCTGATCCTGCTGGTAATGGCTTGCGGGTCTGATACGGCAGTGCCAGAAGCCACATCCGCACCGCCCAAGGCGACAGCAGTACCAGCGCCCAAGGCGACAGCAGTACCAGCGCCCAAGGCGACAGCAGTACCAGCGCCCAAGGCGACAGCAGTACCGACACCCGCGCCGGGTAGTTTGGTGGTCTTGACCAACGACAGCTTCGACATCGGCAAAGAGATTATCGCCCAGTTCGAAAAGGACAATAATGCCTCGGTAACCATTCAAAAAGCCGGATCATCCGGCCAGGTGTTGAATCGGGCCATTCTCGAAAAGGGAAACCCCTCCGGCGACCTCCTCTACGGCGTGGACAACACATTCTTGAGCCGGGCTCTTCGGGAAGAGATCTTCATCAAATACAAGTCCGGACAGATCAATAATATTCCAGCACAGTTCATCTTGGACGACACATTCCATGTTTCACCTGTTGACTACGGCTACGTCAACATCAACTACGACATCGCGTACCTCGACGATAAGGGCTTAGCCCCGCCGGCAAGCCTTGAAGTCCTGACCCAGCCGGAATGGGACGGACGCCTGGTGGTAGAGAACCCTGCGACATCTACCCCCGGTCTAGCCTTCTTGATAGCAACGGTCTCTTACTTCGGCGAGGATGACGACTACGATTATTTGGACTTCTGGGCAGGCCTGAAAGAGAACAACGTGGCGGTGAAGGAAGGATGGTCCGAGGCTTATTACACTGACTTCAGCAAGTACGGCGGGGATCGGCCCCTGGTAGTGAGTTACGCCACCAGCCCGGCTGCCGAGCTTTTCTTCTCGGAGGGCGCTTACGAAGTGCCACCCACCGGGAACGTGCTGGTGGACAAAGCCACCTTCCTCCAAATAGAGGGCATCGGAATCCTAAAAGGGACCAAAAACGAAAGCCTGGCCAAGAAATTCATTGACTTCGTCCTTGACCTGCCATTTCAAGAGGATATCCCGGGCCGGATGTTCGTTTATCCCGTAAATAGCAAAGCTCAAACACCGGACTACTTCCAGTACGCAGAGGTGCCAACCGCACCGTCAGATATCAGTGCCGCAACAATAGACGCCAAACGGGACGAGTGGATAGACGCCTGGACTTCGGTTGTCATTCGCTGATTTGAGTAACCGGCCAATAACCCTACCAACAGCTTCATTGGCCGGTAGTCCAGCAGAGGTAAACCAGTTGTGACTGCCGGCCGTTTACTGCTTCTAGTCCCCTTGGCCTACTTGGCAGTATTTTTTGCCTATCCTCTGGGATCGATCCTGGAAAGAAGCCTGGGGGGAGATAGCGGCTTTGGCTTCGACCCTTTCGGAGTCTTGCTGAGCGACTCTTATTACCTGGGACGCATCTGGTTCACAGTATGGCAGGCCGTGGTATCAACGTTACTGACCCTGGCAGTCGGTCTTCCTGTAGCATTTCTCTTTGCTAGATATGAGTTTCCTGGCAAGACTCTCCTGAAAGCCGTCTCGACCCTACCCTTCGTCATGCCCACCATCGTGGTCGCCATGGGATTCACGGCGTTGTTCGGCTCCCAAGGCATCATCAATTCCACCATGATGTCTATGTTCGGCATGGAAGAACCTCCAGTCAGAATCAGCAATTCCCTTACCATCATTTTCATGGCCCACGCCTTCTACAATTACGCGATCATCGTCCGGATAGTCTCGGCCCTCTGGTCCAACCTAGACCCGAGCCTGGAACACTCCGCCAAGGTGTTGGGAGCCGGGCCGATACGCACTTTCTACCACGTGACTCTCCCAATGTTGCTACCCGCCATCGTTTCAGGGTCGCTACTGGCCTTCGCTTTCTCCTTCACCAGCTTCGGTGTGGTATTGGTTCTTGGTGGCCCTGAGTTCGCGACCTTAGAGGTCGCTATATACGAGTTAACGGCCAAGCTCTTCCGGCTGCCTCTTGCGGGTGCTTTAGCTATCGTTCAATTGGGTTTCACCTATCTGTTCTTAGTGCTTTATGCCAGATTCCAGGAGCAATCGGTCGTGCGCATGGACCTTAAACCCCGAGACGCTACCACGAAGCAGGCCACAAAATGGAAGGATAAAGTTTTCGTTGTTGGGATGATGCTGATGCTTCTGGGTATGCTGTCCCCTCTGATTGCCCTAGTGGTGCGGTGGTTAACCATCGACGGAGGATTTGCCACGGCCCATATGGCCAACCTATTCGGCTCCGACAGCAGAGGGTCATACTTCCACCTATCGCCATTAAAAATCATCTGGAATTCCCTAAGATTCGCCCTGACGACTGTGGCTATATCTCTAGTCATCGGCACGATCATCTCCTATTTCATAACCAATGCCAGACGCAGGTGGAGAAACTTCGCAGATGCCCTAGTCATGCTGCCATTGGGGGTTTCTGCGGTTACACTGGGCTTCGGGTATATCATCGCACTTGGACGGCCACCTTTGGACTTGCGCGGTTCATGGCTCATATTAGTGATTGCCCACAGTCTTGTGGCCTATCCGTTCGTGATCAGGAGTCTTTTGCCGGTGCTTAAAGGCATGAACCCCAACCTGAGAGAGGGGGCAGCAGTGCTTGGTGCCACCCCGATGAAGGTCTTCATGCTGGTCGAACTGCCTTTAATCGCGCCTGCCTTATTGGTTGGAGCAACGTTCGCTTTCGCCGTGTCCATGGGTGAATTCGGAGCCTCTTTAATCTTGGTACGGGCCGAGTTCACCACCATGCCAGTAGCCATATTCCGGTTCCTAGGGCTGCCGGGCTCCGCAAACCTAAGCATGGCATTAGGCATGAGTTGTCTCCTGATGGCAGTGGTCTCCATCGGTTTTATCGCAATCGAGCGGTTCCGATATAAAGGCGTGGGTGGCTTCTGATGCCTATCCTATCTGTCTCAGGACTCCGTAAGGCTTACGACGGCATGCCTGCTGTTGACGACGTCTCTTTCTCTGCTGATCCGGGCGAACTCCTTTGCCTGCTTGGACCAAGCGGCTGTGGCAAGACCACCATGCTGCGTTTGCTGGCTGGTCTGGACGAACCTGATGCAGGAACCATGACCTTTGAGGGCCGCGACTTGAATGGCTTGCCCACGCAACAGAGGGGGGTCGGCCTGATGTTCCAAGACTTGGCGCTCTTCCCCCATATGGACGTGTTCGGCAACGTGGCTTTTGGCCTCCGGATGCAGAAACTGCCTTCAGTCCAGGTATACACAAGAGTCCATGAGTTGCTGGATTTGGTGGAGATGCCCAGCTACGCCCACCGCAGGGTCCATGAACTTTCCGGCGGCGAACGGCAAAGGGTGGCTCTGGCCCGGTCTCTGGCGCCTGCTCCTAAACTACTCATGCTGGACGAGCCCTTGAGTTCTTTGGACCGAACGCTCCGAGAAGGATTGCAAAGTCAGGTGCGACGCATCCTGAAAGAGGTGGGAGTAACCTCAATCTATGTCACCCACGATCGAGATGAGGCCTTCACCATGGCCGATCGCTTGATATTCATGAACCACGGCAGAATCATCCAAACGGGCACGCCTGAAGAAACTGTCGCCAGTCCGGCCGACGGCTTCGTAGCCCGAACGCTGGGATTCAAGAACGTCCTCCGTGGCATCGTTTCGGAAGACGGCGAGTTTACAAAAATTAAATCACCAGTAGGTATCGTTACGGCAATCAAGCCTGAAGATAAAGCTATCACCGCCGGTTCTGAATCGACTTTTCTAGTCCACGAAGACGGGATATCAGTCTCCAACTCAAACTCCAGAGGAGAGGGAGGCGAGGACTCTTTATCTGGACTGATAACCGAGAGAGTTTTCCGTGGGAACCGGTACGAACTTCGTGTGCGGATAGGCGATGGTGAACTTTATTGCCACACCATACCCGGCGCTGCATCTGACTTGGATGACGTCGGCAGATATGTAAATCTCACGATAGACCCAAACTCCATTCGGTTCTTGAGTGGCGAAGATTAACGCGTCCTATAGCAGCCACGGTGATATAATTTCCTTGTAAAGTGCATCCCTATCCACAGGCGTGATTATTGGGGGAAAAATAGATGTCACTCTATTTTCTATTAGGATCTTTAACCCATGACGGTCAGCGGATGTTGCACGGCAATTCGAATCTAATTAGCGACCGCACCAGGGACCTAAACGTCCCGGGCGCAGAGATATTAGGTCAGTATGCCGTATTGGGCCGGTATGACTTTGTGATGATGGTGGAAGCCGACGACAATGACGCCGTAGCACGCTTGTCACTGGAACTGGGCATGCGAACAGGTCTTCATCTGGAGACTTTGCCTGCCATACCAATCGGATTCATGGGCGACGGCCCTACTTCTGATCTGTCTGACCAAGAGGAGTCTGTCAGACTAACTCCGGGCTTCACCCCAGACGAAGGCCCGGGCGACGAGTAAGTTCCTTCCACTAGACACACCTCTAGTCGATCTCTAGCCAATGTGCTCCCGACCAGAATTTAACTGGATTACCGCTCCTCAAAACACTTTCCGTTGCCCCATCGCAATTAGGCCCTGATAAGATTCCCGGTTCCAGCGGATAATGGTCGTCGTTGGCTCATAACTCATCTATTCCGTGCCACCATCAACTCTGCTCGTGATGCTATGAATGGAAACCGGATGTACGCCCTGCTTCAACCTAAACGACGGCGGCAGATAGATATTCCTCATGGCTTAAGTTCGAATGCACATCAACGGCTGGGAATGGACCACCAAAGCGTTCACAGAAATGCTGACGGGTAACGAATGTTGACTCGTCAAAGCCCGGCAGCCTCTACTTCAATAGGATCCAATGACTGCATACCCGTGACTCAGGCCTGCTCTTTAGCCCCGTAAGGGACTGCGAACGCTCAGCTGCCACGGTTTAAAGCGGTTCACAGTAGAGTATTTTGGGCTCTACCTGCGTTATAATGTCAGATTATTAATACAATCGGCTCAATGTGGCCGGTCTTGAGGACCACTTTCCTACATGTTTAAACCCGTTTCCAGTCGCGTCAGTTTCCCTGAGTTAGACGCCAACGTCCTACAGCAGTGGAAGGAAAAAGACGTCTTCCGCCGCAGTGAGTCTGAGCGCCCAGAAGCTCCACTTTTCATGATGTACGAAGGCCCTCCCACGGCCAACGGAAGCCCCGGAATCCACCACGTACTAGCCCGCGTCTTCAAAGATGTCATCTGCCGTTACCGTACCATGAAGGGCTACCGGGTGCAGCGCAAAGGCGGCTGGGACACCCACGGCCTCCCCGTGGAGTTAGAGGTCGAGAAGGAACTGGGACTTAAGAGCAAACGGGACATCGAAGAATACGGAATCGAAGAGTTCAACCAGAAATGTAGGGAGAGTGTCTTCCGTTACGTGAAAGAGTGGGAGACCATGACTGATCGCATCGGTTACTGGGTAGACATGGACGACCCATACGTCACTCTGCACAACAATTACATCGAGTCGGGCTGGTGGATGCTCAAAACCCTGTGGAACCAAGACTTGCTCTACCAGACAATGCGTGGCACGCCCCACTGCCCCCGCTGCGTGACCAGCCTCAGCTCCCATGAGGTGGCCTTAGGTTACCGGGAGAATACCCCCGACCCATCGGTATTCATCAAGTTCCAAGTGAACCCTCGAGCATCGGCAGAAAAGATTGAAGTCCTAGAGAAGCTAGGCGCAGGAGACACCGATGTATTCTTGCTTGCCTGGACCACCACTCCCTGGACATTGCCGGGCAACACCGGACTAGCGATAGACGAGACCGCTGACTACAGCATCGTCGAACTGGAAGGCGATGGGGGCCGCCACCGCTTGGTGCTGGCCCAAGCTCTCGTGCAGACCAATGTCACTCAAGAGCACAAGATCGTCGGTAACCTAAAGGGCTCAGACTTGGTGGGACTCGGTTACACACCTCTATATCATCCAAACGAGTTTGGCTCCCAAATTCGGCGGTTCGTACGGCGGCCCAGCCCAGGCGGCATGGTCACCGAGCTTGAAGAAGGCAGCGAATTTATTCCCAAGGTAATCTCCGCCGAGTTTGTGTCCTTGGACGACGGCACCGGTATCGTTCATATAGCTCCAGCCTTCGGTGACGAGGACTTAAGCGTAGGCCGGGATAAGGAACTGGCCTTCGTCCAGCACGTAGACCTTCAGGGGATCATCACCGGAAAATACCCCTTCGCAGGGAAGTTCGTTAAGTCTGCGGACAAAGAGATCATGGAAGACCTGACCGATCGGGGTCTGCTATTCCATCATGACATCTACAGACACACCTACCCCTTCTGCTGGCGCTGTGACACCCCTCTGCTCTACTACGCCAAGAGTTCGTGGTACATCCGAACCTCCGCGTTGAAGGACCAGTTGGTTGGCGGTAACGACACCATCAACTGGTACCCCGATTACATCAAAGACGGACGCTTCGGCGAATGGCTCCGGAACAATGTGGACTGGGCCATATCCCGAGAGCGCTACTGGGGCACTCCCATACCCATCTGGCAATGCCAAGAGTGCAGCAACTCAATCTGCGTGGGCGGCGTAGATGAGCTAAGAGGCCTGTCCGGGGCCAACGGCAGCTTGAATGCCGACAGCCTGGACCTACACAGGCCCTACGTGGACAACGTGGTGCTGGACTGCACAGCGGAAAGCTGCTCGGGCAAGATGCACCGCATCCCAGAGGTCATGGACGCCTGGTTCGACTCGGGGGCCATGCCCTTTGCCCAGTATCATTATCCTTTTGACAACGACACCATCGAAACCGACGGTCGCTTCCCTGCCGATTACATATGCGAGGCCGTCGACCAGACACGAGGTTGGTTCTACAGCTTGCACGCCTTGTCCACCCTGCTAAAGGGCCAACCAGCTTATAAGAACGTCATCTGCCTGGGCCTGATCTTGGACGAGAAGGGCCGGAAGATGAGCAAGCGAGTGGGCAACGTGGTCGAACCCCTATCAGTGCTGGACGAGCACGGGGCCGACGCTCTGCGCTGGTATCTTTTCACAGCGTCCCATCCCGGCGAGCCCAGGCGGTTCTCCGGCAAGCTGGTCAGCGAGACCCTGCGCAAAGTGATGTTGACACTTTGGAACGTCTATTCCTTCTTCATCGGCTACGCCGAGATCGACAAGTTTGATCCCTCCCAAACGCCCGACAACTGGAAACCAGAGAACGAACTGGACCGCTGGGTCCTGTCTGAACTCCATACCCTGATAGCACAGGTAGACGGCTACATGGACGGCTACGAACCCACCAACGCCGGCCGCCGGATCCAGGAGTTCATCGATCAACTGTCAAACTGGTATGTGCGCCGGAGCCGCCGCCGCTTCTGGCGGAACGAAGGCGACGCCGACAAGCTCTCGGGCTACATCACCCTACACACCTGCCTGGTGGCCGTGGCCAAGTTGATGGCGCCCTTGGCTCCCTTCGTAGCCGAGGAAATCTACCAGAACCTGGTCTGTTCGGTTGACCCGTCTGCCCCGGACAGCGTCCATCTATCCGACTACCCGGTGGCAGATAAGTCTCTGCTGGACCAACAGCTCATGGAGGCCACCCAATTGGCTATGCGCGTTTCCAGTATGGGCAGAGCCGCCCGCTCCAAAGCCGGACTCAAAGTTCGCCAACCCCTGGCCAGCGTGCTGGTGAAGATTCGAGTCCCGGCCGAGCGAGCCTACATCAACCAGGTACGCCCTCAGGTGCTGGAAGAGCTGAACATCAAAGACATCCAGGTCATAGAAGACGACGCACTCCTAGCCAAACAGGTATCAGAGGCAGCAGGAGAAGACAGCGAGACCATATTGTCAATTAACCAATATTCGGTATCTCTGGAGGGCGGTTACATGGTGGCCGTTGACGGCGACATCTCACCAGAGCTTGCTGAAGAGGGACTGGCCAGAGAGGTGGTGCACCGCATCCAGGGTATGCGCCGTTCCGCCAATTTCGACGTAACGGACCGCATCGTGACCTACTACCAGGGCCCTTCGGAGTTCGCTGAGGTAATGCAAGGCGCCTTCTCCAACTACATACGGGATGAAACGCTCAGCACCCAGCTCGTCGACGGCGCTCCGGACCCTGATACAAACGATGGAGCCACCACCGAGTCCACCAAGATCGACGGTATGGAGATCACTCTGGCAGTTCATCAGGTGTAGTGCCACGGATTCCAGTTCATACTGAAATCCGGAAATAGTCGAAAGCTATACGGAATCAAATTTGCCGCGGAATCAGCCATAACTGAACTAAGCAGGCCTTCTCGACCGTCATTCTGGCCTTCGCCAGAATACAGATTCGTTGCGCCTGCCAACCATGATTGCTTCCAGCATTCGCTAACATGACGAATGGTATTCCGCCCCGACCGTCCGCTCATCATAGGCCTGTCAAAGAATCTCATCTTGACAAACCTGTTTCCTCATAAGCGACACCTGTCACCCTGGTGTTGCCTCTAGCCAGGAGTGGGACTACGTTGCCATACGCACTCTTTATCTGCTCGTGGTATCATCTGGCCTCAGTCTGAAGTTTTGAAGGTGCAGCTATGCCATACGGCAGCAACGATTGGCTGGCATTGACCCAAGAACCCACTCTGGAGCCCACCCTCCCCATATGCGACCCTCATCACCATTTCTGGGACCGTCGGCCTGCCAGCATCCCTTACCAACGTTACCTTCTCCACGAGCTTAACGACGACATATACAGCGGACACAACGTTATCTCGACCGTATTCCTAGAGGCTCGCTCCATGTACAGCGAGGACGCCACAGACGAGTTGCGTTCGGTGGGCGAGGTTGAGTTCGTCCAAGGTTTGGCGGCAGCCAGCGCCAGTGGTGTCTATGGTCCCAGCCGGGCCGCCGCTGGCATCATGGGCCACGCCGACCTCAAATTAGGCGCTGATGTAGCGCCGGTTTTAGACGCATTGCAGGCCGCAAGCCCCAACCGATTCCGAGGTATCCGCCACAACATCACATGGAACAATGACCCTGCCTGGGAAAACCGGGAAAACGAGGGCGTCGTAACCAGCCCGAAATTCATCGAAGGAGCCCAGGTCCTCAGCCAGAAGGGACTGCGCCTTGACATCATGCAATCCTTCCCCCAGATGCCAGAGATTGCCGAGTTCGCCAAAGCCGTGCCCGACCTGCCCATCATCGTCAATCACGTGGGCGGGGTCAGCCGAGTGGGCATTTACGGCGGCAAAGACGACGAGATTATCCCTGTTTGGAGAGACGGAGTCACTGCCTTGGCCGCCTGTCCCAACGTCACCATGAAACTAGGCGGACTGGGAATGCCACGGTTCGGATTCGGCTGGCACGCCAGAGAAACGCCCATAGGTTCGGAAGAGCTGGCCGAAGCTATGAAACCGTGGATGCGGCACTGTATAGAACAGTTCGGGCCTGACCGGTGTATGTTCGAGAGCAACTTCCCGCCCGACAAAGTGTCTTTCTCCTACAACATCATGTACAACGCCTTCAAACTGCTGTCCAAGGACTACTCCGCGACCGAACGAGCAGCCCTTTTACACGACACAGCGGTCCGGGTGTACGGAATCTAAGTTCAAACCAAACTCGGAGGCTCCAGGAATGGAACCAGTAATCAGAAACATCAGAGACCACTTTGACGGGACCAACGCCGCTCGACTGATCAACCTAGACGACAACCCGCCAACCTGCACACTCAGCTATTCGCAGATTGGACCAGGGAACACCAGCTCACACCACATCCACGAGTGGGAGCACGAGGTCTATATCATAGAAGGCACCGGCACTCTGTTCTGTGACGGAAAGGAGTATCCGGTAAAGGCCGGAGATGCCATGTTCATCCCACCCAACGTTGACCATTACACCCTGAACAACGGCGGAAACGGTGACATCCATCGGATCGAGATTAACCCTCTCATCGCAGCCCAGAGCGGCGGCGCGCGGAATGACGGCGGAGAAGGGACCGGCCAGCCGCCAGTGATTCGCAACCACTCGGAACTCGACCGGAGTCAGGGACACGTGCTAATCAGCAGCGAAGACGGTGCGCCCAACTATGTGATGCTGCACAACGATCCTATGCAGCCTGGGGCAGTCAGCCACGCCGATACGGGGGGGCACACTCACAAGTGGGAACACGTGGTCTACATGCTGGAGGGCACCGCCACCTTGGTGTGCGGGGGCAAAGACTACACTGTGTCCCAAGGCGACGCCATCCTAGTCCCGCCCAACGAACACCACCAATGGAAGAACGATTCCCGGTCGCCCGTTGTCCGAGTTACCTACAACCCGGTAGCGTCAGAGGCTGCGGAGCATTAATCCTGGTTCGAATCAGTCGACGCAAAAACTAGCCCATGTACGGGATTATCCGGTCGCCGATCAGATCTATAGTCTTCATAATCTGAGCGTGGGACGGGCCGCCGGAATGAGCGTGGCGCAGCCGCAGCAAACACGATTCAGCCCCAGTGCCCTCACTCCAACGCTGGAACTCAGTCAGGCACTCTTCTGGGTCGCCCATTATCAGGCGGTCTTTTGCCACATGTTCCAAGGTTAATTCCGACTCGTTCTTGATCGAAAGGAACTCTGGCAGTCCATTCTGCCAGTAGTATCTGTACGCCTGCATGACCTCAGGCCCATAGATTTCTTCGGCTTCCTTACGCGAGTTGGCGACCCAGGCGTCGCGCATGATGATGGGAGTGGGCGTCTTGCCAGCGGCTGCGGCGGCGTTCTTGTAGTGGTCAATCAGCTTGACCGTATTATCCAAGGTGGTACTGGGTGTGGTGACAATGGCGTCCGCTATATCTGCCGCGCGCCGCGCGCTAACCGGAGCGCTGGCCCCAATCCACAGGGGCGGATGGGGTTTTTGAATTGGATTAGGCCGCACAGTAAGGTTATCGATCTGATGATGCTTGCCGTTGAAGGAAAACTCTTCGCCTGACCAACACCTGTGGAGAATCTCGACCTTCTCTTCAAACAGGTCTACTCGGTCGCCCATATTCACGCCGAAGGCGTCGAAATCGGCCTGCTGATAACCCAACCCAACGCCAACGGTCACCCGTCCCTTGGAGATGATATCCAGAGTGACCACATCCTCGGCCAGGCGCACAGGATGGTGCAGCGGCAGAAGGATCACAGAAGTGCCCACCCGCAGCTTGGTCGTCGATGCAGCCACGGCGGTGCAGACGATCAACGGCGAAGGTAGAAACCCATCCTTGTCCTGATGGTGCTCGCCGAAGAAGCACGAGTCGAACCCGGCCTCTTCGGCCAACTTTGCTTCCTCGATGACCTCGTCCACACACCTTGGCAGGTCCTCACCTGCTGGGGGATCGGCTATGGAACTGTAGATTCCAAATTTCATAGGGTAACCACCTGTTCCTTCAACTATTCCCACTCGTCGTAGAGAGTATCACCGTATAGAATGGGAATGCCAATCCCTAGAGGATGAAACAAACATGCCCGAACTGCCTGAGGTAGAAAACACTCGCCGGAACCTCGTCCGGGCGGGGTTGCCTGGTTCTACCATCGCCAGCACCAACATCACCTGGGCCAATACTGTAAAAAAACCTTCCGCGGTGGAATTGGCAGACGGTCTCAGGGGACGAACTATCCAGTCGGTGGAACGACAGGGCAAGTTTTTGATCCTCCCATTGTCGGGCAGAAGCCCGGCCAATTTCATCGTCCATTTGGGCATGACCGGGCGACTCTTAGTGCAGCATCGGTCACACGAAGCTCACCCAATGACCCGCCACTTCTTCCATATGGAAGATGGACGCGAACTCCGATTTGTGGATGGCCGCAAATTCGGCAAGCTGTGGCTAGTGAACTCTCTCTCCGACGCCCTGCCTGTCATGAGCCCCGAGCCCTTCGACGATGAGTTTACTGTTGAGACTTTGGCACAGTCGTTCTCCGGGAGAAAAGCCCCGGTAAAAGCCTTGCTGTTGGAGCAAAGCATAGCCTGCGGCTTGGGCAACCTGTATGCAGACGAGTCGCTTTTCCTAGCAGGCATCCACCCCAAGCGCCCAGCTGATGGGCTGTCGGTAGATGAAGTTGCCCGACTCCGGCAGTCGATCATAGACGCCCTCAGCGCTGCCTATGGAGTGTACGACCGTGCCCGAGAACAGCATTGGCCAAACCCTCCCACGGCGCTGACAACATGGAGTCACCCCCGTGACGTCAAGTCTGCATGCCCTAACTGCGATACCAACATGACAGCGATCCGCGTCAGGGCGCGAGGCACCTATTTCTGTTCCAAATGTCAAACCTAATCTTCAAACCTAGAGGCCCTAAATGCCAGATCACGACCTGCTGATCATCTACACTTCCAAGAACGGCCGTACCGGAGCCATGGTAGAGCCTGTCAGCAAGGGCATGGCCGACGCCGGCGCTATCGTTCTGGTCCGCAGCGTCGAGGAGGTGAAGTGGGAGGATATGCTGTCCGCCAAAGGAGTGATAGTGGGAACGCCCGTGCGCTTTGGGGACGTGGATTGGCAGATCAAGCGTCTGTTTGACACCACTGCCTTTCAGGACTACCCCGGCCCATTATCAGGCAAAGTCGGCGGGGCATTCACCGGCGGCGGACGCCCAGGCAGCGGCGCTGAACTTGCACTGCTGAGCATGCTGCACATCCTGCTGAACCACGGCATGGTCATCCAGGGTAACGCCTACACTTCACATTACGGTCCCGTGGCTCTGGGCGGTTTCCCAGAAGACGAGGTGAAATCCATCTGCAGCGCCTGGGGCAAGCACTGGGCGGAACTGGTGCAGCGGCTCAATCCAACCAGATAACTACCACAATAATACCTGCTCCCTCGAAAGGGAGAGTTAAGGTGAAAGCCATAATCGACAGCCACCGGGTTTATGCACAAGCTAGACGTTCGGCGCCTGCCACTCCCCAAATATCTCGCGCAGCGCCCCGGACACCTCGCCGACCGTACCAAGAGCTCTGACCGCCTCCAATGTTGCAGGCATGGTGTTCCCACCCTCACTGGCTACCGACTTCAATTCATCCAACGCCTTGCCAAGCGCTAAGTCGTCTCGCTCCCGCCTGAGTTCCTGAACTTGCTCAACCGCGCTCTGAGAAACAGTGGGATCAGGGCTATGAAGGTCGATCGGCGGGACTTCGTCTGTGGTGAACCGGTTCAGGCCAACCACCACGCGGTCTCCTTGCTCAACTTCCCGCTGGAACCGGTAGGCCTCCTCGGCAATCTCTTGAACCACCCAGCCCGACTCGATGGCCGCCACCATCCCACCACGCTCTTCGATACGTTTAAGGTAGGTTTCGGCTTGTTCTTCGATCTGGTCCGTGAGGCTCTCGACGTAGTAGGAGCCGCCCAATGGGTCGATCACGTCTGCCAATCCACTTTCGTAGGCCACAATCTGCTGGGTTCGCAATGCCAGGGTGGCGGCTTCCTCGGATGGCAAAGCATGGGCTTCGTCCATGGAGGCTGTGTGCATCGATTGAACTCCGGCCATAGCGGCAATCACGGTGTGCAACGTAACTCTGACAACGTTGTTCTCAGGCTGTTGGGCCACTAGTGTGCTGCCACCGCTGCCGGCCCCAGTCCTCAAGGTCAGCGAGCGAGGGTTTTTCGCCCCGTATCGTTCCTTGAGCAGCCGCGCCCACAGGCGACGGGCGGCCCGAAATTTGGCCACCTCCTCGAGAACGTTGTTAAACACACTGAAGTTGAAGGCGATACGTGGGGCAAAGTCATCAATCTCCATGCCTCTGGAAAGGGCCTCGTCCAGATAGGCGCAGGCATTCCCAAATGCGAAGGCAAGTTCCTGAACCAGACTGGAACCAGCCTCGCGCACGTGGTAGCCGCAGATGTTGATGTAGTTCCACCTGGGCAGGTGCTGGGCGCAATACTCAAACAAGTCCACTGTCATCTTCAACGACGGGCCTGGAGGGAAGATATAGTTCCCCCTGGCTATGAACTCTTTGAGGATGTCGTTCTGGGTGGTACCGCCAATCTGCTCCAGTGCGAGTCCACGTTGCTGCGCGGTAACTAAATACATGGACAGCACCGCCTGCGCAGACGCGTTGACCGTGAGTGAGGGTGTCACCCGATCTAAAGGCAGTTCTTGAAAGAGGGTCTCCATCTGCCGCACCGATGGGCAAGAGATGCCCACTTTTCCCACTTCGCTCGTGGCGGGTACATCATCAGGATCCATACCCAACTGGGTCGGCAGGTCAAAGGCGACGTTCATTCCGGTAAGGCCCTGCTCTAGCAGGTGCCGGAACCGTGAGTTGGTCTCTTCCACCGTGTCGTATCCTGCATACTGGCGCATGGTCCAAAGTCGACCGCGATACATGTCGGGCCGGATACCTCGGGTGAACGGGTAGGCGCCAGGGAAACCCAGGTCCCGAAGGTACTCCTGCTCCGAAGCATCCTCTGGGGTATAAACCGACTTCAAAGGCATGCCGTAGCTGGTCTCCGGAGCTGGTTTCAGCTCCTTATGGCGGGCCAATGCATCAGCCAGCCTGTCTTCGTATTCCTGTCCCGCTTCCCGAAGGCCTTTCTTATCGATGTCGGCCATTATTGCTTCCTCGAATCCATCATGACTGGGAAATAGTAGCACACGACGGTTCCCAGGTTCGATCGTCCTGGCCGCACACAGCGCCTGTTATTAAACCGCCGTTCCGTAGATCTGGTCTGGGACGACTATGACTGCAGCGCGTTGGTCGTCAATCATGGCTTGGTCATATTCGGACCAATTAGGGTGGTCGCTGTTGGTGGCAGCGCGGTAGACACCTCGAAGGGCGTCGCGTAGCTCATCGGTGGAGGTGTTATCTGAAGTCAAAACAGTGGCTTTGCCTTCCAGGACGACATAGCCCCACCAGTCCTGCTTGGACAACATTAGTGCGCAGCGGGAGTCCCGTTTCAGGTTAATCAGCTTGGCGCGGTCTACGGTAGTCGAAAACGCCACGCCATCACGGTAAGGGCCGCATGTAACCACGCTCATCTGAGGCATTCCGTTCTTGCGAAAGCAACTCAGCACTCCTTGGTGGTTCTCGGCCGCGAACTTCTTTACGTTATCAGGTAACATCTTCTTCGATCTCTTCAAGTTCTACTCTCACGTCTACTACTGGGTTGGTATTGAACTCTATCTCGTACATGTCGTAATGCGTTGGCCGCATCTGGAGGCCGGAATAGACCCCTTGGGCGATCCTGTTGTCTTTATCTACGTACAATCGCAGGCCGCAAACTTCATCCTGCTGGCGGGCGCATTCAGAGACATAGTAATGCAGGGCTTTATAGACCCCCTGGCGACGGTATTCTGGCCTGACATAGACGCTCTGAATCCACCAGAATAAGGCGTTTCGCCAGTCGCTCCACTCGTAAGTGATTAGCAACTGGCCAATGGAACGGCCACTGCACTCCGCAATCACATAAAACCCCAAGTCATCCCGGTTGCACACCGCGAGCACACCTTCCCGAACCGTTTCCGGGTCTAAGTCTTTGCCTTCGGTCTCCAACGCCATAGCTATATTGAAGTCAATTATGTTGTCGATATGTAACTGCGAAGCAGGGCGCACCTGAATACTACCGCCGGGAACTGAAGTCAAGTTTCCCTCCTTCCATAACTTCTAATTGAATCTGGAATCAGCTGATCACAAACGTGGACCCGGCCTCATCTTTCTGGACCTCTATCCGCACGGGGAACGCTTCTTTCAGATCTTCCAGATGGGTAATTACCAAGACTTTCTCAAAGTCATCTCCGATAGCGCTAATCACATCTAGGATCCGTTCCCGGCCCACGGCGTCTTGTGTACCGAACCCTTCGTCAATAAACAGGGTTGGCAAGGGCGCTCCCATGCGTTGAGCCAGTACCCTAGACAGGGCAATACGCAAGGCCAAGTTAACCCGGAACGCCTCGCCGCCGCTGTACATCTCGTAGCTCCGTGGGCCTAGCTCGTCGCTAACCAATATCTCCAAGGTCTCCCTAGGTTCACCTTGTCCGGACGCCCGCTCTCGCTGAGTTTCAAGTTTCACGTTCATGCGGTTGTCGGTCATACGGCCCAGAAGCGCGTTGGTCTCATCCTCTAACCTCGGCACCACAGTCTCGATGAGCATGGCCTGGACTCCCTGACGGCCAAACGCGGTAGATAACTCCTGGTAGATGGATTGCTCGTCCTGCAGGGCGTTCAACCGCGCCGACTCCACCCTCATCTCATCTACCAGAGACTCTTGACGCTCCACTTGGTTCCTAAGATAGCCTTGCCTCTCTATCGAGTGCTGAATCTTTACGCCAAGTTCCCGTTCTCGTTGTTCCGTTAAGGTGAATTCGCTCTCTAGCGTAGCCAGACCTGCCAGAGCCTGCTTGGCCTCGATTATTCGGGACTGAAGTTGCTCGATCTCTTCTTTGCGTCGCTTGGCCATGGCAGCATTTTGTTCTGCCGCCTCCTTGGCGCCAGGAAGGCTGTCCTCTGCCTGTTCAAGCAACCGTACCTGCTGCGCAAATTCTTCTAACTCGACAGTCTCTTGGAAGGTGCGCTGGCGAGCGGCGGCGTCGTATTCCAGTTCTTGTATCTGGGTTTCCAATCTCTTGAGTTGGGCAGATTCATCGGTAGCGAAAGACCCGTCTGCAAGGGTAGTGCGCATGGCTTCTAGTCTGGTGGCCGCCTCAGCGAGGTCTGATTGAGCTTGTTGGGCTTCCTGCATCTGCTGTTCCAATTGCTGCAAGCTAAGCTGACGCTTGGTCTGGGCTTGGGACAAAGCCTGCTCTTGCTGGGACAAACTGATTTCCAACTCCAAGGTTTGCGTTTGAAGTGATTTTGCCTGAGCTGATGTTGTCCGATACTCTTCTCGTTTTGCTTCTATATCGGCAGTGAATGTGTCGACAAGGCGCTGGCAACCGTCTGCGCTGAGCGGCGTCTGGCACAGCGGGCAGACCGCCTCCAGGCCATTGGCGCCGTCCAACAACTCTTTCTTGGCAGCTAGCTCCTTCCCCTCGGTGGCGGAACGTTCTAGGGCGCTTTTCAGCTGCCCGGTCTGAACAGCCATGCCATTCAATCTATCCCGTTCAGCCAACAAGGTTTCACCCCGCTCTTCCAGAGCCCGCCCTTCGGCCTGCAACTTTTGCTGGCTTATTTGAATCTGTTCCAGACCTTGGGCTTTGGGCGTAATCCTTGTCTCTATCTCAGTGGCCAGTTGTTGGAGCTGTGATTCCAGCACGGTCCGTTTGACATCAACCGTAGCCGAAGCAGTAGCCCGCTGGCGTTCCAAGTTTTCGAAGTTGCGCCCTGCTGCTTCAAGCCTGGAGAATGCAGCTCGGGCCTTGGCAAGTTGAGCCGCACCTTGGCGTATGGCCGGCGCCGTTTCTAGCAGCTTCTCGCTGGAGAGCACCTGTTGTTGTGCGGTCCGGTGGGCGGACTCGAATTGCTCCAGCTCTTGGGCCAGGGCTACAAGCCGTTGGGCCAACTCCGCTTGGCTTGCCTGTTGCCGTCGCAGTTCCATCACCTGGTCTCGCAGGGTCGTAGTTTTCTCCTGCTGATCGGCCAAGTCTTTGTTCAAGGCGACTAGTCCCACCTCCAATTGAGAGAGTTCAGCCGATGGCTCCACCAATTGCCCAAGTTCCCGACGCAGTCGTTCAACGGTGCTTTCGGCGATCTTAGCGGTGTTCTCAGCCCAACTGTTTCGTTCTCGGGCTCGGGCTTGAAGCCGGTCGTAGGCCTCCAGACCTAATATCTTGCTGAGCACAGCTTTGCGCTCAGCAGGCGTCTTGTTGGTGAACTCGTCAGCGCGCCCTTGTACCAAGAACGCTGAGTTCACAAAGGTGTCGTAGTCCATGCCAATGGTCTGGTCGATGCGGGTTTGGGTCTCGCGGATCATATCGCCGGTCATCGGCCTTGGAGCTTCACCTTCCAGAACCATCAATTGCAGGTCGGATACACCGCCCCTACGCCGCTTACCGCCCCGAGCATGGCTGCGGATGACGCGGTAGTTTTGGTCTCGGGATGCGAAGTCCAACTCCACCCGGCACTCATCAGCGCCATAGGAGATCATCTCGTCTTGAACCTTTCCCCTGGCCTTGCCCCATAGCGCCCAGGTGATGCTATCCAGCAGGGCGGACTTACCGTGTCCGTTGGCGCCGCACAAGCAGGCAACGTGGACTCCGGCGAAGTCCAGCGTCTCAACGTTCTCCCGATAACACAAGAAGTTACTGAGAGTAAGCCTGAGGGGTATCATTAAGAGGGCCTCAGATGGGCCCGATATTTCACCGGAAAAACCGGAGGAAAACCGCCCACTACAACCTCCACCACTCCAAAAAGGTGCTCTCGATTTCACGTTATGTCGACCGAAGACCAGTTAATTTTAGCATAGCGTAATGGGCCTTTTGATGGGCCTAACAAATCCGATGTTCAACCAGAGCAAGACGCTTGGCAGTCAGTTCCGCCAGAGTAAATCACCTCTGTTTGTCTTGACCCTGTAACACAGCCGAGCCTACAATCGGTGATAACCCACCCGAAATCTAGCCAGAGCAGATATGTTTGAGAACCTGACCGATCGATTGACTGGGATCCTGAATAAGCTGACCAGCAAGGGACGCCTGACCGAAAGCGATGTTGACGAAGCCCTTGCCCTAGTCCGCCGATCCCTGTTGGAAGCCGACGTAAATTTCCGGGTCGCACGGGATTTCGTAGCCGCAGTGAAAGAGCGGGCTATCGGCTCAGACGTTCTAGAAAGCCTCTCCCCTGGTCAGCAGGTCGTGAAGATCGTCCAAGATGAGCTGACCCAACTGCTCAGCGGTGGCGACAACTCCCTGACTCTTTCAAGCCAACCGGTCACGGCTATCATGCTGGTGGGACTGCAGGGATCAGGTAAAACGACCACTGCCGCCAAGCTGGCGCTCCACCTGCGCCGAGAAAGTCACAAGTCTCTACTGATAGCCGCTGACCTGCGCCGCCCTGCCGCCATCCAGCAACTGGAGACTCTAGGCAAGCAGTTAGATATCTCGGTCTATTCAGAAGACCCAGAGTCTTCCACGGTAGTCCAGGTTGCCAAGAACGGCCTTGAAAAGGCTCGCCAACTTGGAGTCAACTGGGCCATCATCGACACCGGCGGCCGGATCCAGATAGACGAAGATCTGATGCAGGAACTGGACGACGTTAAAAAAGCTATCAATCCCCAGGAAGTGATTCTGGTAGTGGACGCCATGACCGGTCAGGAAGCGGTCAACGCCGCCGAAGGGTTCCACGAGCGTGTGAATCTCACTGGCCTAATCATGTCGAAGATGGATGGTGATGCCCGTGGGGGCGCGGCACTGTCTATCACCCGAGTGACCGGCGTGCCCATCAAATTCCTGGGAGTTGGTGAGAGACCCGACGGCTTGGAAGCCTACCACCCAGATCGACTGGCCTCCCGAATCCTTGCCATGGGAGACATTCTGACCCTTATCGAGAAGGCTCAGGAAGCGGTAGACGATAAGCAGGCCGAGGAAATGGAGCGCAAGTTCCGCCAGGCCAGTTTCGACCTTGAGGACTTTTTAACCCAGATTCAGAGCGTGAAAAAGATGGGCTCGCTATCTTCCGTGATGGAAATGATTCCGGGTATGGGGCAACTCAGCAAGAAGATGCCAATGGGAGACCTGGACGACGGGCGTGTCGAGCGCATAGAAGCCATAATCCGGTCAATGACTCCCCAAGAACGCCAAAGGCCTGAGATCCTAAATGGGAGCCGCCGCCGGCGTATCTCCAAGGGCAGCGGCACCACTCCTGCAGACGTGAACCAACTGCTGAACCAGTTCAAACAGACTCAGAAGATGATGAAGCAGATGTCCAAGTCCCGTAACCCCATGCAGTTGATGAAGATGCTGAAAGGCTAACTACGGCAGCAGTGCTGAACGTTCGGCGGCAACGTCTGTATTTGAGCATCTTACATTCATATAATCTCCATCGCTGTGTTTTCAAGGCCCGTTTGCTTTGAACTAACAGCCCGTAAAACGCTAAAAAATCTCCCCTAAATATAGACCATTTAGGGGAGATTTTTTCATCACCAAAATATGTCCGAAAGGCCAAAAGGAAATGAACGCAACCTTAGGAAGGATAGTTTCGATATTAGCTGTAATGGTTTTGCTGCTAACCATGACTGCCTGTGACGGTGGAGGTGATGCTGATGCTGATATGCTCCTTCGAGGCAGTATTCCTCCCACAGATATTGAATTGAAATCTGAGCTGCAAGAGGAACTGTTTGCGCTCGCAAATAATAGAGATGGATGGTTCTTGGCCAGTGATATGACTACCGAAGCGTTGGAGGGATTATATGATAGCTGGTCGTTAATTTGCCGGAGCGAGACTTCCCTGGCTGACTATAAGGGATTGGTCTTTGAGGTTGTAAGGCCTTGGTTTCTGGAGACGATTACGATGGATTTAAAAGATGCCCAAGAAGCCGACCGCTATTACAAATTGAAAAGTTGGAATTCTCCCTGGGCTTACGTCGAACAAACATGGAAGATTGGCAACAAGATAGTATGGGGCCCTGAACTGCAGTTGTTCCTAATAGAATCAGGCGCGTGGCGTTATCACGACTGTTAAGTCAGCCACAACATCAGGGGGTACGGCCCAACAATTCTGGGCGGTACATGCCACTCCCTCACTTTAATGCCAACTCAGTGCCAGAGGGCCGGAGGTTCTCATATGGTCGATACACAACCGGTTCTATGATCGTGGCTAACTCACGGAATCATGTCCGATTCCCTTCATCGACGTATGACGTGGCGCCCACGCTGGATATTTTTATCTGCTGGCGGTATACCTCACCGCCCAGGTCGGCTTCTGATTGGTGGGATTCTGTGCGCCAGTCCGGGCCATCAGCTCCTGGCCCATCGGACAGCGCTTCCTCGAGAACCCTTCCGTGCATAGCTGTCTCGCCTGATATGCCTAGAATCCTGAGGATGGTTGGAGCCAGATCCAAATTACCTGACGGAACTTGCGATCTGATATTAGATTTGAACCCGGGGCCGGCGGCGAACAAGATATTATTCATCTCATGACGGCTCATGGATCCATGCTGGCCCATACCTGGCTCGCCATAGGTCGCATACGCCGTGCCGGGATACCCTGCTTCATTGGCTGCTGAATCCCAGGCGAACGAGACAGTGAGCTCGGGCGCCCGCGGGCCCTGGTTACCCACCAATGAAGCCGGTAGAGTCCCAGCGATACCTCCCACAGCATCCGAAGCGGTAACTGTGCCACACCAAGGCTGTCCCATGAGCCAAGAAGCCAATCGCCGGGCCGTTTCTAAGTCCCCTGGCGGTGTGTATAAGAGAGCCGCGCCACCGTTTTGGGCAACTATCACCCCACCTGCCTCTCCTCCAGGCCGAAACCCGGCATCTCTCATCAAAGCTTCAACATCAACATTCCCAGTTATGGTCGAGTAGCCGTGGTCTGAAGCAACTATGACGTCCGTTTCATCAGTGCGGCCTGTTTCCTGCAACCAACGAAGCACATCCCCGAACTGCCCGTCTGCTTCCTTGATCGCAGTGTCGGATAGACTGGAACCAACCCCAGATGCATGTTGGGCCTTGTCCGGCTCCGAAGACCAAATCAACGCCACAGCCGGCTCTCGTTCAGGAAGAACGTATTCGGTCATGATCCGAGTGGCGTGGGCCAATCTCGGAGTATTAGGCACCTTTTCTTCCGGCCACGGACCAAACCGGTCAATCAAAGATTCATGAAGATCTCTGGGCAAGGCGAATGTTGGGTGGATAGTCGCTCCTCCTGAATCTTCAGCTGTTGGGTTATGGAGATATGCGTTGCCACTGGTCCCTACGCCGATGGCTACGTATTCTTTGCCGTGGCGCACAAGAATCTCAGCTAAAGTTGGCGCTAAGAGCACTGGCACGCCGGCCTTCGCAACCTTACTCAGTTCTGGCTCCATGGCCCCCATCGCGTTATACGGGTCGAATTCTCTGATCAGAAGCCTGTTTCCAGCCAAGCCATGTCCTCCTGGGTCCATGCCGGTGACCATGCTAGAACAGTTGACGCGGGTGACAGACGGAAATACCGCATGATGATTGACGAATGTCACTCCATTAGCGGCAAAGGCCGAAAGGTTGGGCATCAGCCAGGTGTTTACCTGGGCCGGTTGAAGTCCGTCAAATACGAAAACTAGAACAGAGGACATACTTCTCTCAGGACAACTTCAGATTCTTACGGGGCCAAAGCTTGAATGGTACGCTCATAGGATTCCTTCATGTCTCCCACGGTTAATGGGGCGATCACGGGTTTGGCCAGACCCATCTCCCGCAGTTGCTCGATCCGTGCCCTGCAGACTTCCGCAGGGCCAACTACTCCCAACTCCGACTGCATTTTGTCACCGATTGCCGCGGCCGTGGCTGGGTTATAGGCATGATCCCTACCCGACTGCACTCCTATCATCTCCGCCCCGAACCCAGTATTCCGAAAGAATGATTGATAGTGGATACCGCTGGCATACCTGGCAATCTCCCGCTGTAGGCTAGCACGACCCGCTTCCAGATCATCAGTAACTCCGACTCGCAGATAACCCGATATCGCCACCTCGGAAGGATCGCGACCAGCTCTGGTTGACCCATCTCTCACAAGTTGGATCGCCTGCTCAAGATAACTTGCGGCAGTCCAACTCAACAACACTCCATCGGCTATGGTTCCGGCCAACTGCAGCATGCGAGGGCCCAAAGCCGCTAGATAGATAGGGACATCGCCCTTGGGGTTTGCGTCACCCAGTGTGGCCCTGTTTACCGTAATTGCCTTGCCTTGATGATTAACCTCTTCACCTTTCAACAAAGCGCGCACGATATGGACCATATCCGAGATATGGTCCATCGGTTGGCTATAGGCCACCCCGTGTCCGTCTTCGGTGGCAGAGCGGTTTCCTACGCCCAAACCCAGGATGAACCGCCCATCGGAAGAGGCAGCCAGCCCAGCCGAGGACATGGCTGTTATCAAAGGCGTTCTTGAGAACATCGGCAATATTCCGGTACCCAAGCCGATACGGCTGGTGACCGATGCGATGGCTGTGAGTTGGGTCAGGGAATCCCGTCCAGAACCCTCCGTCATCCAGATCTCACCATAACCCGATTCTTCGGCCATCCTGCCAAGGTACTGGATATCCACCGTGCTCATCTGAGTTTCGTTCCCAAGTCTAAGTCCTAGAAACGACATGCTGTTCTCCTTATTTTTGGTGAGGCGAATCACCCTGCCCCAATTCTCAAGGCGCTAAAAAGATAGACAGTAGCAAAGGTCCGGTAAGGAGACCACCTTTGAGCGATACCCTCAACCTGAGCGTCCGTCACATCTTCACCGCCTGTGAAGAGACGCGAGACTATTCTCCTCAACGCCAGGTCGCCAAGTGGCAGTGCATCGGGCCTGCCCACTGCCCGGATTAACACCCACTGTGCGGTCCAGATCCCCACGCCACGCAGGGACACGAGCTTGTCGACGATCTCTCCGTCAGACAATTCATCCAGGTCTTCCAGCCCCACAGAGGTGTCTAAGATCGAACCCGCCAGGCCGTGAACATATTCCGATTTCCGCTGAGTCAGTTTCATGGTATGAAGTTCGGCGGGTGACGACGCCCAGATAGACTCGGGTCTAGGGAAGGCGTAATATATCTGGCCGTCGAACTGGGCACTGGGACCAAACGTTTCGATAAGAAGCGTCCGGATGATTCGGGCCACGCCGGTGGATATCTGCTGGCCCAGAACCGCCAACACCAAAGCCTCGAACACCGTGGCAGTGTGAGGCAGATGTAGGCCATAAAACTGTTCCACCAGGCCTGCCATGGACTTGTCAGCCCTGCCGAGTTCGTAGAACGGCAACAAATCCTGATCCACTCCCAATAGCCAGGAGACCTTCGACTTGGCCGATGTCACGTCGTTGGCGTCTAGGTCCGAGCCTTGCAGCTCCACAGTCAACTCTGGGGATTCAACCGAGCCGGAAGACCACACCGAGGCCAATACCAACTTGTCCCCCAGATCCAGGAGCCGGCGGTAGACGCCGTCTTCCATCGTGTCAGTACCGTACCGACTCTGGAAGTAAGTGTGGTAGCCGGCGGTAAACTCGAAATCGAAGGGCGCCACAGGCCAGATGGTGGTGTTCACGCAGTCCATCACCCAGTACCTAGAGATGCAGAGCCAACCAGATAGTGTTTGGAACCGTTAGGATCGAGTTCAGTCCGCATCAGGTTGGCGGTGTCAGCGGTCCACTCCACGGCGGTCGGCGGTGCCGCTGAGGAAATAGCCTCACTGATCTTCCTTCGTTGTTCGTCGTTCACATCCCGCCGGACCCGTCCTAGCGTCAAATGAGGGGAGAATCCACGCTGTTCTTTAGGAAGACCCAGTTGGCCCACAGCATCGTCCACAGCCTGTTGTAGTGCTCCGAGCACCTCAAGATCACCATTTAACCCGGCCCACAAGACCCTGGGACTCCGCAGGTTAGGGAAGACGCCGAGTCCGTTGATGGCAAGAACAAATGGCTTGAATACAGTGGTCACTGAAGACAGGCTTTCTAGAACTTTTTCAGCGATTCCCAACTGGATGTCTCCCATAAACTTAAGTGTCAAGTGGATTCCCTCAGGCCGAACCCAACGAACGTGTCTGCCGAACTCCGCTTCTAGACCCCTAACTGAGTCTTCCAAAGCTTGGATTCCCGATTCGGGAACCGGGATGGCTATGAACGACCTGATCTTACCGTCGGCTGGTATGGTCACCTCTGGCTGGCCTCCCTAAGCCAGCCGTACCACTCGGCCAAATCATTCAGGGAATATTTTGCGTTGGCCGGACTTGGATTGGGCACCACGAATACAGTAGAAGTACCGATCATTCGCTCCTGCTCACCAAGTTCCGGTTTTTCTTTTACGCCCTCGCCGTGCTGCAAGTAGGCCTTGTAGGCCATCAAACCTTGGAAACAGGCCAGCCTCGGCGCAAACTTGATTATCTTGTCTTTGAGGACCGGTGCCCCTTGGCGAAAATCGGCCGTTCGGAGTCCAGAACCCATGGAAGTGGGACGCTTGGCAACGTCGGTGAATCCGATTCCATCGTTCAGCAACGTGCCGTCTTCTTGGTATGTCACAGGTCTATCCACCAACCCGGATAGATTGAAAGCCGGCCAGAAGCGATTGCGGGGATTGGCGAAATAATGGCCAACCTCGGCAGAGTACTTGGAGGGGTTCAAGCCAACAAAAAGAATCTCCAGGCCTTCCCTCAGGTAGTCCGGCAAGGTCACCGACCCCTCTGGATGCGCGTCAGCTGAGGTCACAAGCGCAATAATTTGGCGGCATTTCCTGAAAGCAAACGTCCTTCCGTTTCAGGGGCGAGTCCAATGCTCCGAGCTTGCTCTAGTGGACGGGACATGTCCATCAATGGGTAGTCGCTGGCGAAGAGTACTTTTCCAGATCCAACGAGCTCTGCTACGGCTGGGAATACTTCGGACCGGTACAAAAAGGGCGAGGCTGCAGAGTCGAAATACACCAGCTTGAGGGACTCCTTGACCTCGGGCATCAGGGAATAGAACGGTAGTCCGCCGCCCCAGTGGGCGCAGATGATTGGGTTGCCTGGGAAGTTTTGGATAAAACGGTACAGCTTTTCGGGGGTGGTTCTGCCCTTGCCGCGGTACTGATGACCTACCGGCTCGGAAGCGTGGACCAGAACCGGCAAGGCATCGGCGCGGGTCAGTTCCATAATCGGCGCCATATCCGAAACGCTGGTAATGTCAAATCCCTGGGTGTCCGCGTGCAGCTCTCCGATTCCCGACAGCCCGGCGGCGATGCACCGTTTCGCCTCGGTATAAGCCCTCTCTCCCCAGACGGGGTTTACCGAACAGAATCCACTTAGGCGATTCGGGTTATCGGCCACGGCCCGAATGATGTAATCGTTGGCCTCGGTTGCCACGTCAGGGTCGGTCCACCCCATACCCATGACCAAAGCGCGGTCGATACCGGCGCGGTCCATGGCCTTCAACAGATCGTCCACGGTAGCGATGGCCGCTTTAGGGTCGGACAAGAGTGACGCAAAGGTGGCGTCACGCCCGGTTAACTCGACTCTGCGGTCACGGAAAGAGGGCGGTAGGATGTGGCAATGAGCGTCTATTATCAAAGCCTAATCTGTGCAACCGTCGTAAAATTTATAGCGAGTTTGAATAAAGGGATGAGTATAGCACCGGGGCAAACGACATTGGACAGGCAGAGCGTGGGCGTTCTGGTTGAGAAGCTTAGTGGCTAGTGGTCGCTGCCGTCTTCGCTGAACTCGTTCTCGCTCTCGTCGCTGAGGACGCCGGTCTCACGGCCCTGGAAGATGTGTACCACGAAATTCCCACGGTTTATTCCAACGGAGTCGACGATGTCTTCGTCCACTATGTCGATGATCTGCTGGACCGTCTCCTGGGTCAAACTCTCGTCCACCGATACAGCAGCATGGACCATCTCAGGAGTGAAGTGGATGTCAACTCGACCCACCTGCCGATCCTGTTCCATTATTAGATACGCCTCTGAATGTGGGGTTCGCACCTCGCGTTCGAATTTTAGGTCCGCCACGTATGGCCTCCTAGTCGCGCGGGCATAACAGCTACGGCCTGATCTGTCCTTTGCCCACGATTACCCACTTATATGAGGTTAGTTCTTTGAGGCCCATCGGCCCCCTAGCGTGGAACTTCTGGGTACTGATGCCAACCTCTGACCCGAGGCCAAACTGTCCGCCGTCGGTGAATTGGGTACTCGCATTCACGTAAACGGCCGCTGCGTCCACTTCATCCAGAAACCTGGTGGCCGCCTCGTCGTCTTCGGTGATAATCGCCTCGGAGTGGCCAGAACCGTAGGTCTCGATATGCTCCAGCGCGTCGTCCAACGAATCCACAATCTTGACGGCGGCGGTCAGTGAAAGGAACTCTCTGCCCCAGTCGTCTTCGTTGGCCGGAATGGCTGCCTCTGAACTCTCCGGTCCGAGTACGCTCAGGGCACGGTTGTCACAGTGCAATTCTACACCCGAACCCGTCAATTCTTTCGCGATCATCGGTAATCCAACGGCCGCCACCTCTGAGTGAAGCAGGACGGTATCGAGGGCGTTGCAAATGGAGGGACGACGAACCTTGGCATTATGGACGATCTCGACCGCCATATTGAGGTTGGCGGAGCGGTCCACGTAGGTGTGGCATACGCCTATACCGCCTGTAACCGCGGGCATGGTAGCGTTTTCAGCTACATACTTTACAAGACTCGCCCCGCCCCGTGGCACCAACAAGTCAATGTAGCTGTCCATCTTGAGCATGGCATCCACCAATGCCCGGTCAGGGTTGTTCACGAACTGGACTGCGTCGGTCGTGATACCGGAGTCACTCAGTGCCTTACGCAGCATGGTATGGAGAGCGGTATTAGATCGGATTGTCTCCTTCCCGCCTCGCAAGATACAGGCGTTGCCGGATTTTAGGCAGAGACCGAATATGTCGACAGTCACGTTTGGCCGAGACTCGTAGATGCTGCCGACGACTCCAAGAGGAACTCGTCGGCGGCTAGTGATTAGCCCATTCGGCAAAGATGAAGTCTCAATGACCTCGCCTATAGGATCAGGAAGTTCAGCCACTCGCTCAATCTCGTCGGCGATGCCGTTAAGACGGTCACCGGTCAGGAGGAGACGGTCCAACATGGACTCTTCCAATCCATCAGCTTTGGCCTCTTGATAGTCCCCTTTGTTGGCCGCGAGCACATCTGCATGATCCGACCGGAGCAACGCAGCCAGGTTTAGCAACACCTGATTCTTGTCATCGGTAGACAGACGGGCCAGCTTTCGGGCGGCTTTCTGGGCGGCTTGGCCCAATGCATGTAAATCTAGAACCGTCTTGATAGTCATATCAAAGAAGCACGAGGTTATTCCGGTGCACCACTTCTTGTCCGTAATGGTAACCCAAAGTCTCTTCGATGCGGTCAGATCGCAAACCCCGTATTTTGCCTATGTCGCTGGCGGCGTAATTGGCTATACCGCAAGCTATCTTGACGCCATTGACATCCACCACATAGATGGACTCACCGCGGCTGAATTCACCTTCCACAGACTGGATACCGGCGGGGAGCAGGCTCCGGTGGTCTTTCGATAAAGCCCCAACTGCTCCTCTGTCCACCACGATCTTCCCGCGCTGTGAGATCCCGCTCAGCATCCAGCGCTTACGCGCTTCCATCTTGCCATTGGCGGGTTTGAAAAAGGTACCCACGGACTCACCTTTAGCGGCACGTACCACCGCGTCTTCAGCCCTGCTGTGACACATCACCATGGGTATGCCCGATGTCGTAACCAGCTTGGCGGCCTCCAATTTGGTGGCCATGCCACCTCTGGCCCAAGGGTGTAGTTCCTCTCCAGCCAATGCTTCAATACCGGCGTCCACCCGGTCGACCTCCATGATAAGAGTGGCGTCGGGGTTTGTGCGCGGGTCGGCTGAATACAAACCGTCGGTGTCGGTCAATACCACCATCAGGTCGGCATCAATCAGGTTAGCTACCAACGCTGAGAGGCGGTCATTGTCACCGAAGACCTCACCAATCTCATCGACCGCCACTACGTCGTTCTCGTTGACCACCGGCAGCACTCCTAATTCCAAGAGTCGTTGAAGGGTGTTGCCCACGTTCAGATAGGACTGACGGTTGGAAAGGTCGGCTATGGTTAGTAGGATTTGTGCGATCTGAGCGTCATGTGCGGCGAACATCTCTTGGTAGGTGTGCATCAACCGGCTTTGACCCACTGCAGCAAAAACCTGCCGAGAAGAGATATCGTGCTCCAATTCCCCCAGGGTTTGCCCTAGTGCCGAGCGGCCGGCGGCGATGGCCCCTGAAGTCACCAGCAGAACTTCACCTGAGGCGTCACGCACGTGACAAATCTGGCGCACCAGGTCGGCCATGACCTCGGAGTTCAAACCGTTAGGTCCGGTTAGGGCTCCTGTCCCGGCTTTGACAACGATTCGCCGGTAACGGAGAGTGCAGGACTCCGAGCTGTTTTCTGTCTTATATTTTTGGCTTGTTCTGGCCATATTATCGGTGTTCGAAGGCAGGAAATCAGGCTGAAAATAAGCGATTCAAAGGCGCTACACGACCCAAATATTATAGCACGCACTGCCAGATTCCCAGTTTGGTAACATGCTCAATTTCTCCTTGTAACAGTTTCTTTGAGGCCATAGAATAGTTGGAAAGGGGCTGGCTTCGTTACCAGCCCCTTTTCCCGCGTGTAATTTTAAACCTCTGCGTGTTTTCGCTGTAGGTGGTCTGGAGTCGAAGCGCACTAGATGACACTTAAGGGAATTCTGGAATTACTGGATCGTCATCCTGAGTACCGTGGCAACGTTGATGCCGCTGGTGGAGGAAACAGCGAGTCTGGAGTAACTCTCCGGCAGGGTGCCCGCGCGGTATTCCTAGCCTCGTTATGGTACCGACAACAGGGGCCGATCTTGGTGATCACGCCTAGGCCCGACGATGCCCGCCGCCTACACGACCAACTGCTCACATACCTGGGGGAAGACCAGCCCATCTACCATCTCCCAGAGCCAGAGGTGTTGCCCTTCGAGCGATTGGCGGTTGATGCCAACACCAGCAACCAGCGGCTGACAGCATTGGCGGCTCTGGCTGCAGCTGGCAACTTCGGAGGCCCTCCGGTTGAAACTCAACCGTTAGTAGTCTGCTCGGTGGGCTCCGCCCTGCTCTACACTCTGCCCCCAGAACTAATGGCCGGGGTGTTCCCCACCAGCGGAGAGCTTAGCGTCTGGAAGAAAGGCGATCGCATACGCATCAACGACGTCTTAGGCCATTGGTTGGACCTGGGATACCGCAACGAGCCCGTTGTAGAAGCGCCGGGCAGCTTTAGCCACCGCGGCGGAATCTTGGACATCTACCCCATCGGCGCGGAATGGCCGACCCGCATCGAATTGTGGGACGACGAGATAGACACCATCCGCAACTTCGACCCTGCGTCCCAGCGCTCCATCGGCCCCATCGAGGAAGTACGGCTGGCTCCCGCAAAAGAGCAATTGCCCGGCCTGGCCCATCAGGAGACAGTGAAAACCCTAATCGATGGTTTGGACTATGCCAAATGCGGCAACGATGTACGCGACCGCATGGCCGATGAACTGTCGCAGCTCACGTCAGTACCCAACCCTGAGACTCTCTCTTTCTACAACGGTCTGGTAAACCAAGCCCATCTGATGGAGTACATCGGGGCGAACGGTCGGGTGGTCCTAGACCGGTACGGCAGAGTGGAAGCCGAGGCGCAGGAACTGGAAGAGCGTTTCGAACGCATGCGCGAAGCCCGGGAAGAACGGGGCGAGCTACCAGTCAATTTCCCGTCGCCTCATATGGAATGGGAAACCTTCTCTAACCGGTTAAGCGGCGTCCGCCAGGTTCAGCTTCAGACCTGGGTGAGTGATGACGAGGATAAGATTTTCCAGCCGTCCAAGCCTTATTACGGCAATCTGGAACAACTGACTGCAGACATTCAACGTCACCGAGAAGCCAACTGCGCAGTGGTGGCAATCACCCAGCACCAACGGAGGATCGCAGAGATATTGGAACAGGAAGGGGTTGGCGTTACGCAGACCCAATCCTTGGACAGCCCTCCCGCTCCTGGACAAGTCTGCCTGCTTCCAGGCTCCCTCAGAGACGGCTGGACTATCAACTTGCCTGGAGTCAATAGAGATGCCAACACGCTAGTGCTGTTGACCGACTCCGAACTCTTCGGCACGGTGAAAGAGCAGCGATATCACCGACGCCGCAAAGCCGAACACGGGCCGGAAGTGGTTCTGGCCGACCTTGTTCCTGGCGCCCATGTCGTGCACATCGACCACGGTGTGGCCAGATTCGCAGGCACGACCCACATCGGAGATGACGAAGAAGGGAAAGAGTACCTGATTCTCGAGTACGCGGAGAACGACAAGCTCTACGTACCCACCGATCATCTGGATCGGGTGTCTGCATTCGTCGGCGCACAAGACCAGCCGCCGTCACTCACACGCCTGAGCACGGCGGAATGGGCTCGGGTGAAGAGTCGGGTGAAGGGCGCGACCAGGGAGATGGCGCAAGAACTCCTCCGCGTAAACGCCGCCCGAGCCTTGGCCGAGGGCCACGAGCACGGAGGGGATACGGTCTGGCAACAAGAACTCGAGGACTCTTTCCCATTCGTTGAAACACCGGACCAAGCCAGGGCCATCGTCGAAGTAAAAGTCGATATGGAAACCAGCCGTCCCATGGACCGCCTAATCTGCGGAGATGTAGGCTACGGCAAGACAGAAATTGCGCTCCGGGCCGCATTCAAGTCGGTGAACGACGGCATGCAGGTGGGCATCTTGGTTCCGACCACTGTACTGGCCCAGCAGCATTACGCTACCTTCAGCGAAAGGCTCAGCCCCTTCCCGGTCAAAGTGGAAGTCTTAAGCCGGTTCCGCACTCCCAAAGAACAATTAGAGGTGATTGAAGGATTGAGAGACGGCAGCGTGGACATCGTCATCGGCACCCACCGCCTGCTGCAAAAGGACGTTCAGTTCAAGAACCTCGGTCTTGCGGTGGTGGACGAGGAACAGAGGTTCGGCGTCAGCCACAAAGAACGCCTGAAGCAGCTCCGTCAACAGGTGGACGTGCTTACGCTGAGCGCCACTCCTATTCCTCGCACACTGAACATGGCGTTGGCCGGAATCCGCGACTTGAGCACCATGGACTCGGCGCCAGAAGCCCGGCTGCCGGTGAAAACATTTGTCTCTGAATACTCGGAAGATGTGATAAAAGAAGCCATCCTGAGAGAGATGGAACGAGGCGGGCAAGTCTTCTATCTACACAACCGCGTTCGCACAATTCACCAGGCCGCCGCCGAGATCAATAAGATTGTGCCCCAAGCCCGAATCATGGTAGGCCACGGCCAGATGGCAGAGTCGGAATTGGAAGATGCGATGTTGAGCTTCGCAAACGGCGAAGCTGACATCCTAGTCTGCACCACCATCATAGAGTCCGGATTAGACATGCCTAACGTAAACACTCTTATCCTGGAACGTGCCGACCGGTTCGGGCTGGCCCAGCTCTACCAGCTTAGGGGCAGAGTGGGGCGGAGCGAGCACCGGGCCTATGCCTATCTTCTGGCTCCTAGGGGCCGGCGCATCACGGAGGGAGCCGAACATCGTCTGCAAGCCATCCTGGAGGCATCTGAATTGGGCGCAGGCTTCCGAATCGCCATGCGAGATTTGGAGATTCGCGGCGCTGGAAACATTCTGGGAGCGTCCCAGAGCGGTCATATCCAAGAGGTTGGCCTCGACCTTTACACACAACTTTTGAACGAAGCTGTGCAAGAGTTGGAAGGCGAAGGAGGAGCGACTGATGACATTGAGATTCCAAATGAACTGCCCCGCATAGAACTCCCCATGAATGCCCGCATTCCAGAAGACTACGTTGACCACTTGCCAACACGTCTGGCGGTCTACCAACGACTGGCCAAAATGACCGACGCCGATTACATACCCGAGATTCGCGATGAGTTGAGGGACCGGTTCGGCCCATTACCGGAGGAGGTCGAGAACCTTCTGACTTTGGCTTCGCTGCGGGCTCTGGCCGCCGACGTGGGGGTGGAATCCATCGTCCAGGGTAGAGACGCCATCGTACTTTCTCTGCGCACACCAGTGGGTGGCGCCAAGGTGCCCCTCCAACGCGCTTTGGGGCCGTCCGTCCAGGTCGGCAATACCCAGATGCAGATGCCGCTCAGGCGACTGGGTGACGAATGGCTGTCCCGTCTGACACGGGTACTGGAACGGTTCTTGGTCTTCCAAGAGAGTCTCTCCGCACTGGCGGGGCCCGCAACCGTTGATTAATCCTATCCTGTCAGGAAACCGGTAGATGGATCATCTCGCAAGTATCTCTAAAACCCACAACATTGATATGACATCTGATTTTTCTATTCGGGTGCGAGACCGATTCCGTCTCGAGAATCGCTTTGATTGGCAAGGGAGGATGATTTGACGGGCATTTCCGTAAGACACAGTCGAATCAGCTGGGAAAACATCAGGTTTCGCTGGCTGCTGATATTTGCGGCTATATTGGCGGCGGCAATCGCTTGCAGTAGCAATGACGACTCAAACAACGACTTTGTCAGCTCCACCGGCTCAGGAGATTTGGCGCCAGACTTAACCGTATCTATGTTTCAGGGCCAAGATGTGGTCGGGGGAGAGAAAGTCACACTCAGTGGCCTAATCGGCGGAAGGCCCATCGTGCTCAATTTCTGGGCAGGACTGTGCCCGCCCTGCCGTGCGGAGATGCCGGACCTGCAGGAATTCAACGAAGACTTTCAAGACCGAGCCTTGTTACTGGGCGTTGACCTAGGGCAGTTCACTGGCTTGGGAAACACCGATGACGCCAAAAAGCTGCTGTCCGACCTGGCCATAACCTACCCAGCGGGGTTCACTTCAGACTCAGACGTGATCAGGAACTACCAGGTCTTGGGCATGCCTACCACCATATTCATCGACCGCGAAGGCCGGATATTCAATAGATGGACGGGGGCCTTGAATAAGAACGTCCTCATCGAAAAGACCCAGGAAATGCTGGACCAGTAATTTTTACTGACCGCGCGCCTAGCCGGCTTTTCCACTCTACCGATCCGGCAAAAACCGTCATTCTGAGGAACACCAGAGGCCGATAAATAATCTGCAAGCCTCACTCTCCCTAACCCTGGCCGTCCCTCAGCTACTTCCAAGGTGTCATCCAATCAGTAACGTTTCCTCCAACTCCAGGTCGCTGGCACGCTTTCCAATTCAAAACAGCCACCACACGCTTATCTTAGGGTATAATACGTCCTGCTCTTCCCAGAGTCTGATTCGGGCTGGGAATCAAGAATCGAAGCAGGGAAAGTCGGAAGTAGCATAGGGGTAGGACGCATCGTTCGGGACACCGAACGCAACCCTACGGTATTAAAATACGATTTATGTCGGGGTGTAGCGCAGGGGTAGCGCGCGTCGTTCGGGACGACGAGGTCGAAGGTTCAAATCCTTTCACCCCGACCATTTTTATACTTAATTCGTAAATCTTTTGGCTTTATCTGCTGATGTTATGGCTTAAACACTCAGCATCGGTTCCTATTTCTAGATCATAGCAAAAACCCCCTGCCAAACTGGCAGGGGGTTTTTGCTGCCTAATTTCATGGTGACCTGCCTCGGGGTCGAACCAGGGACCTACTGATTAAGAGGCAGCCGTTTGTGTTCACATGCGTACACAACAGTTCACCATAGACACCATTTTGAGGGTAACGGCAAAAACCGTGCTTACCTGACAAAAATAAATTGGGGCTAAATTGGGGCTAAAACCAGCAAATCTCCATGCCACCTAGTACCTAACTAAACCACAGAATTTTGAGTTTGTCTGGGGCCTCCGGTGACGGGGCTATTCATGGAGCACAAAAATTCC